>CAYMXT010000047.1:0-8706 GCA_964394415.1 uncultured Planctomycetales bacterium
CGTCTACCGAAAACAGCGTCTCATCGTCCGGCGTCGTACACACCCGCACGCCGGCGTCATGCAGGATGCCGGTCAGGGCCGTCACACACGCCGGCGTTAACGCCGTCCCCGGCTGCGCTTCGACTAACGCGGACCGTACCGTTTGGTCGCGCAGAATGTTGCCGACCACCGCCGCCCAGCCGCCGGCGTCGGTGCGCCACACGCGGGCGCCGACCGCGGCCGCGGCGGCGGCGAAGCGGTCGGGCAGGTTTGTACCCGCTTCAACTTCGTGGAGTGCCGCGCCGGGTGGCGGTGGCAACGGTTCATCGCGAAGTGGAACTTCGCGGTCCCCGGCGCGAAGTGGAACTTCGCGGTCCGTAGCTTCGTCACGAAGCGTCTCGTCCCAGAGCTGCCGGAAGCTGCGGGCCGCGGGCCGCGGCAAGTCGCGCTGCGCGGTCCAGTCCTTCAGCGGGCCGACGCCGTGGGTGGCCCAACCGTCGCCGTCGTCGGGCAACACCTCGCGCAGCAGCGCCTGTCCAAGCCGGTATGCCCCCGGCCACTTCATCGCCCAGGCCCACGCCCGCAGGCCGAGCCGCTTGGTCCACGGCTGGCGGTCACGCGTCAAACTCCGCAGCCGCACCAGTAGCGCCGGGATGTCGATCTTCACCGGGCACGCGACCTGGCAGGCGCCGCACAGGCTGGACACACGCGGTAATCCGTCGTGCTCGTGGCCATGGAGCAGCGGGCTGAGCAGGCTGCCGATCGGTCCCGGATAGACGCTGTTGTAGGCGTGCCCGCCGAGGTTGCGATACGCCGGGCAGGCATTCAGACACGCCCCGCAGCGCACGCAACGGAGCACCTCCGGCAGCGGACCGGCCAGGATTTCCGACCGGCCGTTATCGAGCAGCACGACATGGATTTCTTGCGGGCCGTCCACGTCGCCCGGCCGCCGCGGGCCGGTGATGAGCGTCGTGTATGCCCCCAGGGGTTGCCCGGTACTGGAGCGTGCGAGCAGTTTCAAGAAAACCGGCAGATCGACGAGGCGCGGAACGAGCTTCTCGATGCCCAGCAAAGCGACGTGGACGCGCGGCCGCGTGACGGTCAGCCGCCCATTGCCCTCGTTCGTCACCAGGCAGAGCGTGCCCGTCTCCGCCACGCCGAAGTTCACGCCCGTGATGCCAAGGTCGCAGCGCCGGAAGATGTCGCGCAGGTGCCGCCGGGCGATCTTCGCCAGGGCCGTCGGATCATCGGTGTACTCGCAGCCGAGCTCGCGGGCCATGGTCTGCGCGACCTGCCGGCGGTCCTTGTGGATGATCGGCGTGATGATGTGGCTGGGCCGGTCGTGGTCGAGCTGCACAATGAACTCGCCGAGATCGGTCTCGACGACGCGCACGCCGGCCTGCTCCAGGGCTTCGTTGAGGCCCACCTCCTCGGTCGTCATGCTCTTCGATTTGACCGCCAGCTTCAGTCCGCGCGTGGTCGCGATCTCGGCGATGATGCGCCGGGCCGCCGCGGCATCGGGGGCGGTGTGAACGTGAACGCCGCGCGATTCGAGCTGCGCCGTGAACTGCTCCAGGTACTGCGGCAGTTTCTCGAGCACGTGCTGACGAAGCCGGGCCGCGCGGTCGCGCAACGCTTCGTAGTGCCGCAGCTCCGCCATCGCCGCCGCCCGCTGGTCCACTTTTCTCCACGTCGCCAGGTGGACCGCCTGCACGACCCGGCGGTCGGCGACCGCGGCGGCGAGGCGGGCACGCAGCTCCGATGTGCTCATGTCTGCGGCTCCAGCAGCCCGAGCGACTCCGCGAGACACTCGGTCAGGTGCTTGAAACGCAGCGGCAGGCCGCGCCGGCGCGCGCCGCCCATGAGCTGGAGCGCACACGCGGCCTCATTGCAGACGACCAGCTCGGCGCCCGTCGCGGCCAGCTCGTCGAGCTTGTCGTTGAGCATCGCGCCGCTCAGCTCGGGAAACTCGACCGCAAACAACCCGCCAAAGCCGCAGCACAGATCCGCCCGGCGCGGCACGCGCAGCCAATCGGCGTTGCGGCCAGCCAGCCAGCCTTGCAGCTCCGCCGCGCTGTACGTCTCGCGCGCGTGGCAGGAATAGTGAAACGTGACCGGCTCGTCGAAGCGGAGCGCCTCCGCGAGGTCCACCTCGAGCCGGTCGCGCAGGAAGGTCAGGATTTCGTGCGTCTTGCCCGCCAGCGCGTCCGCTGCGGCGTGTGCCTGCGGGTCGTCGCCCAGCAGCTCCGGCCCATGCCGCGTCACCAGCGTCGCACAGGAGGCCGACGGCGTGACCACTTGCGCGTAGCCGTCGAAGACGCTTGTCATGCGGCGTACCAGGCACGCCGCCTCCTGGTGGAAGCCGCTGTTGTAAGCGGGTTGCCCGCAACAGGTTTGCTTGGGTGGGAAGTGGACCTGGCAGCCGAAATGCCGCAGCAGACGGACCACCGCCAGACCCACACGCGGAAAAAACGTGTCGGTCAGGCAGGTGATGAAGACCGCGACGTCCATGCGACCCCGGTCCTGTCCGCGGGGTTGCAGCTAGTTCCCGGTGGTCTGGGTCTGCACGAACGGGTCGTTGTCGCAGAACGGCGGATACGTGCAGGACGGGTCGACTTCGGGGTCGGCCCCCGGCCCATCGTACCCGGACGAGATGAACCGATACTGCACCGGGTCGCAATTCAGGATCGTCCCGCACGGGTTCAGGCTGCCCAGGTACGTCCCCAGATCGCTACAGCCCATGACCGGCAGGTAGCTCCCGGCAACGACGGCGGCGAGGGTCACGAAAGCGTTTCGACGACGAGTCACGGGATGTACCTCTGAGCCTGCGGCTGGTTCGTAGTGGCTTACTGGGACTGATCGCCCGTCGTCGGGCAATCGGTCAGCAACGCGACCGGGTTGCACATGTCGACAAAACTGCCCCCGGTGCAGTTGAAGACCGCGCAGAAGTCAAACGCGGTCAGGGCCTGCGATACGAAGTAGTTTCCGCACCCGGTCGGGAGGTACTGAAACACCGTCGCCGAACCCACGATCAGCAGGCCGGCGAGCCACTTCCGCTTGCGAGTTGGCGACATCAACACATCTCCCGACTGCGGTCTTCCCGGAGTCTCGAAGCCGGCGCAGTATACGGTCCCCCCAACCGTCCAAGCAAGCCCGGTACCAGTGACTTGGGCCCCGCGTGGCCGCCTTCGCGGCCGGCCTGGCCGGGCACCGCCGGGCGCGACGAAACGGCGAAACGGCGCCCTGCGACCGACCTCTCTGGCTCGGAAGCGCTCGCGAACGCTTCACGGCACGGATTACAAAGGCGCGACGCGCGCCTTCACCCCGCGGGGCGGTCGCGATACGATTCCGTGGCCAATCGAGCACCTCCGCTTGGCGCTTGCACTCGCAAGGAGACCCGCATGAGTTCGTCGACGGCCGCTCCCGCGGTACCCGGCACGCCGGGTCGCGCCGCCCCAGCACTGCTCACGTTCCGCCTCTCGATCATGATGTTCATCGAGTTCGCGATCTGGGGCTCGTGGGCGGTGCTCGTCGCCGGACACATGCGCAACCTCGGGTTTACCGACCCGGAAATCAACCTCGTCTATCTCACCACCGCCATCGGGGCCATGCTCTCGCCGCTCATCGCCGGCTGGATCGCCGACCGGTTCCTGCCGAACCAGGTCTTCACCGGGGCGGTCCACCTGGTGGGGGCGGCGTTGCTGCTGGTCGCCTGGCGGCAGCACGAGTTCTGGCCGCTGTGGCTCACGGTCCTCGGCTACGCCGTGCTGTACATGCCCACGATCGCGCTGACGAACGCGATTTCGTTCCACCACATGCAGGACAGCAAGAAGTTCGGCAACATCCGCGTGTGGGGCACGCTCGGCTGGATTTTCATCAACTGGGCGATGAGTGCCTACCTGCGGATGTGGGAGCGCGAGGCCCCCGGTGTGTCGCACATCGGCGACTGCCTGATCGCCGCGGCGGTGTTGTCCGCCCTGATGGGGATCTACTGCTTCACGCTGCCGAACACGCCGCCGACGAAGGAAGCCAAGAACCCCTACGCGTTTCTGGAGGCCCTCAAGCTGGCGAGCAACCGCAACTTCGCCGTGCTGCTGGTGATTTCGTTCATCGTCGCGATTGAGCTGCCGTTCTACTACAACCTGACGTTCCTGTTTCTGACCGAGCCGGGCACGGGCATCGGGCTGCCCGAGAGCCAGGCCAACTTCGCCATGAGCCTGGGGCAAATCGCCGAAGTGCTCATCATGCTGCTGCTGGCGCCGTCGCTGCGGCATTTGGGGACGCGGGCGACGATCTTCCTCGGCATTCTCGCGTGGCCGGTGCGCTACGCGGTCTTCGCGATCGGCCAGCCCACGTGGCTGGTTATCGGCGCGCAGTGCTTGCACGGCATCTGCTACTCGTTCTTCTTCGTCGGTGGGATGATTGCGGTCGAGCGCCTGGCCCCGAAGGACATCCGCGCGAGCGCGCAAGGGTTGATCGTGTTCGCGACCAACGGCGTGGGGATGCTCTTCGGCAGTCTGCTGGCGGGCCAGATCGCGGGCCTGTTCGTGCTGCCGACGGGCGGACATGCGTGGGCCAAGATCTTCCTGGTGCCGATTGCCATCACGATCGTCGCCAGCATCGCGTTCGTCGGACTGTTCAGCGAGCGCCGCTTTCAGGCGGACGCCGGACGCATCGAACAGGCGGCGGCCGGGCGCTGAATCACCGCGCGCGATTCGGCAGCGCAGATCCGAGCCGACCGCGCGAGCGGTCGCAAGTACGTCCGCGAGCTGGCGCCGGCGGCTCGGACAGGCGCGGCCCATGTGCGCACGTCCATTCAGGAACCGCGAACAGAACCCGCCACGTCCCGGCGCGCCGGGAGCGGGCGGGTCCGGTTTCGGCGCGCCGGGACGTGCGGGGTTCGGATGTGTAGCAATCCGAACCCCGGACGCAAGTCCGGGGCGCGTCGGCTAACCGGCCCACGGACGGCTGTCCCCGCACTTGTGTGCGGGGTCCGGATAGGCGCACGGCGCGTCCTGAAAAAACCCGCCGCCACGGTTCTCCGCAACGCACCGTGGTTTACCCGCGCGTGCCCGGCTGCATCGGGGTTTCCCCGCATCCGGCATCTCGTGCAGGAACCTCCGGTATTTGCCGATGCCCAATGCGGCGGCGGGTCGCTCGCCGCGCGCGGTGCGTGCCCTCCCCGGCGACTTTTCCCAACGCGGGAGTTCATGGAAAGCCGCGCCGGACGCGACGTCCCGTCGCCGCTGGACACGTATGAGCTGACCATTGCAACCAGACTTCATCTACCTGCTCTGCGGCTTGGCCGGCACGATCCTGATTTGCGCGGGACTGCTGTTCGGCATCGCGGCCACGCGTCGCCGGCTGCGCGAGTACGCCGCGCGCCTGGCATCGTCGGAGCGCCAATACCGCGGACTGTTCGAAGACAACGCGGCGGTGATGTTTCTGATCGACCCCCAGAGCGACGCAATCGTGGCGGCCAACCGGGCGGCGTGTGTCTACTATGGATACACTGCGGAGCAGTTCACCGCGCGCCGTGTTACCGAGCTCATCGTGGCGTCGCCCGCGGAAATGCGCGCCCAACTGGGGGCCGCATTGCGGGGCGAGCAGGCGCGCTTCTATTTGCAGCACCGCCTGGCTTCCGGGGAATGCCGCGACGTCGAGGTCTACCGCACGCCGCTGCCATTCCGCGGTCGCACGTGCCTCTGTTCAATCGTCACCGACATCACCGAGCGCCGGCGGGCCGCCGAGCAGCTTCGCACCCACGCCACCGCGCTGGCGCAGGCCAATCAGGAGCTGGAAGCGCAGCGTGAGCAGATGCGCGCTCAGGCCGCCGCGCTGCACGCCGCCAACCTGGAGCTGGAGGCCCAGCGCCAGCAGCTCCAGGCCCAGCAGGAGGCGCTGCGCCTGACGAACGACGAACTGGCGACCACGTCGCAGGCCGCCCAGGCCGCCAACGCCGAATTGACCCGCATCAACGCGGCCCTCGAACACGCGATCGAACGGGCCAACCGCATGGCAACCGCGGCGGAGGCCGCAAACGTCTCCAAGAGCGAGTTTCTGGCGAACATGAGCCACGAAATCCGCACGCCCATGACCGCGATCCTCGGCTACATCGACCTCATCGCCGAAGGCTGTGTCGGCAACTGCAACTTCGGGAACTCCCAGATGCTCGAGTTCACCAGCACCGTCCGCCGCAATGCCCAGCACCTGCTCCAAATCCTCAACGACATCCTCGATCTCTCGAAGATCGAAGCCGGCAAACTGAGCGTCGAGACGCTGCCGGTTTCGCCGTTCCAGATCCTCGCCGAGGTCGAGTCGCTGATGCGCGTCCGCGCGGTCGACAAGAACCTCACGTTTACCGTCGAATGCGGCGGACCCTTGCCCGAGACAATCCAAACCGACCCCACGCGCCTGCGGCAGATTCTCGTCAACCTGGTCGGAAACGCGCTCAAGTTCACCGAGCGCGGCGGGGTGCGGCTGGTGACCCGCTGCGTGGACCGGACGCCGGCGGAGGCCCTCTTGCACATTGACGTGATCGACTCGGGCATTGGCATGACCCCCGCGCAGCGCGCCCATGTCTTCAACCCCTTCGCACAGGCGGACAGCTCGACCTCACGCCGCTTCGGCGGGACCGGGCTGGGCTTGTCCATCAGTCTGCGCCTGGCGCAGATGCTCGGCGGCACCATCACAGTCGAGAGCACGCCGGGGCAGGGGAGTATCTTCACCGCGACCGTGGCGACCGGCCCGTTGGAAGGCGTGCGTTTTGTCGAAGGCCCGCCGTCGTTGCTCGCGGTACAACCGCCGGACCCCGCGCCGCGTGCCGCCGCGTCCACGCAGCTCTGCGGGCGCGTGCTGCTGGCCGAGGACGGCCCCGACAACCAGAAGCTCATCTCGCATCTGCTTCGCAAGGCCGGGGCGGACGTGACGATCGTTGAGAACGGGCAGTTCGCGACCGAGCGGGCCCTGGCGGCGCGCGACGCCGGTCAGCCCTTTGATTTGATCTTCATGGACATGCAGATGCCCGTGCTGGATGGCTACACCGCGACGCGCCGGCTTCGCGAGCGGGGTTACGCGGGACCGATCGTGGCGCTCACGGCCCACGCGATGTCGTCGGACCGCGACAAGTGTCTGGCGGCGGGGTGTGACGACTACGCCACGAAGCCGATCAAGCGCGAGCAGCTTCTGGGCGTGGCCGCCAAGTATCTCCAGCCGGCGCTGGCCACGCGCTGAGCGGGCGGAGCGCTCTCTGGCGGTCGCGGCTCGGATTCGGCCGGTGCGGAGCCCCGACGCTACGGAGCAATGCGATCGTCAGATACGAAGCCACGGCCGGTACCCGCCGCGACGGGTAAGCTCCGCCCGGCCGCTACGGGGCAAGTAGCGCGACAAAGGCGTTGATGTCGTCAAACGTGACGCTGCTGTCGCCGTTGCAATCCGCGTTCAGACGTGGGCAGTTCGGATAGGCGGCGTGATACGCCGCCGGGTCCGACAGGGCCAGGACGAGCGGGTTCACGTCGTCGAAGTCCACGTCGCCGTCGCAATCCAGGTCCCCCGCCACTTTGCGCTGCAAGTCCAGGTACGTCGTCAGCACGCGGACAGTGATTTCCGTCGCCGCGATCGCGTCCTCCAGGCTGACATTGCTGCCGACGTGGATGTGCCCCGCGGCCAGGTTGCGCAGGGGGTCGTTCGGGTCGACGTGCAGATCGTGGTACCACATTGCGTGATAGGCGATGAACTCGCAGAGAAAACTGCCGGCGCCGCCGACCTCGTCATAAATCGGCCAGACGTTGAGGTTTGACGCCAGCAGCGCATCGATGATTTCCCACACCGGCAGCGTGCAATAGCGGGCCGCGCCCGGCGGCATGTTCCCGTCCGGCGGGGCCGGGGTGGGCCGCCACGGCGAGAGGTAGTCGTCGTACCAGAGCGAATAGGCGTAGTTGCGCGCCTTCCACTCGATCTCCCACTTCGTGTCCGGCAGCGCCCGGCCGAACGTGATGTTTGCGAGCGGCTGAAGCTGGTCCGCAAACGGCCAGTAGTCGGCGGACGTGTCCTGGTAATCGACCTCCAAGTCGCCTTCGCCGCGGCCGAGGCCCTGGGGGAACTCAGGGAAGAATGCGTAGATGTTGTAGCCGCGGCCTTCCCAGTCCTCACCGACCCAGCCGGCGGGGTTCTGGGCCAGGTTCGGGCTGAACTGCCGCAACATCTCGTTGGTCGGCGGCCAATAGCCGGTCAGCATGATGTTGGGCAGACCGTTGATCGAGCGTTGCCACACCCCGCCGTCGGCGGGCACGTGGTAGACGCGCGCGTACTCCGGCAGCGGCGTGCCGGCGGGGACGGGGCGTTCCTGGGCAACCGCCGGTGCGGCCAGGCCGAGCAAGACGGCCAGACACCCCGCGGAAGTCAGTGTGCTGCGTCGCATGGGCCGCGTGTCCATGTGCCTCTCCTGTGGACTTTATCGGCCGACCCGTCGGAGATAGTCCTCAACTATGATAGCATTGTCGGCTTGCCGTCCCAAGCGGCACTGGCAGAATCGCCTTCGGTATGAACTTCGGCAGGTTTTTCTCGGTCGCGGCGCCCTTCCGAACCCCGCACGCGAGTGCGGGGCCGGCGGTGCGTGGCGTGGTTGGCCGGCGTGCCCCGGACTTGCGTCCGGGGTTCGGATTGCCACGCGCCCGAACCCCGCACGCGAGTGCGGGGCCGGCGGTGCGTGGCGTGGTTGGCCGGCGT
>CAYMXT010000047.1:8806-22300 GCA_964394415.1 uncultured Planctomycetales bacterium
GCCCCGGACTTGCGTCCGGGGTTCGGATTGCCACGCGCCCGAACCCCGCACGTCCCGGCGCGCCGGGACGGGGCCGCCCAGCCACCACCTGCGTGGTGGGTTCTGACATGCGTCCTCGCGCTGGCAGCCCCGCTCGCGGCGCAGACCGCCGAGGAGAAACACCAGGAGGCGCAAGCGTGTGCCGCTCGCGCGCGCGAGACGCCGCCGGGCGCGGATCGCGCGCGGCTGGCGGGACAGACCGCGGATCTGTACCGCAGGTGGATCGAGTCGCTGGCAGACGCGGCCCGCGGCGGGGCGGCGGCGGACCGCGTGCGACTGGCGGCGGCCCAAGTGGAATTCGCCGGCGTGCTGCTGGCGACCCAAGCCTCCAGCGTGCTGGATGAACTGGAACTGACACTCGGCCAGCGCGGCGACCGCGGGCCGCTGACACGCGTGCTCACCGCCGCGGCGGAACTCTGCGAGCGGGCCGCGGCGACGCTCACGCCGGTGGCGGAGAAGCTGGCCGCCCACGAGGAGGAACTGCTATCCGCCGGGGTGTACGACCTGTTCACTCAGGCGCGCGTCGAGCTGGCCTTCCATCTGGGTTGGACGTGCTGCCATTTGGGACGGCTCGAAACCGGTGATGAGGAGCGCCGTCGGGAGCTACTCAGCAAGGCGCAGCGCGGCTTCCAGCAGTTGCTCGACGGCGACGTGGACGGCGAACCGCGGGTGCGGTGCGCCATCGGTCTTGGCGTGGTGCGGCGTGAGCTGGGACGCTTCAGCGACGCGGAGAAGACGCTGCGGACCGCCTTGACGGCCGAGGCGCCCGCAGCGCTGGCGGCGCGGGCGCGGTACGAGCTGGCCCGCTGTCAGTTCGCGGCGGGACAGTTCGAAGCCGGCCACAAGACGCTCAAGCCGCTGGTCGAGAAGGACGCGGACGCGCTCCCCGAACCCGAGCAACCGGCACGCTTCTATGTCAACCTGGCGTACCTTTGGGACGCCTATGGCTATCTTCTGGAAGCCGCGGCGCTCCAGGCGGGCGGACGCGCGGACGCCCAGCGCGTGCGCCAGGTGCGCGCCGGCGGGCTGAGCCGGTTCCGCAAACTCGCGGAGCGCGGCGGACCGTGGCCGGAGTTGGCGCCGCTCTACATCGCGGCGGGGACCGGGGCGCAGACGCCGCCGCGCGAGCTAAGCACGACGGAGCTGCTCTACACCGGCCGCGCCCTGCTGGAAGCTCACGACTACGCCGCGGCGGCGGAGCGCCTGCAAGTCGCGGTCGAGCGGCGCGAAGCGGACACTCTGCTCGCCGGGGACGTGCTGTTTGAGCTGGCCCGGTGCCAGTTGGCCCAGCAGGACGAACGCGCCGCCGCGCAGACGTTTCAGCGCTTGGCGGCTGAGTTCCGCAGTCACGCGCGGGCCGCGGACGCGGCGACGCAGGCGTTTCGGCTGTGGGGCCGGCTCGCGGAGCGAAGTCAAGCCCGGGCCGACTATCTGCAACTCGCGGACACGCTGCGCAATCTGCTTGAGAGCTTCGCCGACCATCCGCAGCGCGAAGACGCGGCCTGGTTGCTGCCCATGGCGCTGCAACTGGCGGGTGATTTTCCAGCCGCGGCGACGGCGTTCGCAAAGGTCCCCAACTCGGCGCCACGCTGGGAGGAGGCCCAATATCGCCGGGCGTGGTGCGGCCGGCGGGGCGTCGAGACGCGGCGCGGCGCGTTGGATGACGGTGCCTATCGCACGGAGGCACAGCGGGCCGCCGAGAACCTGCTCCGCTATGCCCGCGAGGCGTATGCGCGCGGCGGCGCGGCGCAGCCGTGGTCAGCCGAAGCGGTGCTGGCGGGTGCCGAGTTGTTGGCGTCGCCGGGGGTGGACGATTTCCGGGCCGCGCTCGCCGCGGTCGCGGAGTTCGAGCCGCGCCACCCGGACGACAAGCTGGTGGGGCGGCTGCTGGCCCTGCGCATCCGTGCCTACCGCGGTCTGCGGGAGTATCACGAAGCCGCGGAGCTGATCGCGCGGTTCCCGCGTGACGCGGCCCCGGAGCAAATCGGCGGCGCGCTCGCGGGTCTTGCGGTGGACCTCCAGGCCGAGGTGCAGCGCTTGTGGGATGATGGGCAAGCCGACGCCGCCCGGCGGCTCGCGGAGGACGCGCTGAGCGCGTTTGAAGAGCTGGAGCGGCGGATCGCAGCGGACCCGGCGCGTGCGGCGCACGTGGAGGCGGTCCGGGCCGGCCGGGCGCAGATGTGCTACCTGAGCGGTCGCCATGAAGAAGCCCGGCGGCTCGTGGAGCCGCTGCTGGCAGCACGGCCGCGACACGGACCGTACCAGCGGCTGCGTGCGCTCGTCGCGGCGGCGCAGCTCACTGATACGTCGTCGCCGGACGACGTGCGCGCGGCCCAGGAAGCATGGGCCGCGCTGTTGGTCGACGCCGGGCTGCGCGGCCGCGCCCCGCAGCTCTATTGGGAAGCTCGGTATCACTGGTTGCGGTTGGCCGTGCGGCTCGGGCAAGCCGCCGACGTGATGCAGGCGATTGCTCAGGAGGAGATCTGGCATCCAGACCTGGGCGGACCGCCGTGGCGGGAGAAGCTCGGCGCGCTGCGGGAGGAAGCGCGGCAGCGCGCGGTGCATTGATGCGGCGGGACGGTGGCATACCGTGCGCTGCTCCCGGACACTTTGCGCGCTGGCCGGATGCGGGATAATGGTGTCGCGGCGCGGCGCTAACCAGGCCCCCGACGCGGTGTCTAACACGTCGTCGGGCCGCCTTTGGCCCGCGGGGCTTTGCTGCGCTGTGGAGACGACATGACCTGCAACCGTTGCTTCCTGGCGATCCTGGGCGGCCTCGGCCTCCTGCTGCCCGCTTGTGTCATCGAGATAGGAGCGGATGGCGACGAGCGCCTCGTCATCGCGCCGGACGCCATCGCGAGCCTGATCACCGGCTCGTCCTATCGCATCGAGCTGGCGGTCGCGGACGACACGTCCGACCTCAACTGGGAGGTCATCTCTGGCAGCCTGCCCGCCGGGTTGTCGCTGTCGCAGGACGACGGCGTGATCGCGGGCCGGCCGACGCTCGCCGGCACGTACAACTTCACCGTGAAGGCCAAGGAGTCCGGCTTCTTCGCCCGCCACGGGACGAAGGCGTACACGCTGATCGTGATCGAACAGCTCACCGTCACGCTCACGCTCGAAAAAGCCCGCGTCGGTGTCGCATACGCCTCCGCGGCCGCCACGATCACCGGCGGCGTGCCGCCCTACACCCTCGAAATCGTCGGTTTGCCCGGCGGACTGGACTTCGATTTCAACACGTACCAGGTCGTCGGAACGCCGGTCGTCGAGAGCACCGGCGAACGCATCGACCTCCAGGTCACCGACAGCGGCGATCCCGAGCAGAGCGAAACGGTCTCCGCCACGCTGGTCATCAGCCCCGTCGCGGTCTCCATCACGACCGAGTCGCTCGCTGACGCTCCGCTCGGCGAAAGCTACAACGTGCGGCTGACCGCGAGCGGGGGCCGCCAGCCGTACACCTGGGCCGTCACCGCCGGGGCCTTGCCGGGCAGCACGGAGGACAGCAGCTATCTGCGCCTCAGTGCGTCCACCGGCGTCATTTCCGGGACGCCGGGCCAGCGGGCGACGACGCAGACGTTTACGATCACCGTCACCGACCGCGACTCGCCGGAGTCCACCGACGCCCGCGATTTCAAGATCGTCGTCCCCGTCGCAATCCTCACGACCGCGCTCGACGCCGCCACGATCGGCGCGGCGTACGACGAATCGCTCAGTGCCGCGGGCGGGCTGCCGCTTCGCACGGACGCCGGCGCGGCGTACTATCACTGGAGTCTGGCGGAGGGCGCCGCGCTGCCGGCGGGTCTGACGCTCGACGAAGAAGACGGCGTGATTTCGGGAACGCCCGAACCCGGCGCGACCACGGCGACGTTCACCGTGCGCGTCGCGGACAACGACACGCCGGCGTCGCAGGCGGAGATCGAGCTTACAATCACCGTCGGATCCTGACGGGTGCAAGGAGCAAACGCCATGTTCAGCCATGTGCCGCAGGACGCGCTTGACGGAACCCAGTACGCCAGTGGTGGGTGGCTTGGCCCCGCACTTGCGTGCGGGGTTCGGATGTGTAGCGATCCGAACCCCGAAAGCCAGTCCGGCGTCTCGTATCCGAACCCCGGACGCAAGTCCGGGGCACGTCGGCTAACCGGCCCACGGTCGGTGGGCCCCGCACTTGCGTGCGGGGTTCGGATCGTCGCTGTGACTCTGCTGCTCGCGTTCTCGATGGGGGGAAGCTGCTCGATCTCGATCTCGCAGGGCGCTGACGACGACAACAACGGCTCCGGCTCGTCCGGCACCCCTCTCGACCAGACCACGCTGACTCTGAGCATCAGTCGAACGGTCGGCGATGAGGAGGCCGATGTGGCCGCAACCATCAAGGACAGCCGCAGTCGCTCCGTCACGCTGACGAGCGGCCAGGCGGTCGAGGTCAACGGCGCGACCTTGGACGGCCCGACTGGCGGTGTGTACGACTCCGAAGTCGCCGCCGCGAGCGAGTACGCCGTCGTTGTCCGCGAGCCGACCATCGGTGTGCAGACGACGACCATCGCGTCACCGGCGGATTTCGAGGTCACGTCGCACGCGGAGAACGCCGGCGCTTCGCTCTCCGGGTTCACGTTGGAATGGTCGGGGGCCGACGAGAGCCAGCAGGTGTCGATCAAGCTGTCGCAGACGGCCCAGGGCAGCACGCGGAGCGAGACGTTCGGTCCGCTCACCGACGACGGCAGTCACACGCTCGCCGCGACCGATCTGTCCGACTTCGTCCACGGCACCAACGTGACGCTGACGATCGAGATCACGAAGACGCGCAGCACGACCAGCATCAACGGCGTGAAAGCCGGTACGCTGTCCACCGAACTGACGGCGACGCGGACGGTGGTACCGCGGCCGTGACGGTGCGGCCCGCAGCGGACGCCGTTCGCTCGCTTACGCTTCGCGGCTCTGAATCGCCCCGGCCGGAGGCCGCTGCTCCCCCGCTTCGCGGCTCGGAATGGGCCGACGCACGCCACGGCGTACATAGAGCCACATGACGGATCAACTGAACGCCCGTGCTTCCAATCCGCTTCCCCGCCGGCGTGCGGTGCTGCTGGCGCTGCTGGTTCTGACCGCCGGTGGCGGGTTCGGGCGGTGGGCACGCGACCCCGACCGCGCCGCAGTGCGCTTGCTGAACTCCGCTGCCGCGGACGACCGCCGGCGGGCGGCGGCGTTGGCCGCCGAAGGCGAGGCCCCGCGCATCGTCGCCGCGCTTGCACGGCGGCTGGAGCAGAACGCCGAGCCGGACGCAGGGGTGCGTGAGGCCGCGGTCCACGCCTTGGGCCGGCGGAGCTCTGCAACGAACGCGGAGTTGGTTCACACGCTCGCCGTCAGCGACCCGGATGCACATGTGCGCTTGTCTGCCTGGACCGCGCTCGCCCGGCTCGACGGCGAACGCTTCCGCCGGGTGGCCGGCGAGCGCGGCGGATCAAGCGACCTCTGGGAAGCAACCGCGCTCGCCGCCGCGTGGCTCGAGCTGGGCGACACGCGCGGCGTGCCGACGCTGCTGGACGCGGCGCGGGATGTCGAACATCCGCTGCGCGGCTTCGCTTGCCGGGCGCTGTTCGACGGCGTGGCGCCGCTGTTGGAGACGGTCGGGCGCTGGCCGCGGGACTCGAACGTACGGGCGGGCGAGGCGTGGCCGCCGGAGCTTGTGTCCGAAGTCGCGGCCCGGTGCCGGTTGCTCGACTTGCGGGCTCTAGCGAGCGACAGCCGGCCGCACGTGCTCGCCGCCGCGGGGGTGCGGCGCGACATCGGCCGGTTACACGGCACACGTGCCCGGCTGGTGCGGCTGCTCGGAGTCGCCGAGTAGCGTCAGTCTGCGACCGCGAAGCTCTGCTTCGCGCTATTCGGCATGGCGGTCGCGGCGGATTCCGCTATCCTGAGACGCCGCGGCGGGTCGACGCCCGCAGCACCGCCGGGTGCGGCGCCGGAGCCAGTATGAACCGCACGTGGGCTGACGTACTACGCGAACACCAGCAGGTCATCGCCGCGCTGGCGGACCAGGCCGCCGCTCTGGACACGATTGCGGCGGCCCTCGTGGGCTGCTTTCGGCAGGGGGGGCGGGTCTACACGCTGGGCAACGGCGGCAGTGCCGCGGACGCCCAGCACATCGCGGGCGAGTTGCTCGGCCGGTTTCGCCGGGAACGGGCACCGCTGCCGGTACAGGCGCTCAGTGCGGACGTGGCGACGCTGACCGCGTTGGGCAACGACTACGGCTACGAACACGTCTTCGCCCGGCAACTCGAAGCGCTCGTCCGGCCCGGCGACGTGGTGTGGGCGCTGAGCACGAGCGGCACATCGCCCAATATCCTGGCGGCGGTGCAGGTCGCCCGCGCGCGCGGCGCAACGGTCATCGGTTTCACCGGGCAGAACGGGGCCGCCTTGGCCGGCCATTGCACGCACGTGTACCGCGTTCCGCACGCGGCCAGCGACCGCATCCAGGAGGCCCACGCCCTGGCGTATCACTACATCTGCGAACGCGTCGAGGAGTCGCTGTAGCCGGTCTCACGCCGGCGGGAGGGTCCATGCCCGCCTTCGATCCGCTTCAAGAAAAACTCTACGCCGCGGCCGACAACAAGGTCATGAGCATGTTGGACCTGCTGGCGCTGTTCAAGCGCGGCGGCAGCGCCCGCGTGACCGACCTGCACCTGAAGGTCGGCCGGCCGCCCTGCTACCGGATCGACGGCGAGATGAAGCTGACCGGCGTGCGGCCGCTGGAGCCCGAGACGCTGGAGCGGCTGGCCCGCACGCTGCTCGACGACACGCAGATGAAGACGCTGGAAGAGCAACGCTCGGTGAACGCGTCGCGGATCGTCGACACGTTCCGCTATCGGCTGAACGCCTACTACGACGTCCGCGGGCTGTGCCTGGCGATCCGGGCGCTGGATACAACGCTGCCGTCGATCGAATTCGTCGGCTTCCCGAACGAGGTTTGGAAGGACATCATCAACCTCAGCCAGGGGCTGGTGCTGGTGACCGGCACGACGGGCGCGGGCAAATCGACGACCATCGCGGCCCTCATCCACGAGATCGCCCGCACGCGGCCGTGTCATATCATCACGCTCGAAGATCCGATCGAATACGAGTTCTCCAGCGACCACGCCATGATCTCGCAGCGGGCCGTTGGCCGCGACGTTCCCAACTATGAGCGCGGCCTGCGCGACTGCCTGCGGGAAGACCCCGACGTGATCTTCGTCGGCGAGATGACCGACGTGGAGTCGGCGACCTGGACGCTGGCCGCCGCCGAGACCGGGCACCTGGTGTTCTCCGGCATCCACACGCGCAACGCGGTCGGCACGATCACGCGCCTGCTCGACATGTACCCCGCCAGCCGGGCGGAAGAGGTTGCCAACCAGCTCTCGCTCGGGCTGCGCTACATCCTCTCGCAGAAACTCGTGCAGCGGCAGGACCGGCTGGGCCGCGTGGCGGTGATGGAGATTCTGAACAACACGTACTCGGTGGCGAACTGCATCCGGCAGCTCAAGCTCGATCAGATCTACTCGATCATGCAGACGCACACCCGCGAAGAGCCGGGGCAGCGAATGTGTACGCTGGAGCGGTCGCTGGCCCGGCTGGTCAAGGCCGGGACGGTTTCGCAGACCGAGGCCGAGCGCGTCGCGAACGAGCCGCGGGTGCTCGAGGACGAACTGAAGCGGGCGTAGGCCCTCAACGCTGGGAACCGCAGAGACGCGGAGAGCGCAGAGGTCGCAGAGAAGAGGGAGAAAGAGGCAACGAGGCACGCAGGCACGAAGGCACGAAGGCACGAAGGGCGCGAACTGAGGCGTGCCCGCCACCCTGGTGCCTCGTTGCCTCGTTGCCTCGTTGCCTCGTTGCCTCGATGCCTTGTTGCCTCGTTGCCTCGATGCCTCGTTGCCTCGATGCCTTGTTGCCTTGTTGCCTCGTTGCCTTCGTGCCTGCGAGCCTCTCTGCCTTTCTTCTCCGCGACCTTTGCGCTCTCCGCGTCTCCGCGGTTTTCGGTTTGCGGGAGGACCCGGACTTCTGGCAATGCGCCGCCGTCCGGGGTAGAATGCAAATGCCAACTCGCTCCCGGGCTTGGAGCCACAACATGGGTTCGTCGCCGACCATGCGGGCCCGCCACGCGGAGCCCGTCGATGTCTATAAGCGCGTCGTATCGAACCACTACTGCATCAAGTGCGGAGAGAACCTGCGCGGGCAGTCGGTCGAGGCGGCCTGTCCAGGGTGCCAGCATCCGATTTACGACTCGATTTACGAGGCGTTCCTCGTGGACGCGCCCGCCGAGGAGTCGCGGCGTCTGTACACGATGTCACCGATCGTGCTCTACCCGATGGGCCTGCTGGCGGGTCTGACCGGCTTGTGGATGGTCCTGACGATTCGCTCCGCCATCGCCGCCCGCAGCCTGTCGCAGGCGATTGACGGGCTGTTCGATGTCATCTTGCTGTGCGCCATGCTGTTCGCGGTGGTCGCGCTGGTGGGTGCGTTTGTTTTTGCGGGGCGGCGCTCGGCGGCGTACTACCTGGCCCGGCTGGGTGACCCGGCGTTCCTGATTCGGGCGGGGATCGTCACGGTGGTCATCCTCGTCGCGATCGTCGTCTTCTGGAGCCCGCTGCTCCAGTCCCTCGTCCAAGTCGGCTTCGCCGCTGGTCCGACCGCGTACTTCCTCCAGCGGCTGGGGCACCTGATGTACATGGTGCCGAACAAGAAGCTGGCGGCATATGCGAACACGGCCCTCGGCATGTGCGGCGTGATCGCGGGCCTGGCGGTGCTGGTGTTGCTCCTCCGCCCGTTCGCGCCCCCGGGCAGCGAGATGTGGGGGTTTGTCATGGTCCTGATGGGCCTGGCGACGATCGCTACGCTGGGCCTGGGGCTGGTCATTCTCCGACTGGTCATGCGTGCCCGGCAGACGCTCCTTGCGATCAGCACGCGCAGTGAGGAGTAGCGGCCCGCGCCCCCCGCGGCGTTCCACTCTCACGGCCACCAAGTGAGCTATGACTCGACGACGGCCTGTACCCTGGGATCTTGCGGCGCTGACGCGGACGCCGGCCGGGACAGGTTGGCCACCTCGCGCGCCAGGGCCGCATAGTCCTCCGCCCCGTGGCTGGTCGGCGCGTAGTCGAAGACGGTCTGCCCAAAGCTCGGACATTCGGCCAGTTTGATGTTCCGGCGGATCGTCGCCTGGAACACGCCCGCGCCCGCCCACGCCGAGTCCGGCGATGCCGTGGCGAAGAACCGGGCCACGTCGTCCTGCACCTCCTGCGCCAACCGCGTGCCGCGCTCGTGCAGGCACAGGACGACGCCCGCGACGCGCAAAGCCGGGTTGAGCGACTGGCGCACAAGTGCGACGGTTTCCAGCAGCCGCCCGAGGCCCTGCAATGCCAGGAAGTGCGGCTGAAGCGGAATCAGCACCTCGTCCGCGAGCGTCAGGGCATTGACGGTGAGCAGCCCCAGCGACGGACCGCAGTCGATAATCAAGTAGTCGAAGCCGTCGCGATACGGTTCGAGGGCTCGGCGAAGCACGGTTTCGCGCTGTTCGCGTGCGGCCAGCTCCAGCTCGGCGCTCACCAGGTCCACCCCCGAGGGGATGACGACCAGCCGCTCGGCGATGCTGCGGGCGATGTCGCCCAACGCGACGCCGCTTGCCAGCACATCGTAGATGGTCGCGTCTTCCGGTCCCGGCTCGATGCCGACGTGCAGCGTCGCGTGGGCCTGCGGATCGAGATCCAGGAGCAGCACGCTCGCTCCGCCGCGGGCGAGTGCGGCGGCCAGGTTCACGGCGGTGGTCGTTTTTCCCACGCCGCCCTTCTGGTTGATGACCGCGATCGACCGCATTGTCACAGTATAACGGCGGAGGAGCTCGCGCCGGGCTCCAGTCGTCGATGGCGGGGCCCCGGAAGCCCGGTTGTTCTCGCGCTAGGTCTTGGCTTCCCCCGCCGGGGTCTCGCGGAGGACTTCCTTAATGGCGGAGCGGACGAAACGCAGCTTGACGTTGTTCGTCTCGTCGACCTTCACGACGACCTCGTTGTCGCGCACGTCAACCACCGTGCCCAGGACGCCGCCGATGGTCTGGATGCGGTCGTTCTTTTTGATCGAGTTGA
Source organism: uncultured Planctomycetales bacterium (assembly GCA_964394415.1). GTDB lineage: Bacteria > Planctomycetota > Phycisphaerae > UBA1845 > Fen-1342 > JAGVEP01. Next base: position 18,946 of record CAYMXT010000047.1, read on the forward strand.
GCATCTCCTCGTAGCGCTGGCGCTCCTTCTTCCGGCCGCGGGAGAGGATCCACCAGAAGATGCCCAGAATGAGGATCAGGGGCAGGAACTGCCGCATGAACAGCTCGGCGCCGCCGCCGGACGGGGCGCCTGCCGGTGCTGATTGCGCCAGCAGCATCGTCAGGGTGGTCATTTGATCTCCTCGGTGTCAGCCAGGGCCCCGGCCGGGCCGGCCTCAAACGTGCGCCGCCAGGCTGCGAACGTGCCGGCCGCGATGGCCTGGCGCATCTGCCGCATCAGAGCCTGATAGAAGGCGACATTATGCAGGGAAACCAGGGCGCCTCCAAGCACCTCGCCAGAAAGCACCAGGTGCCGCAGGTAGCCCCGCGAAAACCCCTGGCAGGTGTGACAGTCGCACGCCGGGTCGAGCGGCGCGTCGGCCAGCTTGTGGCAGGAATTCCGCAGCCGCAGCGGCCCCTGGCTCGTAAAGGCATACCCCTTGCGGCCGTTCCGCGTCGGCAGCACGCAGTCGAATTGGTCCACGCCGGCAGCAACGGCCCGCACCAGATCGCGCGGCGTGCCGACGCCCATCAGGTAGCGCGGGCGGTCGGCGGGCAGCTCGTGTGCGAACTCGTCCAGCAGGGTGTACATTTCTTCCGGCGACTCACCCACCGACAGCCCGCCCAGGGCGTAACCATCGAAACCGATTTCCAGCAATTCGCCCAGGCACGCCCGCCGCAACTCCCGGTCCAACCCCCCCTGGACGATGCCGTACAACGCCTGGTCGTCACGCCGATGGGCGGCCCGACTACGCCGCGCCCAGGCCACCGTGCGGCGGACAGCGGCGGTGAGCGCCTCGACGGCGGCGGGCAGCGCCGGACATTCGTCGAACGCCATGATGATGTCGGCCCCGAGCTGGTTCTGAATCGCGATCGAGCGCTCCGGGGTCAGGTGAATCAACTCGCCGTCGATGTGCGAGCGGAATTCCACGCCGTCGTCGGCGATGCGGCGCAGCTCGGCCAGCGAAAAGACCTGGAAGCCGCCGCTATCGGTGAGTACCGGGCGCGACCAGCCCATGAAGCGCTGCAACCCGCCCAGCCCGGCCACCACGTCCGCCCCGGGCCGCAGCATCAAGTGGTACGTGTTGGCAAGGACGATGTGCGTGCCGGCGTCTGCAAGCTGCGCCGGGGACAAGCCCTTCACCGCCCCGCGCGTCCCGACCGGCATGAACGCGGGCGTCTCGACGGGGCCGTGCGGCGTCTCGATCCGCCCCACGCGCGCGCGGCCGCAGGTTTCGGTCACATCGAACCGAAATTCGCTTGATCCGCGCTGTTCCACGGCACACACCTGGCACTGCAACTTCGGAAACCGCGGAGACGCAGAGCGCCCAGAGGTCACAAAGAAGGCGGAGTACCTAAAGCGCAGGCCGAGCGCACCGCAGGACGGTCGTCTCCACCTTCTCCGTCTTCTCCGTGACCTCTGCGCGCTCTGCGTCTCCGCGGTTCAGTAGGTGTAGGAGAGCAGTCCGCCGCGGTACGTCAGGTCGCCTTCTTGGGCGTGAGTTGCAGACCGAGCTCCGCCAGGCGGATCTTTACCTCGCTCAACGACGTGGAGCCGAAGTTCCGCGTCGCGAGCAAATCCGCTTCGCTGTATTGGAGCAGGTCGCCGATGGTCTGCACGTTGAGCCGCTGCAAGCACCGCCGGGCCCGCACGGACAGCTCGATCTCCGCGACGGGTTTGGCCAGCAGCGCTTCCTGGCCGGTCGGGACCGGCGGCGTCTTGCGCTCCGGGAACTCCGTGTCGAGCTCCGCCTCGTCGAGCGGCTCGGGGGCCATGCCGAGTTGCAGCCCCCGCTTGGTGAGCAGGCCCTTGATCTCGGTCAGCGTGGTCTCGCCGAAATTCTTGTAAGTCATCAACTCCGCCTCGGTGAGCTTGACCAGCTCGCCGACCGTGCGGACGTTCATCTTCTTGAGACAGTTCCGCGCCCGGACGGACAGCTCGAATTCGCTGAGCGGGGTCTCCAGCAGCCGGGCCCGCGGGACCACCAGCGGCTCGAGGCCCACCGTCATCACCAGGTCGCGGCAGCTCTCGAGGGCCTAGTAGAACAGCCGCGCCCGCCGGTGATTCGGATTCGTCCGCAGCACGCGCGCGACGCAGACCAGCGCGTCTTCATAGCGTCCGGCGTCTTCGTAGATCACCGCCGCGTTCAGCAGCGCGTTCACGTACGCCCGCGGCTGGGCCGTCAGGCGGTGGTAGAGCTTGAGGGCGGGGCGGTCCAGGCCGCACAAATCGTACAGCCGGGCGCAGCGGAACAGGCCCTCCGTATGCATGGGGTCCAGCGTGAGGCACTTTTCGTACGCATCGAGGGCCGCCTCGCGGTCGTTTCGCTGATCGGCCAGCAGGCCACGCACAAAATGCCAACTCGCGCGATCCGGCCCCCCGGCTTCGTGCTTCTGCACGAGCTTCTCGGCGGCGGTCGCGTCGCCCGCCCGCACGTGGACTGCGGCCACCTGCATGTCGATCTCGAACGCATCCCAGCCCTGGCGACCGGCCTGCTGAAACTCGCGCACGGCCCGGTCGTGCTGGGCGAGGTTCAGCGCGGCCTGGGCGGCGTGGTAGTGCCGCATGGCCCCCGCCGGGGCGCGCTCGAATGCCTCCAGGGCGTCCCCGTAGCGGCCCACGATCAGCAACCCCAGGGCCACGCGCAGGTTGGCGAGCGCCTCGGACCCGGCCCGCGCACGATAGTCGCTCAGCAGGGCCTCAAATTGTTCGCGGGCCGTCGCGGAGGCGTGGGCGGCGTCCGCATAGCGGGCGAACACCTCGGGGTTTAACTCGGGCTGTTCAAAGAACGACGCCAGTTCGATCGGCTCGGTTGACATTAGCACGCGGCTCCACCTCGTCAGTCCTGACCCGTGGAAAGTTTCGTAAACCTACTATAATACGCGCCCGCGGCCGGGTGACAAGGGCCCCGCCCGGCGCGGGTGCGGCTCGGCGCCTCGCTCGACCGGCCCGGAAGGCTCAAATGCCAGCACCCGCCGCCTCGTTCCTCGAACAGCTTGCCCGCCGCGTGCTCGTCTTCGACGGCGCGATGGGCACCAGCCTGCACGCGCGCGATCTGCCCCTCAGCGATTACCAGGGCCTCGAAAACTGCTCCGAAATCCTGAACCTCACGCGCCCGGACGTGGTCGCGGCGATCCATCGCAGCTTCCTGGAGGTCGGTTGCGACGCGGTCGAGACCAACACCTTCGGGGCCAACCGCGTCGTGCTCGCCGAGTTCGGACTCGCCGACCACACGTACGAGATCAACATCGCCGCCGCCCGCCTCGCCCGCGGCGTGTGTGTCGAGTTCACGGACCCGGCTCAGCCGCGGTTTGTC
>CAYMXT010000048.1:0-14275 GCA_964394415.1 uncultured Planctomycetales bacterium
CTGTGCTCCTCGCTCAGCGTGTGCAGCACAGACTATCAGTCTGTGCTCCTCGCTCAGCGTGTGCAGCACAGACTATCAGTCTGTGCTCCTCGCTCGCTAACGCTTCGCGGCTCGGATACGCTCGCTAACGCTTCGTGGCTCTGAATGCGCGCCCTCACGGTCGCGGTTCGGAAGCCTCATCGCCGGCCAGCAGTTCGGGATACCGCGCGATCAGCGTGCCGGCCAGCGGATTGTCCGCCGCTTGCTGCAAGTTCGCCAGCCCGTGCTCGTGGTCGCCCGTGTGATACTCCAGGTAGCCGAGCAGAAATCGCAACTCGGGGGTCTCGCGCTGGGCCAGTTGCTTCATCAGATCGGCGCGGCGGAGATCGACGATTTCGCCGCCCCCCAGCAGCGCGGACAGATCCAGGCGACGGAACAGCGCCGCGGCCACGCCGGGCTTCAGATCGGCGAGCGTCAACGCCTGGAGAATGGCCAGCGCGGCGGAGCGATACTGCCCGGACGCGAGCAGGGCGTGGCCCTTCCCCAGCGGCGGGAGCGGGTTTTGCTGGGCAATCTGCTGCGCGGCCGCGTAGCGCTCAGCCGCCTCGGCGTAATGGCCGATGTCCATGAGCGCTTCGGCTTTGAGAAGCTGATCGTTGAGCTCCGTCGCCCCCGAGCCGGCGAGCCGCTGGAGCGGCGTGTGCAGCATCTTGTCCACAAACTCCGCCGAGTTGGCGAGGACCTGTTTGTTGAACTGCTGGGCCAGCTCCGGTTGCTGCTGGGCCGCCGTCTGCATTTCGCCGAACCACGCCGCGTTGGGGTCCGCGAGCAGAGCAATGGCAAGCTGCATGTCGGTGAAGAGGTCGTAGCCCGGCAGGACGCTCGGGTCGGTAATGCGCGGTTGGGCCGGCTTGATCCCCAGGGCCGACGGCTCACGCTCGGGCAGGACCACGCCGAGCGGCGGAGCTGCGGTTGGCGAAGCATCCGCGGGTTGCAGGACGCCGCGCGGATAGAGGTCTTTCCGCAGAATCGTGCTGAACGCCGGCGGGGCCGGGCCGGGCGGTCCCCCGGTGGTGCGTTCGGCTCCCGCGGGGCGTTGCGAGAATGCGCGTGGCTCCTCTGCGGTCGTGCGTTCCCAGGCGCGGGCCTGGTCGGAGGGCAGCGGCACACGGGGCGGGGCCGTCGGGCCGAAGATGCTGCTGTGAGTCGCCCGGCTGGCCGCCTCTTCCCAGGGTTGCGGCACGCGCGCCGCCGCCTCGGGTGCCGCCAGGAGCCGCTGGCCGGGAGCGGGCACGGGGCCGACGCCGATGTCGCCCAGCGGCGCGATCCGTAGGTCCAGCGGTCGCGCGGCGGCGGCGGTGCGCTCCAGGGTGACGCCGGTCAGTCCTTGGAGAATGCCGGGGTTGAACACCGTTGTGGCGGGGTCATAGTAGGGTCGTCCGAGGCTGCCCGAGCCGAGCGGGCTGCTGGTCAGGCCGACGGAATCGCGGCGGAATTCGTAGAGCGCGCCGCTGCCGAGCGGAGCGCGAAACGCGGTCGCGTCCGGGATCGGCGACACGCTGCGCAGCGACATGCCCCGGTCGAGCAGTCCGGAGGCGGAGAGATTTCCGCCCATCAACGGCGACCCGGGGCGAAAGGAGTTCTGCCCGCGCGCGCCGATTTGCGGGTTGGCGTCCAACATCCGCCCGGTTTGCTGGGCCTGCATGTTGACGCTGCGGTCGAGCGCGACCTGGGCCACGCCGGGCGGGACGCACAGCGCAAACCACAGGGACGCGGCGACTACCCCTCGCCGTGCCGACACCACGTGCGGACCAGACATGTGCGTACCTCGCCGGGTCGCCATGCGTGTTGCTGCTTCCAAGCCGTGCGCAGGCGCACCGCTTGGATAAGGCGGAACCCGCCGACCGGGCCGCCTACAGAGCATTATACCAGCTTGAGATCCTCTGCCCGTCGTCCCCGGGCGGGGAGCTTCGGGACTGCGACGCGGCCGGCGCGGCGGTTCTGAGCCCGGAAAGGCACGGCGCGTCTCCGCGCCGTCAGGGGCGCTGGTTGGTCGCCGTGGGCCAGCCCACGGACAACGACGCGCCACCCGGCCTGCGCTCCAGCGCGGTGCCGGTGCGCCGCCTGCCGCTGCGGTTCGGCTACCAACGCTTCAGCAGCGCTAGACCTGCGGCCCCGGTCTGCGGGTCGGCGTACGGAATGACCTGCATTCCGAAGATCTCGGGAAACGCGGCCTTTTCGTCCTTCGCGATCGACGCGCCGATCACGTAGCCCAACATCGCGCCGAACACCACGTCCGAGAAATCGTGGACCTCGGAATCCAGCCGTTGGTAACCAACCAGCCCCGCCAGCGCGAGCGACGGCACGCCCACCCACGGGCCGTAGTACTCGTTCAGGACCGCCGCCGCCGTGAAGGCGGACGAGGTGTGACCGCTGGGCCAGCCGAAATGCTCGCCGTCCGGCGTGCGCGTATTGGCGGCGACTTTGAGCAGCACGGTCGTCACACCGTTGACCGCGAGCGCTTCGACCAGGCTCTGCGCGACCTCATGCTCGCGCACGTCCTTGAAAAGTGCGCTGCCCAGCCAGAGCGCGCCCGCGGCGGCGAAATGCGTGCCGGGGTGGCCGAGGATCTGGATCGGTTCATCGAAGTCGCCCAGGGCGCGGCTGCCGTGCGTGCGGTTGCGAATCGTGTCATCGACGCCGGTCCCGCGAATTGCGACGCTCGCGCCCATCGTCGCGGTCAGGACGAGCGCGTTCTCCAGGTCCCAGAAGCTGGTCTTGTAGCCGTGCCAGAAGTCGTGCTTGCCCAGCGCGAGGGCCTCGTGGCCCATCTGGTGCCAGATGTCCTTGCGCCAATAGCCGTCCGGCGCAATCCAGCGGTTCTTCGCCGGCCCCGTGGTCGGCTGTGACGCCGGGCCGGTCGTCGGGGCCGGTTCATCGGCGAACATGCCGAGGGTGAGCGGCGGGTCATCTTCGTAGCGGCCGGCCTCCGTGTTGGCCGTCGCTGGAAACAGCACCCACCGCGGCCAGGTCGCTCCGTGCGGCGCAACCGGATGATCGCGTGCTGCGATTTGGGCCGCTTGTCGAGCGCGATAGCCCGCGATGGCCCGCTCGAGCTCGCGATCCTCGCGTGACTGCGCGGTTGTGCTCGCCACCGCGAGCAGCGCAACGGCGCACGCATTCATGCTCCACGACCGACCCTGCGCCTGCCTGCCCCACATTGCACGCCTCCAAAGCCGCGCGGCTGCCGGCCGGCTCGGCCAACAACGCCCACGTCTACGCCGCCCACGCCAACGCCGCGCAGTGTACCACCCGCCGCAACCGCGTCCACGCGACCGCTCGTCAGGATTCCGCGGACGGCCTCGCTCCCGCGGCGCGCGGCATCCGGGAGGAAGAACAGGGGGAAGAGACGAGGGGGGAAGAGAAAGGAGAGAAAGAACTGGACGCTGCTGATTCTCCGCAACTCCTTCCGTACAGAACGAGCGGACAGGAGCTCGTGTAGTGACTCAGAATTCCCGCAGCGTATCTGGTGCTGGCGGCGTTGGCCTGGTCGCGGAAGGCGTGGTTCGCGTTGCGGTTGCCGGAGCGCGGGCGCTGGAAAGAGAAGTACCGCGCCCAGAAACGGCAGGTCTTGACCATGGAGCTCAAACGCTTCGTCAACGCCTTCCTCCGCGTGCCGTGTCAGATCGTGCGGGCGGGGCGGCGGATTGTCTATCCGCTGCTGGCCTGGAACCCCTGGCCACACGTGTTTGTGCGTGGGCTAGCGACCCTGGACTGTTCGCGGCGGTGTTGAGGTCCACGGTTCGACGCCGGGACACTCCCGCCTCCATGCCGGCGGTCGCACGCCGCGTCGAACGGCCTTCAATGAAAACTTTTCTGGGGCTGGCTCGCACGGTCTGCCACTCCGGCCCTCCGGGAGCCCCGTCTGGCGCTCGCCGGGCCCTCGACACTTTGGTGAAGTACAAGGCGGATTCGCGGCCGGTCCAGCCCATCTGGCAAGAGGTCATTCCGCTTTGGCGCATCTCGCGGAAGCGGAGCGTCACGCCGCGCCCGGGGCGACCGGCTACAATGCGCTTCGTGCCGGAATCGCCCGAAATCGTCCTCTCCGTCCACGACCTTGTCGTCCGCTTTGAGTTGGACAACGGCCGCACCCTGACCGTCCTCAACGGCGTCAGCTTCGACGTCCGCCGGGGGGAGACGCTGGTCATCATGGGCGGTTCCGGCTGCGGCAAGAGCACGCTGCTCAACTGCCTCATCGGCGAGATCGAACCGGACGAGGGGGCGATCGTGTACCACCTGCCTGACCTCGGCGCGGTCGATTTCGCCCGCGCCGCCGAGCCACAGCGCGACGCCCTGCGCAAACGCTTCGGCATCCTCTTTCAGTCCGGCGCGCTTTTCAGCTCGCTGACCGTCGCCGAGAACATCGCCCTGCCGCTGCGCGAACATTCGCACGTCCCCAAGGAAGTCATCGACATCGTCGTCGCGATGAAGCTCCAGCAGGTCCGCATGTTGGCCCACCGCCACAAGCACCCCGCCCAGCTCTCCGGCGGCCAGAAGAAGCGGGCCGGCCTGGCCCGCGCCACCGCCCTCGACCCCGAAATCCTCTTCTACGACGAGCCGAGCGCGGGTCTCGACCCGATCACGACGACGACCATCGACGAGTTGATCGTCGATCTGTCGCGCAAGCTGCACGTCACCAGCGTCGTCGTAACGCATGACATGCCGTCGGCCTTTCGCATCGCCGATCGGATGATCATGCTCCAGGCCGGCCGCATCCTGCGCATTGCCCCGCGGGCGGATTTCGAGCGCCTCCGCGACACGCCGGCTGAGAAGCTCACCCCCGCGGACCGTTCGATCCACCAATTCCTCCTGGGCGAAACCGCCGGCACGCTTGGCGAGGCCGACGGCCTGAGCGAATACGAGAAGCTGCTCATCGGCCGCAGCACCGCGACGTTCACCCGCTGACGCCGTCGCCTCCCCGCGCGGACGAAGAACCGCGGAGGCGCGGAGAACGCAGCGATCGCGGAGAAGAGGCGAACACACCCCGGCAACGGGGTCCGGGGCGGCACCGTGTCCGGCAACTGTTGGTTCTATCCTGCCTTTCTTGTCTTCTCCGCGACCGCTGCGCTCTTCGCGTCTCCGCGGTTCCCGTCGTTGTACGGCCGGCGCCAGAATGCTAAATTGCCGCCCGCGGAGTCCGAATACCCAGCCGCTGGAGGTCGCCGCATGGCATCGCAACCCGAGCAACCCGCGCCCGTCCCCACGCCACCGGTCGAACCGCCCGCCGCCAAGCCGACGCGCAACACGACGCCCCACGCGGTGGCGTTCGTCAGCTATCCCAAGCTGCTTTTCGTCTGGCCGGTGATTCTGGCGGGCCTGGTGTTCTGGCCGTTCGCCGCGCCCGTTCACGACCCTCAGCCCGCGCCGGCCCAGATCGCACCGACGGACACCGCGCCGTCACCGGCGGCGGCGACGCGTCTGGAGTGGCTCGGCTGGATCTACATCTGGATCGTGGTCATCGTCGTGCTTACGTTCGGCGTCGACGTCGATCGAAATATGGCGCTGTTCTGGCTGGTGTTCGTGGCTCTGATGTGGGTCGGCGGAGCGTACTTGCAGCACGTGCGGAACTTCACCTTCTTCGGCGATATCTACCGCTGGTTCGGGCGGCTGGACGTGATCTACGACCGCAACTTCGGCCTGGCTTTGAGCGTCATCCTGCTCGTGCCGTACGTGCTCATGCTCGGGTGGGGGTACCTCAACGACCGCTGGCGGATCACGCACAACGAGTTCGAGCACTTCGCGTTCGGCAAGATGGACGATTCGCTGGGTCGCGGCGCGAAGACGGTCCGCACGACCTACCCCGACGTGTTCGAGCTGCTGCTCGGCCTGGCCGGCACGCTGATCGTCTACAGCGCCAGCGGCACCAAGGAACTGCGGCGGATTCCGCACGTCATGTTCCTGCCCCTGGTGCGCAAACGGCTGAACAAGATCCTCGAAGCCACCGCCGTCACCGCCACGCTGACCGAAGAAGAAGAGGAGGCCGAGGAGGAAACGTCCGCGTAGCGCCCCGCAGATGCGACGCTCCGGGCCGCCGCAATCACGGTGCGTACCAGAGTCAGCGCCACGGGCGGCGTGAACCGCGCGCCCCCCGCGCAAACGAGAACCCCGCCGTTGGCCAAGCCAGCCGGCGGGGGCTCGCCCGTGAGAGAAGAGGAGTCAAGCATGCACTCAGCGTTCAGCCCTCAGCCCGCGAGAAGCGCGGGCCGGAGGGCCGACCGCCGCGCGCGTCATTCACCAAGCAACCGTTTCACATCCGCCTCGAAGCCGCCACGCAGCTTGTGCATCGCGCGCGACTCCAGTTGGCGGATACGCTCCTTCGAAACACCCAGGCTCCGGCCGATCTGCTCGAGCGTCTGCGGCTCACCCAGGCCGTCCAGCCCGAAGCGTTGCCGCAAGATGCACTGCTCACGCGGCTCCAGCGTCGCTAGCATGCGGTCGAGCGTGCCGCGTACCGCGGCGGTGTAGTCGCTCTCGGCCTCTTCCAGCGGCAGCGCCCGCGTGTGGTCGAGCAGCTCGTCCCAGCCGGTCTGAAACCGTTCGCGCTGGTGATACAGCGCCGGCACCGACCGGGCGAAATTCTTCATGATCGCCCACGATGCATAGGTGCTGAACTTGAACCCGCGCGTGTAGTCGAACTTGTCCACCGCCCGCATCAGCGACATGTTCCCGTCGCTGATCAGCTCAAACAAATCCTGCGCCTGCGTCAGATGGCGCTTGGCGATGCTGACGACCAGCCGCAGGTTCGCCTGGACAATCTCGTTCTTGATCCGGGCGGCGTGGTCGAGCAGGGCCTCAATCCGGTCCAGCTCGACGGCGTGCGCCGTCTCCGGGTCGAGGGCCTCGATCAGCCGTTTCGCCCGGTACTTCAGATAGTTCATCCGCCGGAAGTACACCACCTCGCCCTCGCGCGTGAGGAGCGGCAGGCGAAACAGGTTCGCGAGGTACGCGGGCAGCCCGGTCGGAACTCGCCGGGCAGTGCCCGGCGGTTCGAGCCGCAGGGGGGCGGACGGCACCGAGTGCAGGATGTAATCATCCGCACCCGGCGCCTCGAATTCCTGGCTCCCAATGAATTCGATCTTGCGTCCGCGCAGCTCCCGCGCACGCATTTGCGTGAGCGTGTGGTAAATCCAGCTTACGGGCTGTCCGAATCGCTCGGCCAGCGTTTCCACTCGTGCTCCATCCATATAGGCCTCCCAGACCGCCAGCGCGCGGTCATCGACGCCTCCACTCGGCGGGCAAGAGTTGAATAAACCCGCTCCAGGGTGCGCCGCGTCGAAGTGCTTCAGAATCAGACGAATTGTTTCCACCGCCCGGCCCGTCTCCGTGGCGATTACGCGGGCGACGGCGTGCGGTGTCCGATAACCCTCCTGGACGAGATCGCGCGCGCGAGCCACCACGCGCTCGCGATCTACCTTCGTCATCTGCGAGAAGCCGGCCCCACGCGCGACAAGCGTCGCGTTCATGCCGACAAACCGCTGCACGCAACGCTCGGGGAATAGCAGCCGCGGCCGCCCAGCCGCCTCGACCCGGAACCGCCAGCCGGCCAGCCCGCGCTCACGCCAGCGACAAATGGTCTTGTCGCTGACCCCCAGCCGCCGGCCCAGATCGGCGAGCGACCAGAGCGGCTCCGGCCAGCCCGCAGCACTAAGGTCGGCGTCGGCACTCAGCCGCTCCGCGAGCTTGACCAGGTCGCGGATGAGGTCTTCGCCGCGCAGATCAACGTCGCGACCGTCCGGGGTGCCGCCGCGGTAGCCGGTCAAGGCGTGGCAGATGAAGTCGTAGGGGTACGACTGTCCGCTCTCGATGATCGAAAGCAGGAACTCGCAGCGCAGGAGCTGGGCCAGGCGCAGGCGCCGTGGTCCGCGCATGAGCTGCGCAAGAAGGTCTTGAAGCGGTTTGAGCTGGAGCTTTTCCATCTGGTGACCTAACTACGGGTACACACTGATCACCCGCAGCTCGGTTCGGTCGGTATGAACCAGATGGATAAGAATTGTTCGAACGAATCAATGTTTGATTGTTCGACCGACCCTAGTTGCTAACGCGTCTTCGTCAGTTTTCTCCACTCCAGCGCATCGACCCAGCGAGCGCCGGAGCTGATTAATAACTCTGCTGTACATTATTGTACGCCCCCACACATCCGTCAACGATTTTTTCTGGGAAATCCGAAATCGCTTCCGATGGCTGCGCAAAAACGCGCACCTTGGCATCCGCATGACCAACACGCCCCGCCGAGGCGCCGGTCAGTCGTCGCCACCAGGTTGCAGCCGCCGCGCCGTTCCGTCACTTCACAAAGACGTAATACAGCGCCCCCTCGGCACCGGTCCGACCGGCGATTGCCTCGGCGGTCGGCCCGACGCCCATGAACACGTCGCACCGCCCGGCGGCGCGAATCGCCCCGCCGGTGTCCTGGTCGCAGGCGAAGCTGCTGTACGGCCCTTGGGTCGTCGAAGTGTAATTCGTTGGCATTGTTGTGCTTAGGAACGACAAACAGGCCCGCGGATAGACCTGTTTATCGGTCGCAATCGAGCGGAAGGCGGTCACCGGCTGGCCGAGGCTGCCGAACGGCCCGCCGGGGGCGTCCTTGAAGAACACGTACCGGTCGTTCTTCCAGGCGTAGTGGTACACGTGGTCCCGGTGCTGCCCGAAGTAGTGCAGCAACGTCTGAAGCGACAGCTCCTCGCGCTTGATGGCCCCGTCCTGCATCATCGCTTCCGCGATCGGCGTGTACTCGTGCCCGTTGTTTCCCGAGTAGCCGACCTCGTGGATCGTGCCGTCGGCCTGCCGGAGCTTCGCGGAGCCTTGCACGGTGATGACATACGCCTCGAACGGGTCTTTGACCCACGCGACCTCCAACCCGTCGAGTAACCGCCCCTGCTCGATTTCCCGCCGGGTCGGGTAACCCGGGTCCAGCCCGCCGTCGGGGCGCTTGCGTCCGAGCGTGGCTCCTTCCTCATCCTTCACGAGGTCCGGCGGCAAGCCATAGAGCGGATAGCGGTACTGGTCGTCGCGCTGCCGGCGACCGTCGAAGATCGGCGTGTAATAGCCCGTGAAATAGACCGTCCCGCGGTCGTCGCAGCCGACTGATTGGTACACGTCGAACTCGTTGCGAATGCGCTGGTTCAACTCCTGCGGCGAATTCACGGCGTGGATGACATCCAGGAAGCGCTCCAGCGATCGCACGGCGCGCTCGTGCGTAATGTCGCCGTAGGGGAAGTACTTCTGGCTGGACGGCTTGGCGAGGTACGCCAGGCTGTTGCGGATGGCCTGCTCCAGGCCGGCGAGGTTGTCGAAGCCGAGGCCAAAGTCCGGGTAGCGGCTCGGGTCAATCTTTCGCAGAGCCAGGGCGCCGGGCGGTAGTGGCTTGCTGTAGTCCTTCAAGCTGCGCGGCTTGAACGCCTCCATCTCGGTCACGGGCTTCGGGCAGCCCCAGAGCAGCGCCCCGAGCATCGCCAGTACCCCCGCCACGAGCGCACGCGACATACCTAGCTCCTTCCATCGATGATCGCGCCTGGACCGCACGCGCGGGATTGTGACACGGCGAAACCGACGTGACAACAGCGTTGGGGAGGCCGCCGCGCCCGCCGCGCGACGCCGGGTCGCCGCTCAGGGACCGGGCGGCGCAGGAGAGCCGAGGCGCTGCGCGACACCCGCTTCGCAGCGCTCGATCTCTTTCAGCAAGCGCGCGACCGTCTCCGGCGGCAGACCCACCGGCGGGCTGGCCAGCCGCTGCCGCTCCGCCCGCAGGTGGTCGAGAGCCGCCGGGCCACGCCCCGCGTCGACGAGCGCCATCGCAATCCGGGCATGGAGCAGCAGCCCGAGCGCCGGGTCCTTCGTCACGGCGGATTGCCACAAGGTCACCGCCCGGGCCGAATCCCGCGGCGCGGTGTCCTGGTACAAGAGTCCCCGCCAGTAATCGGCCTCGGCCAGGTCCGGCCACCACAGGTCGCCGGCCCGCTCACGCCGGGCCAGCTCCGCCATGAGCGGCGTCCCCTGGCGCACGAAAAGCACCTCGGCTCTGGTAATGACTACCGGTTTCCAATTCGGCAGGTGATCCACTGCTTGCAAGAGGACGGCGGTGTTCTGGCCGCGGCGCAGCAGCACGGTGTCCGTCCCGCACTTCTCCAGCCGGTCCGCGACCCAGCGTTCGCCGCCCACGCCGGCCCCGCCCGACATCAGGGCTTCATAGCTGAGGTAATGTTCCTCGGTATAGACTTGCTGCGAGCGACCGTCGATGTAGACTCGCGCACCGGGTACCAGGAAGAACAGCGGGCCGGCCTGCGTCCACTCGGTCAACATGTTGGGCTTGAGGCCGTTTCGCCGGAGGAACTCGACGCTGACGTGCGGGACGGCGTCCATCCGCGTAACGCGGTCGAGCAGGTCGTAGGGACGGTCGTCGGGAAACGACTCGATCAGCTCGCGGTGCGCGAAGACGATCGTCAGCCACGCCACGCCGACACACGCGGGCCACGCCGTCAGCACGAGCAGGTCCGTCGCCCGCTGCCGCACCCAGGCCGCCGCGGGGGCGGCCAGCCGCAAGACCCAGACGGTCAACGTCGGCGCGGCGAGGATGTAGAAGACCGGCGCGAAGCGGCGCGCGTAGAACGCCATTGCCACGCCCAGCCCGACGGCGGCGAGGTCGAGCAGCATTGTCGAGGGCGGCGCAGGCGGGGCTTCCAGTCGTCGCGTTTCGCGACGTGGAGTCACGGGCGCGGGGCTATACCCCAGGACGCGGACCACCAGTGCAAGGAAGAGCGTTCCGCCCGCGACGGCCAGCGCGCCCCAGAAGCGAATGACCGGCGGGTAATTCGCCCGCTGGTAGGGCGGCACCCACTCGCCGATCCGCCGGAAAACCTCGCTGGACGTGACCTTGAAGGGATGCGTGTAGTTGTCCAGGCCGAACGGGCTCAGGGCCGCCCCCAGCACCGCGGCGACCAGCGCGACCGCCACAAGTGCGGCGACTTGCGGGCGCGTGATTGTCGCGCGGCGGCCGGTGAACTGTCCGACAAACCACGTCACGAGCTGGCAGCCCAGGAACAGGCCGACGAGCCCATACGCAAACAGGAAGCTGCCGTGCGCATGAGGCCAGACGCCAAGCAACACGAGCAGCACGGCGATGGGCCACCAGCGGCGCTGCGACCCCGGGCCGGTCAGTCCGCTGAGGCACATCCAGAACGCCGAGAGCAGGAAGAACTGGACCGTCGCGGGCCGCGCGCTGAGCCAGTCGCGTGACGCGAACGCCACCAGCACGCCCGCCACCACGGCCGCGGTCCAGGACTGCGTGCGTAAGCGCGTCGCGAACAGCGTGAACCAGAAGATCGCCGCGGCGATGGCCCAGGTACCGTAGATGGCGGCGTCGGGGCCGAACCAGTCGTAGAGCACCCACAGGTAGAGATGACTGAGCCAGTTCTGGTTGTACCAGGTCTGCCCGAAGAAGGTGTAGCTGAAGGCGTCCGCCTTGGGGAACTGGGGCTCACTTAGAATCTGGCGCCCGGCCGCCAAACCGATCCAGGTGTCGTTCGACGAGTGGACTTCGAGTACGCCCCACGCGCAGCAGACGAGAAACAGCACCCAAAGTCCGAGTTTCATCCACGCCGGGGCCCAGGGTTGAACGGCGGCGGGGCCATCCGGCGCGGGTTCCGGCGTGCGACGTAGTTGCCCGTTGCCGCCACCTCTGGCCACCTGTGGAGTACTCCTGCGTCCTGGAACGCTGCTGCGTGCCGGTTACCGTCGCACGCCGCGGCAGCAGCGTGCCCGTGGGGCGAAAGGGTCAAGTTAGTGGCGCGGGTGGGCGGGGGTCAAGGCGGATTCGCCGGGACGGAACGATCCGAACCCACCACGCAAGTGGTGGGCGAGGCGGAGCGCACGCCTCCGGCGGCCCCGGACTGGCGCGCCGGGATTGCGTCCGGGGTTCGGACTGATACGCGAAGCGGAGCTGCGCGGTCCCCACGGCGACGGACTGCCGAAGGAGGGACTCGAACCCTCACTCCGTTGCCGGAACGGGATTTTGAATCCCGCGCGTCTGCCAATTCCGCCACTTCGGCGTCGCAACTGGGACCACACACACCAGTTTGGCACAGCGCCGCGGCAAGGTCAACCGGCGGGTTCTGATAAGGTCGCAGGCGCCGCGCACAGGTGGCCGGTGCGCATGAACGTGCCCTCGCGGCGCACTGTTTGCCCGCAGCTCTTGCCGAATTGAATACTGATGCAGGTCAGTCTGCGTTCGGGACACACAGCGTCCGGTGGAGGACTGAGCAATGCTCGGCCTGGAGGTCACAACACCGGCCGTGCCCGCGGCGGGCGCTCTGCACGCCCCGGCCAGTCGGCCGCCGCCCGAGACACGGACGGTCGAGCCGACGACTGAAGCCCCGCGTCGCCAGGCGGCCACGCCGCGCACCGCGCAGCCGTCGCCCGCGCTCGACGATCTGATCGCCTCCGCGCGGGCCTTTGCCAACTTGCTCGACGCGACCGGCAGTGTGCAGTTGGCCTCGACGCTCAGTGGCTTTCAGCCCGGCGGGCTGGATCTGTACGTGTAGCGCCGAGTCGCACAACGGTCATGCAACGCAACGCCGCTCCGTTCAGAGGCGGCCTTCAGGGATTCACCATTCCAACATGTGGCCGGATACCCGGCCGGATCACTCCGCACCGGCCCGCGCCGGCACCTGGGGCGGATAGTAGTAAGTGAAGAACGCGTACGCGCTGCCCCAGTCCGTATAAACCTCCACTTCGACCGTGTAATCGCCATTGCCTCCGTCCGGGTTGTTGTAGGGCGGCGCGACCGCTCGGATTTCCGTGTCGCTGAGAACGTCGAAGTCCGCGTACTCGCCCCCGAAGTACACGTCATATACATAGTTGTTGTTCAGAAAGCCGACCCCGGTGATGGACACGATCGTGCCGCCGTAAACCGAGCCGCGGTCCGGCGTCACGGCGCTGATCGTCGGCGCATCCACGATCGTAAACAGGGTCTGGGCGTAGCCATAGGGGGTCCGCACCTGGAGCAGGCCGGTGGTGTGCCAGCCGCCGCCGTCTGTTCCAATGTACGGTGTCACGGCATACAGCAACGTGTCGCTTACCACCCACACGTCGTCGGCGTAGTATTCGTAGCCGTTCACCAGGAAGACCACGTCCACGCCGCCGCCGAGCGCCAGGCCGCCGAACCCAGTGCCGGTGACGGTCACTTCGGTGCCGCCGTACCAAGCCGCGCTCGTCGGCGAGACCACGCCGATCGTGGGCGTCGGGGGCGCTACGTAGGTGAAGTAGGCGGACGCCGTGCCATAGTCCGTCGCCACCTCTGCCACGATCGTGCCGACCCCGAAGTTCTCGGGCGTGATGGCCTCGATCGTCGTATCACTCAGCACGAGAAAGCCCCAGGCGGAGACGCCGTCGAACAGTACATCGTACGCGGTCGCCAAGCCGGTCCCGGTGATCGTGACCACCGTACCACCCGCCTCCGGCCCGCTGGCCGGACTCAGACCGCCGATCGTCGGCGTGGCGGGCGGGATGTACGTGAACAACGCCTGGGCGCTGCCGCTCGGCGTCTGGACTTCCACGATCACCGTGCCGTTGCCGGGCGGTGTCACGGCCTGCAATAGCGTGTCACTGAGCACGGTGTACTGTGTCGCCGGGGTCTGGCCGCCGAACAGGACCGCGCTGGCGCCCGTGAAAGCCGTGCCGGTGATCGTGATGACTGTGCCGCCCGCTTCCGGCCCGCTGGCCGGAGTCAGGCTGCCAATCGTTGCCGTCTGCGGCGGGACGAACGTGAAGAGCGCCTGCGCGCTGCCGGTGGGCGTTTGAATCTCAAAGACCTCGACGCCGGCGCCGGCGGGCGTAACGACCTGAAGCAACGTGTCGCTCAACACCGTGAAGAGCGCGGGCGTGCCGCCGCCGCCATCCCCCGGACCACTGCCGAAGATGACGGCGGTCGCGTCGGCGAATCCGGTGCCGGTGACCATCACGACCGTACCGCCGGTCTCCGGTCCGCTGAGGGGGCTGAGGCCGCCGATCGTCGGGGTCGCGGGCAGGGCGTACGTAAACAGCGCTTGGACGTTGCCCGTCGGCGTTTGAACTTCAACGACCACCGTGCCGACGCCCGGCGGCGACACGGCCTGAAGCAGCGTGTCGCTCAGCACGGTGTACGTGGCCGCGTTGCCGTCAAAGGTTACGCCGGTCGTACCCGTGAACGCGGTACCGGTGATCGTGACCACCGTGCCGCCCGCTTCCGGCCCGCTGGCCGGACTCA
>CAYMXT010000048.1:14375-22238 GCA_964394415.1 uncultured Planctomycetales bacterium
CCGGCGGGACATACGTGAACAGCGCTTGGGCGCTGCCGCTGGGCGTTTGCACTTCCACGACGACCGTGCCGTTACCGGCCGGCGACACCGCCTGAATCTGCGTGTCGCTCAACACGGTGTACGTCGCGCCGTTGCCGTCGAAGCTCACACCGGTCGCGCCGGTGAAGGCGGTCCCCGTGATCGTTACGACCGTGCCGCCGGCCTCCGGCCCGCTGGCCGGATCGAGGCTGTCGATCGTCGGCGTCGCCGGCGGGACATACGTGAACAGCGCTTGGGCGCTGCCGCTGGGC
This sequence comes from uncultured Planctomycetales bacterium, assembly GCA_964394415.1. Lineage (GTDB taxonomy): Bacteria > Planctomycetota > Phycisphaerae > UBA1845 > Fen-1342 > JAGVEP01. Next base: position 14,666 of record CAYMXT010000048.1, read on the forward strand.
GTTTGCACTTCGACGACGACCGTGCCGTTGCCGGCCGGCGACACCGCCTGAATCTGCGTGTCGCTCAGCACGGTGTAGTCGGCCGCGTTGCCGCCAAAGGTTACGCCGGTCGCGCCGGTGAAGGTGGTACCCGTGATCGTCACCACCGTGCCGCCGGCCTCCGGCCCAGTGGCCGGATCAAGGCTGTCGATCGTCGGCGCCGCCGGACCTTCGTATGTGAAGACGCCTGCGCTCGTCACGCTCTGGCCGTCCGGCGTCTCGACCGTCAGCGCGACGGCTGTCCCGCCCGGCTGGGCCGGACTGACCGCCGTCAGCACTGTTGAACTCAGAATCGTCACATGGGTCGCCGCTTGCAGTCCAAACCGGACCGTCGTACCCGCGACGAACCCGCTCCCCGTGACCGTGACCGTCGTGCCGCCGGCTTCCGGCCCGCTCGGGGGGTCAAAGCCCAGCAACGCCAGCACCGGCGGACCGTCGTACGTAAACGTCGTCGCCGTCGTGAGGCTTTGTCCATCAGGCCGGCCCACGGCGAGCGTGACGACGGTGTTCGGCGGCTGCGGCGGCGCAACGGCCGTCAGAACTTCGCCGCTCAGGACATTGACCGCGGCGCTGGCCACCGTCCCAAACAGGACCGTGGTGCCCGCTGTGAAGCCGGTGCCCAGCACCGTGACCACCGTGCCACCCTGCGCTGGTCCGGTCAGCGGCGAGAAGGAGCTCACCGTCAACGGCGTCGGCGCGACGAAGGTGAACGCCGCGGCCGCCGTGGCACTCGTCCCGTCCAGATTCTCGACGGTGACGCTGGCGACGCCCGCCGCGTGTGGCGGCGTTACGGCCGTCAGAACTTCGTCACTGAGGCTCTCGATGCTGTCCGCGGCGATGTTGTCGAACAGCAGGACGGCGCCGTTACGTAAGTTCGTGCCCGTGATGGTGACCGGCGTTCCACCGGCCATTGGACCGCTACTCGGCACGACCGCGATGATCGTCGGCGCCTTCGGCCCGACGAATTCAAACTGCCCGGTCGCAGCCGTTCGCCGGCCGTCCGGAATCTCGACCGTGACATTCGCGAGACCCGCCGGATGCGGCGGCGTCACCGCCGTCAGGGCCTGGTCGGAAGCGATGTCGATGGACGCGGCGAGCGTGTCGCCGAAGAACACCAGCGTGCCGTCGGCGAAACCGGTTCCGCGAATGGTGACGGGGGTTCCACCCTCGACCGATCCGCTCGTCGGCGTGAACGTGGCGACGGACGGAATGGGGGGCGGATCGAACGTGAACCCGGAATCCACGCTGACGCGCCGCCCGTCCGGCAGGACGAGCGTGACCGCAACGACCCCTTCCGGCCGCGGCGGCGTGACCGTCGTCAGGAGATTCGCGCCGACGAAGGTCGTTTGCGGGGCCAGCGAATCGCCGAACAAAGTCACCACCCCCGGCCCGTAATTCGTACCCGTAATCGACACGACCGTGCCGCCGGCCGTCGGACCACGCAGCGGGCTGATGGTCTTGATAGTCGGTTGCGGCAGGTCGGGCGAGTCGCTGTCCAGGTAGGTGAACCCCGGCGGAAAGCTGGTCGAGCGGCCATCGGCGGTCAGAAGCGTGACTGCGACCTGCCCTACGTCGCCGGGCGGCGTCAGCGCCGTAATGAGCCGATCGCTCAGAAAAGCGAAACCCGGCGCTGGTTTGTCGCCGATCAGCAACACGCCATCGGCCGCGAAGTTGTTACCGCGCACGGTCAGCGGCGTGCCGCCCGCGGCGGGGCCGCTGGCGGGTGTCAAAGCGAGGATCGCAGGCGGGACATCGAGGGCCGCCTGATCGTCGGGAATCTCGTACGTGAAAGCATCCGCCACGCTGATGTCGCGTCCGTCGGCGAAACGGAGCGCCAGGACCGCCGGGCCCACTTCGCCCGGCGGTGCGTTGCAAGTGATCGCGCGCGAGTTGATGAGCTTGACGTCGGTGACGGCCACGTCGTTGAGGGTGATGGCCAGCGGCTCGATTAGGTTGGCGCCGATGATGGTGATCGGCGTGCCCCCGGTCGTGGGCCCCGCACTCGGCTCGACCGAAGTCACGGTGGTTTGCCAGAGGAAGCCGCACCCGCCGGTCCCGGCGCCGAGCGCCGTGGCGAGAACGAGAACGCCGAGTGCTGTGAGATTCCGACGTGAACGAACGCCCTGCAAGTACATTACTTTCTCCACACGTGGCCGCAGACGGGTTGGGAATACCTGACGCGTTCGGCCCGAGACGTCAGCGAGCTGCTGATACTAGATGTCGAGGAGTTAGGATCAATGGAGACCTGGAGAGAATGCCGCCGCGGCCCGTCAGATAATCCCTGACGGACGCCGCGCTGCGCCGGTAGAATGACCTGATGGATCCAGTTCTCGCCGCACGCATTCGCCATGAATTGCTCCCGCGCGTACGCCACCCGGCGCAGTACATCGGTAGCGAGGTTAACCAATTAGTGCGCCCAGGGCAATGGAAGGCCGCGGAAATCCGTGTAGTTCTGGCGTTTCCCGATATCTATGCCGTTGGAATATCAAACCTGGGTATCCAGGTTTTATATTGGCTGTGCAACCACAAGCCGGGGGTGTGCGCCGAGCGCGTCTACTGCCCGCAGCCGGATGCCGAGGCGGTCATGCGCAGCCGCGGCCTGCCGCTCTTCACGTGGGACACGCGCCAGCCGGCCGCGTCCGCGGACCTGTTCGCCGTCTCACTCCAATATGAGCTCTGTTTCACGAACGTGCTCAACCTGCTCGACCTCGCGGGCATCCCGCTCCGCGCCGCCGAACGCACCGACGACCACCCGCTCGTCCTCGCCGGCGGTCCCCAGGCCGACAATCCGGAACCGCTGGCGGAGTTCCTCGACCTCGTCGTCATCGGCGACGGCGAACACCCGCTGGCGGAAATCGTTGCAGCCATGAAACAGCTCAAACGTGCCGGCGTCCGCCGCCGGGCGATGATCCTCGAGCTGGCCCGCCGCTTCCCGTGGCTGTACGCCCCGAACCTGTACACAGCCGACTACAACTCCGACGGCACGCTGCGAGAACTCAGGCCAACCGTGTCAGACCTGCCGGCGCGGATCGAGCGTGCGCTGACCCCGGATCTCGAGACGGCGCCGTACCCCGCCCGGCCGCTGGTCCCCTGGATTCCCGCCATCCACGACCGCATTGCGATCGAGATCATGCGCGGCTGCCCGAACCTGTGCCGCTTTTGTCACGCCGGATACACGAAGCGTCCGCTGTACCTGCGCAGCGTCGAACGCATCGTCGCGCTCGCCGAGGAGGGGTATTGGGCCACGGGACACGACGAAATCGGCCTGCTCTCGCTCTCCACCGCCGACTATCCGCACTTGCACGAGCTTGCGGACCGCCTCAATGAGCGCTTCTCCCCGCGCATGGTCAACCTCAGCTTCCCGTCGCTCCGCGTGGACCGCATGTTGCGCGACATCCCCTGGCTGGGCGGCTCGGTCCGCAAAGCCGGGCTCACGATGGCGGTCGAAGCGGCCGACGACGACCTGCGCCACGCGATTCGTAAGAAGGTCACCGACGGCGACCTGCTGGCCGGCGTGCGGGCGGCGTACACGGCCGGGTGGAAGCGCATCAAGCTGTACTTCATGGTCGGCTTCCCCGGCGAACGGCCGGAGGACATCGACCACATCTTCGACCTGTGCTGCGCCGTCAGCCAGGAACGCCGCACGGTCGGCAAGCCGCCCGCCGCCGTCACCGCCGCGGTGGGCTGGCTCGTGCCGAAGGCCTTCACCCCGCTGCAATGGATGGGCCAACCGCGGTTGGAGTACTTCCTGGAAGCGCGGCACCGGCTCGCGCGGCGGGCGAAAGCCCGGCGTTCGGCCGTGTCACTGAGGATGCCGCGCGTAGAGCGGGCGATTCTGGAGGCGGTGTTCGCGCGCGGCGATCGGCGGCTGGGCGCGGTGATTCACGACGCGTGGCGACGCGGGGCGCGGTTCGAGGGTGCGGACGAGGCGTTTCAGCCGGAGCTTTGGCAAGCGGCGTTTGCCGCGACGGGGCTGGATCCCGCGTTCTACGCCCACCGGGAGCGCCCATTCTCCGAATTGTTGCCGTGGGACCACATCGGTCTGCGCCTGTCGCGCGAGTTCCTGGAAAAGTCCTACCGCGACCTGCAAGCGCGCCCCGCCCCCGCGGCTGAACCGTGACCTCCAGGTCCGCCGCGGACCATGCCGACCCGCGCGGCCCGGTTGCGTCGACCTCCCGCCGGTACGCCGCCGAGCGGCGCGGCGCCCGCCGAAGTTCCGCTGCGGAGCCCGCGGAGGTTCGCCAGTCATCCCGGTGCCGGCCGCGGGTCACGACCCACGTACGCCGTGGGTGTAGTGCCCGCCGTGGCCTGATTCTATACTGTGCCCCGCATGGGTGACATGCTGCGCAGCCTCTACTTCCGCCTGGCCGGCGAGGCGTACGACCTGCCCGCGGTCGTCGTCGAGCTGGTCCTGATCGGGCTGTGCGTCAACTGGGCGGCGAGTCTGCTTCAGACGACGCGCGGGGCCCGGCCGCTGCGCGGGGTGCTCATCATCCTGATCGTGGTCACGCTCGTCGTCCGTGTGCTGACCGAGCAATTCCAGTGGGTGCGGCTCGATCTGCTCTACCGCTACGTGCTGTATGCACTCGCGTTCATCGCGCTGGTCGTGTTTCAGCCGGAGCTGCGGCGGGCCGTCATCCGCATCGGCGACGTCCGCCTGCGCCGCGGGCGCGAGTCGTATTCGCAGACCGTGCATGCCCTGGTCAAATCCGCGAGCTATCTGTCGGCCAACAAGTACGGGGCGTTGATCGCGGTGCAGCGCAACGTCGATCTCACGGGCTGGGCCGAGAACGGGACCATGATTCGGGCGGACATTTCCGCCAACCTGCTCAACAGCGTCTTCTTCCCCAATTCCCCGCTGCACGACCTGGGCGTCATCATCCAGGGCAAGTGCGTCGTCGCCGCGAACTGCCAGTTCCCCACCGCGGCCAGCGACGAGCTCAACCTGGCGCTGGGCAGCCGCCATCTTGCCGCGGTCGGCATGAGCTACGAAACGGACGCGCTGGTGCTCGTGGTGTCCGAGGAAACCGGGGTCATCTCGCTCGCGGACAACGGCCGGCTGACGCGCTTCCTGTCGCTGGATGACCTCGGGGAAGAGCTGACCAGCCGGCTCGAGGGCGCCAAACGGGACGAGCGCGCCCGCAGTCTGCGACGGACCGTCGCGAGCGCCTGGCGGCGGGCCCGGCGGGCGCTGGTGGTCGTCCCGCTGACGCTCGTAATCTGGTACGTGGCGGACCAGGCAACTTTCGCGCGCGACACGGTGCAGGTCCGCCTCGAATTGCGGCAGGACGACCCGCAGCGTGAGGTGGCCTTCATCGGCTCGCCGCCCGTTTTCTACGCCACGTTCAGCGGCCCCGGCCGCGCGATCGACCGGCTCCGCGCCACGCACGGCAACGCGCCGCTGCTGGTCACGTGGCCGCTGCCGAAAGCCTACGAGCCGCGCCGTGAGCCGTATGTGCTCGATTCGCGGGCCGAGATTGAGCCGCTCGTGGCGTCGGCCCGGCAGGTGACCGAGCGCGGGCTGAGCGTGGTCGGAGTCACCCTTCCCAGCCTGAGCTTCCGTGTGTACGACCTGGTGACGCTGCCGGTGCCGGTGCGCGTGCGGGCCGAGGGCGGGGCCGTCCGCATCGCCGTCGAGCACGTCGAGCCGCCGACCGTCGAGGCCCGCCTGCGGCGCGACGACCTGCCCGTGCTCGAGGCCCAGGGTTTCGTGCTGGCCGCGCTCGGGCAGCAATTGGAGGGGCTCGTGCCGGGGGAAACGAAGGTGTTTACGCCGGTTCCCGTGAAGGAGCCGGCCGGCCTCAGCGGCCCCGTGCAACTCAGCCCGAACCATGTGAGCGTCGCCGTGCGGGTGATCGCCCAGAGCCGGCTCGTGCGCAACGTGGTCGTGGGGCTGTACGTCGCGCCGGAAGTCGCCGAGCGCCTCGAGGTTCGCCGCACGGACTTGAATGAATGGCGGATCGATGTTGAGGTGCAGGGCGACGAGGCCGTGTTCGAGGCCGCCGGGCCGCTTGAAATCACCGCGTTCGTCCACGTCACGCCCGACGTCGTGCCCCCGGCCGACCAACCCGCCGAGGAGCAGTTCCGCACGTTGGACGTGATCTTCCTGTCGCCGAAGGGCATCGCGGTGCTCGAACGGCGGACGGTCCGCGTGACGCTCCTGCCGCGCAGCCACTCCCAGCCGTGATGTCGCGCGTGCCGCCCCCCAGCCTGTCGTTACTCTACTGCGACGCCGATCTGGTTGTTGTCAACAAGCCGCCGGGCCTGGCGTCCGTCGCCGCCCGTGCGACGGAGCCGTGCGTCATCGGCCTGCTGCGCGCGCGGCCCGAGCTGCGCGACAACCCCGCCGTGCGCGTCGTTCATCGGCTCGACCGCGACGCGAGCGGCGTGCAGCTCTGCGCTCGCACGCTCGCCGCTCAGCGGGGCCTGGTCGCCGCCTGCGCGGCCCGCACCGTCGCGAAGGTCTACCACGCCATCGTCGCCGGCCGTCCGCCGGACGAAGGCGTGATCGACGTACCGCTGGCGTTCAACCGCTGGCGCGGGAAGATGAGCGCCTCGGCGGCGCGCGGCCGGCCCGCGCGGACGCGCTTTCGCGTGCTCCAGCGGCTGGCGGGTCATGCCCTGGTCGAGTGCTGCCCCGAAACCGAACGCCCGCACCAGGTCCGCGTCCACCTCGCCACGCTCGGGCATCCGCTGGCCGTCGATCCGCTCTATGGCGGCGGCGAAGCGCTTCTGTTGTCGCACTTCAAGCCGGACTACCGTCCCAGCCGCAAAGGCGAAGAACGTCCGCTGATTTCCCGACTGACGCTCCATGCCTTGCGACTGACCATGCCGCACCCTGCCACCGGAATCACGCTCACGTTCGAAGCGCCCCAGCCCAAGGACTTTCGGGCCGCGGTCAACCAGTTGGCCCGTCTGACGGACGACCGGTAGTACAATGCCGCCGATGGCGCGCCTGGCATGACACCTCCCGCGACCCAACCCGGTTCCCCGCCCGACGGTACTCCGTCCGACATCGCCGACCTGGTCCGTGACATTCACACGGACCTTGCGGACTTGCGCGCCCGCGAAATGGACCTCGCCCGGCGTGAGCACGAGCTTCAGCAACGGTACCTGCGGGTCGCCGGCCAGGTCGGCGCGCCACCCGAGGTCGCGCGCCCGCGGCGAGCCCGCCGGCCGACGCTCATCGTCAGCACCGCCGCCGGGCTCGACGACCCCGCGATGCTCGCGACGGCCGCCCGCCACGGCGCGGGCGTGGTGCTCATGCACAAGCAGGGCGACCCCGAGACGATGCAGCGCGCCCCCCGCTACGACGACGTGGTCGGCGAGGTGCTCGCCCACCTCGAGGCCCGCGCCGCGGCGGCCGAGGCGGCCGGCGTGCCGCGGGAGCGGATCTGGGTGGACCCCGGGATCGGCTTCGGCAAGACCTTCGCCCACAACGAGGCCCTCCTGCGCGCCCTCGAGCGGCTCGTCGCGGCGGGGCGGCCGGTCCTCCTGGGCGCGTCGCGCAAGGCCTTCCTCGGCGCGATCACCG
>CAYMXT010000049.1:0-22177 GCA_964394415.1 uncultured Planctomycetales bacterium
GCCGCGTCGGCAGCCCCATGACGCGGCGCGAGTACGTTGGGCCGCCGGTCCCGCCGTGGCAGCAGCCGGAGCTGGTCGAGCCACGCTACGACGAGCTCGCCAGCGAATTGGGTCTGCTGCGCGACGAGCGAATCGGCGGGCCGCCGACGGTCTATTCGTTCGCCAACGGTAAGAACATCAATTGGCGTCAGCCGGAATCGCCGGAGCCGGAGGGCAAGACGCCGGCGTCGGACGGCGTACCGACGCCGGAACCGGGGTTCCGCGATACGCTTATCAAGTCGATTGTCACGATCGGGATGGGTTCGGGGGCCGGCATCGCCCGGGATAGGGCGCGAGATTTCGCTCCGGGTGGCGTCCTGCCCAGCCTCCGCGGCGTGACCGACTCGATGGGCGCGCCGGAGCAGTTCGGCGTGATCCGCAACGCGTTCGGCGAGGTCGTCTGGCAGTACGGTGACGGTCTACCGATCGGACTGGGCTGTGATGCAGGCTGGCGCGACCAGGGCGATGCGGGGCTGGTCTTCACCGGCGCCAACTGGTACGACCCGCAGCTCGCGGCGTGCATTAGCGGTAGCTTACCGACGCAGTACGACGCTGGAGGCGGCGGCTCGGCCCCCGCATTGGGAGGCGGGGAAGACGATGACCCGGTCCTCGCCATGATCGAGGCGTTGACTTTCTGCCGGCACTGCCATCCGTCGCCAGATTGCGTTGACTGCATTATCGATAGGGACGATATTGACTTTGACGATATCTGGGTTCCTAGTCTGCCGTTTCATGAGTAGGAACCGGCGTGGCGCAGCACGAGGAAGCAGTACAGAAGGCGGAAGCTTACCGTCGCGACTACGAAGAAACCGATCGCCGTGATCTCGGGCACGTGGTTGTCGGGGAACGTCCGCCAGGTCTGCGAGGGCGGCTTGCGTTGCCGGCCCATGTACTTGGCCATGGTCGATTCGGCAACCGTCAATCCGAGCAGAGCCAGCTCCCACTGGATCCGCGGTGCTCCCCACGTCGGATTCTGCTGCGCCATCTGCGGAATGAGCTTGCGAATCTGCGCCGCGGTCTTCGGCCGCCCGGACTTCGTGCGAGACTTCCAGCGCCAATAGAGCCGAAGGCCCTGGCGATGCCAGCGGATGACGGTCTCGGGCTTGACGATCATCAGGCACGAGCGCCACGCCGTCCACAGCCGGGAGAGTCAGACCCAGAAGATGCGGTCGCGATGTCTCAAGCGCGGCCGCTTCGCAGACACCCGGAGCAGGGCGCGTTGCTGGCGCAGGGCCAGGTTCTCGGCGATCAAGGCCGTGCGCGGAAGAAGGACGGCCTGAAGAAAGCCGCGAATCAGCCCGATCACGCCCATTGCGGACGCGGCGAGCCGTCCACGGTCCGTCATCGCGACTCGGTCTCGGGACGGCCTCCACCAGCCTTCCGGCCACAACCAACCTGCCGATTCGAGGGCAGTTCCCTCCCCTGAGAGCCCCATTTCTGAGTTGCGCCCGGCATCCGAGCCGGTATACTGCCGCCCAGCAATGTAGTGAGAATGTAGTGTCCTTCGACGGCCTATAGATACATACTTGGCCGAGGAGAATGCTCGTGGCTAATGGTCCTGCGCAGATTACTAAGGAGTCCGGAACTTACACGACACCGCCTGTCCGGCAACAGCGGTTCTCACGGCCGCGTGGCAAGGCGATGTAGTCCAACTTGCGGACTCCATAGTAAGTACCGGATTTCTCAAATACGATGACGTATGATCTTGCCGCGGCCGAGGCGGCCTGGCATACTGGCCTCCGTGGCAGGAGGCCAGAGTATGCCGAGAACAAGTCCATATGTGATCGAGTTGAGCCGCGCGGAGAAGGCCAGCTTGGAGTCTGTGGCGCGGAGGTATACGTCACCGTATCGAGACGTCATCCGCGCCCGCATTGCGTTGTACTTCGCCGGCGGTTTATCCAATGACCAGATCGCGGCGCGCCTGGACACGCCACGACAGATCGTCGGCAAGTGGCGCAAGCGTTTCTTCGAACAACGCCCGGCCGGCCTGGAAGAGCCGCCGCGACACGGCCGGCCGGCCCGCTTTTCCCCCCGGCGTGCGGATCGCGATCAAGGCTCTGGCGTGTGAACTGCCGCGGGAGCACGGGTTGCCCCTGTCGCGGCTCAGCACCGGCGAGATCTGCCGCGCGGCCGTAGCGCGCGGGCTGGTCGCGGCGATTGGCGAGACCACGGTGTGGCGCTGGCTGGCGGAGGACGCGATTCGTCCTTGGTGCCACCGCAACTGGATCTTCCCGCGCGACCCGGACTTCGCTCGCAAGGCCGGCCAAGTGCCGGATCTGTACGAGGGGCGCTGGAACGGAAAAACGCTGACGGATGATGAGTACGTGATCGCGAGGGAGAGGAAATGTCGAAGCAAATGTACGCCGCGGGCTGAAATATCGCCCGCGCCGCTGCCGCTATATGGGGGGATCGTCGAATCGGAGTGACAGGATTTGAACCTGCGACCTCTTGGTCCCGAACCAAGCGCCCATCGCAGGGAAACCGCGTTTCTGATAGCGCCAAGGCCGATTCTGGTACATCCCCGGCGGTCCGTTGTACTGCCGGTTGTACCTGTTTGCCGGAAACCGCGTCGGACGACTCCGACCTGGCGACCGTGGTCCGGGCGTGGCCGACGCTGCCCAAGATGATCCGGGCCGGGCTGGTCGCCCTGGTCCGCTCGGCCGTGGACGCGGGGGCGAAACGATGACCCGGCCCGTCCCGATGACCCTGGCCGTAGCCGATCGTGCCACAGCGGGGCCGGAACCGACGACTCAGGCGATTTAGGCAATTCAGGACATATAGGGGGTGAAATCGCGAGGTTTCTGCGGCGTACACCGTCTCGAAACCGTCAAAAACTCACGGGGCGATTTGGCATCCGGTTTTTGTCCTGAAGCGGTCTTAGGCGGGTTTCAACTTCGGCTGAAAACGGTTGAAAACGGTAATGGGTTTCCACGTCCGAATCGTTCTTTTCAAAGTGTACGTCAGCGTGGACGCTTCGCAAGTGTAGACTTGCGGGCGTCGGCGTTGTAGGCTTGCGCGCGTCCGGGACGGCCGGTTCGCTACCGGCCAAGCGGACCCGGTGGCGCGACAGCGTGCTTACCTCTGTCGCGCCGCTGGGCCGACCCGGAAAAAGGTAAGCACCATGCCCCCGAAAACGACACTACGCGATGCGCTGCACGGGTTCGCGCCGGTGATGCGCCAGGCGGTGCGCACGGCGACCAGTACCGCAGTCACCGTGCGAACCCTGGACATAGGCCGCGGCGTTAGCGACCTATTGGCATACCTACTGGACAAGCCGGCGGGCGTGGCCATTCTGGACTTGCCGGTCGCCTTGCAGAATCCCGACCTTCTCGCCGACCTCGACGACCGCGAACATGTAGAATTCGGCGACCTGGGTAGTCCGTGGCCGTGGGGCGCGCGACGCCCGCCCCAGTACAAAGCCTGGAGCGACATACTCGCCGAGCTGCGCGCTGGCAATAACCGCGTGCTTGGCATTCGGTTGACGCGCACGGGCCGGGTGCAAGCGCGCGCCGAGACGAAGCCGGCCGAGAGGACCGAAACGGCGAAGCCGAAGCAAGCACGTAAGCGGTCGTCCCGCTCACAACCGACCGAGCGCGAATTGCGCGTCATGGAGCTGGTTTCGCGGGGCTTTACCAATGCAGATGTCGCGCGGGAGCTTGGCATCACTCCGCAGCGTGTTCACCAATTAAGGAAGTCTGTCATGCGTCTGGCCGGTACCCCGAGCCGATCGGTAGACTCACGGCGCGGGCTCCCGAAGCAAGTCTAGGGGGCGTCAAGGCCGTCAAGAGCTTTGCCAAGATCGCGCGTTTTTTTCTGCGCACAGAAAAGCGCGCTTGCGCCCGGCGAATACTGGGGTTCCTGTCCGTCAAGGGCGCGCGGACGCGCTTAAACCCTTGACGTTCGCGCTCAAGGGTAGAGGGCCGCGCGTGGCGGCCTGGAAGCTCTCGAGGCGCGAAGATGAAACCTGTTACAAGTGGAATGGTGGAAACCGGGGATCGGCTTGTTGACGTGCGCGCGGTGGCGCGCTTGCTTTCGTGTTCGCCTCGGGCTGTGTGGAAATGGGCGGCCGCCGGCGTGCTGCCGGTGCCGTTGCGGTTGGGACGTAGTGTGCGCTGGCGCGCGAGCGACATTGCGCGCTTTATCGCGGAGGGGGCCGAGCGATGACCCAAGAAAACGACGGGCCGGCCCACGTAGCGGCGGGCGCGGCCCTAGGAAAGCGTGGTAAGAACATACCGCGCGACCCGTTCGCGCTGGAACTGCTGCCGGCTCCGCTGTCGCGCTTCGTCGGCGAGACGGCGGCGTCGCTCGGCTGCGCGCCGGAGTTTGTCGCGCTCCCGGCCCTGGCGGTCGCTGGAGCGGCAATCGGGACCACGCGCGCAATTCGGCTTAAGGCGAGTTGGCGCGAATGCCCGGTTGTCTGGACTTGCGTAGTCGCGCGCTCGGGCACGTTGAAATCGCCGGCCTTGGACGCTGCCGTGGAGCCGTTGCGCGCCGCGCAAGCCGACGCCTTGCGCGACCACGCCGAAGCCGCGGCGACTTATAAGGTGGACCTACTGCGGCACGAAGAGGCGCTGAAGGCGTGGCGGCGCACGGGCGGGCGAAGCGAGCCGCCCGCGGAGCCGCAAGCGCCGACGGCGAAGCGATTCGTCGCCGCGGACACCACCGTGGAAGCGCTCGCGGTGTTGCTGCTCGGGAACCCGCGCGGGCTACTGTGCGCGCGCGACGAGCTGGCCGGCTGGCTGCGTGGGCTGAATCAATATAAGGCGCGCGGGCGCGGCGGGGATGTTGAGGCGTGGCTCGAATTTTGGCGCGCCGGCACGGTGGTCATCGACCGAAAATCCGCCGAGCCGCGGACGATCTACGTCCCGCGCGCCGCGGTTTCACTTTGCGGCACCGTGCAACCCGGCGTGCTCGCCGACGTGTTGACGGCAGACTACTTCGAGAATGGCACGGCCGCCCGGCTGTTGGTCGCGCAACCGCCCGAGCTGCGCAAGCGCTGGTCCCGCCGCGCGCCGAGCATTGCGGCCCGGCGCGGCTACGACGAGATGGTCCGCGCGCTGCTGGCCCTGGAGCACGCCGGGGGCGAGCGCGGCCCCGAGCCGGTGGACCTGCCGCTGGCCCCGGACGCCGAAGCGACGTGGGCCGGGTGGTACGACCGGCACGCCGCGCGCATCGCCAGTTCTGCGACGGATAACGAAGCCGCGGCGTTGGCGAAACTTGAGGCGTACGCGGCGCGGTTCGCGCTTGTCTTTGCGCTCGCGGCGGACGCGGCGGCGCGCGATGTCTCAGCGGTGGCGGTGCGGGCCGGGTGCCAGCTCGCCGACTGGTTTAGGGGCGAAGCCTTGCGGGTGTACGACACGCTGGCCGGAAGCGGTGAGCACCGGGCCGAGCAAGAGTTGTTGTCGCTGATAAAGCGACTCGGTGGGAGCGTGACGCCGCGCGAGTTGATGCGCAGCTCTCGGGCTTATCGCGGCAGCGCGGACGACGCCGAAGCCTCGCTGGTCGCGCTCGCCAAAGCCGGGCGCGGGCACTGCGAAATCACCGCGCCGCCGGGCGGCGTGGGCCGGCCTGCGCTCCGCTTCACACTGCACGAAGGCGGCGACGGTGACGCAATCGCGCCAAACTCGGGAGAAACAGGGGTTGTGTCACCGTCACCGCATGGTGACGACGACGGCGAGCTGCCCGGCTGCGTTGACGGCGAATCGCCCCCGGATGACGTGCTCATGCGAGCGGTCGAGGCGGTGGACACCGAAGAGGTTTACGACGCATGACGGCCCGCGAACTAATGCGCACGCTCGCGAACCGTGGCGTCCGTTTGTGCATTGCCGGTGACAAACTGCGCGCCCATGCGCCGATTGGCGTGCTGACGCCGGAGTTGCGCGGGTTGTTGACGGCCCGCAAGCCCGAGATTCTGGACGTACTTCGCCACGACGAGCACGTCCAGCGGTGCATGGACGAGCACGATTGCGCAACGTGGTGCGTGGCTGTCTGGCCGTCGGCGGAGAAGCTGGCGACGTTGCCCGGCCCCGTGGCGGCCCTGGCCCGCGAGCGTACCGGCTGGTCGGCGTCGGCGTGGAGCGGCCGGTTGCTGACGCTGGCGATCCGGTGCCAAGGCCTACATCCCGGCCGCGCGGCGGAACTGCGGGCCGCGGCCCAAGTGCTGATGGTCGGTTGAAAGATTCAGCGGGTTTGGAATTGCACGGTAGCGCACGGCGTGGCACGATGTCACGTGGCAGCGCATGAAAGGTACGGTGGCGAATGGCATTCGTCTTTAAGCCGGTTACCACTCGGGTTCACAACGGGCGCAAGACACGGCGGCGGACGCGGTTCTATTGGGCCTGCTACGCCGATCCCGTCGATGGGCGGGAGCGGCGACACGCGCTACGGCTGCCGAGCGGGCAGCGCATCGGCGACCGGGAAGTAGCCGAAGCCGAGTTGCGCCGGCTGCTGCTGGCGCGGCAACGGCTGGCGGTCGGGTTGACCGATCGATTCATCGAGGCCGCGGGGACGCCGGTGCGGAAGTTGTTGGCGAACTACCTGCGACACCTGCGCCGCAAACGCCGGGGCGACGGCCGGCCCCTGTCGCGCGGCCACGTTCGGCAGACGTTGCACGTTGGGAAGTGGCTTACCAACGTCGGCGCTCAGCGTGTGGCGGACCTCGATGCCGAGCGGATCGGGCGCGCCCTGGCCGGCTTGGCGCACGCGGGCCGGAGCGCCAAGACGATCAACGCCTACCGCGGCATAGTCAATGGCCTGTGCGTCTACGCCGTCAAGGTGGCCGGTGTGCTGGAAAGCAACCCGGTCGCGCTGGTCGGGCCGTCTGGCGTCAATCCGGTGCGGCGGCGGCGGGCGCTGACGCCGGACGAAGCCGCGCGGCTGCTGGCCCAGGCCGGCGCGCGGGCGCTGTGGTACGAAACTGCGCTGCTGACCGGGCTGCGCGTCGGCGAGATTCGGGCGCTGACGTGGGGCGACCTGGACCTCGACACGCTCACGCCGCGCATCCGGCTCCGGGCTGAAACGACCAAGGGCGGACGGGCCGACGTGCTGCCGATCAAACGCACGCTGGCCGACAAGCTCCGGGCCGCAAGGCCGGCGCGGGCCGACGCTGACGGCCCGGTGTTCGCCACGACGCCGACGCGCAAAACGTTCCGGTCCGACCTGAAGCGGGCCGGCATCGCCACGCGCGACGACCGCGGGCGGACGGTGGATCGGCACGCGCTGCGGACGACGTTCGTGACCTGGCTGTCGATGTCTGGCGTTGCGCCCCGGACCGCCCAGAAGCTCGCCCGCCACACGTCGATCGACCTGACCATGAAGACCTACACCGACGACACGTTGCTACCCGCGTCCGCGGCGGTGGAGGCGCTGCCCGACTTGCGCGACGACGGTCCGGACGGCGAGCGGACGGCGCTGGGCGCGACCGGGACGGACAATGTTCGTGCCGGACCCGTTGTACTCCCCGTTGTACCCGCGGTTGTACTGAACGGCGGGGAACGGTGTTATCTGGACGTGAACGTCGGGAATGATGCCAGCGCGTCAAACGCCGTAACTCGTTCACAGTGCGCGACTAAGCACGATGGTTCACCGGCGGGCAAAATCGGAGTGACAGGATTTGAACCTGCGACCTCTTGGTCCCGAACCAAGCGCTCTAGCCAGGCTGAGCTACACTCCGGTAAACCACGCATCCGCGTGAGCTCAGTATCATACCGCGCCTCATCGGCAAAACAAGTTCACGGAACAGGCGCCACGGCGCGCATCCGCAGCGGCCCGCGTCCGCCGAGTTCGTGTCGCGCCTGAGTTGTCCGGCGGACACGACACCGGCGCTCGGCACCTTGATGGGAGACCGACCGGGTACAGACGGGCGTGCCTCGGCAACCCATGCCGATACCGCACCGGTCAGTGCCCAATTCGCGGCGGAGCCCCGAATGGCAAACCGACCGGCGGCGGGCAAAACGCCCGCGAGATCGGGGGCCAACCGCCATTCTCAGTTTCGCGACAAGCCCATCAACTTCTACCACAGTTGAGAATGCGGTTGCAGGCGCCTGACCGCCACGCGCGGGTGCCGCCCGCAACATCTCCGCACGCCGAGCCTCACCAAAGGGCAACCTCGGCGGCAGCCGCCGGCATGCCTGGGATTGAGCCAAATGCAATACTCGTACCTATTTATGCAGGTTTTGCGGGTTTGGCGTGTGACCGGCGTGTCGGCGATGAGGCGGCTCGGTTCCGGGCCGCCAGACGAGCGGCCGACGTGTGATCGGAACGGCGCACGCCGAGCACCGATGGCGCCCGGCGACCGGAACGCCCCTTGCCCGCGTCAACCAGCGGAAACATGTCCTCAAGAACATGCTCCATCACGTGTAATCCGAATTCACGGGGAAGGAGGTCGCCGTCATGCTAGTTATCGGAATGCTCCTGCTCATGCCGACGGTCACGCTGACCCATCAGGTCACGCTGACCGAATCGCTGCACGGTCCGGCGCGGGTGGCACTGGCACCGGACGGAACGGTCCTGGTGACCGATCCGCCCAGCAACACAATCGCGCGGTTCGACGTTGCCGGTCAGTACCTCGGCAGTTGGTCCGTGGCGGAAGGTCCGCTCGGCGTCGCCGCACATCCCGATGGACGCTACTTCGTCTCACTGCGCGACAGCGCCGCGGTGGCGATCTACGACAACACGTTTACGTTCACCGGGTTCCTGGGCGCCGGCGTGGTGACGTTTGTCGGCCCGGGTGATCTCGCGATCGCCGCGGACACCGGGATCATCTACGTCGTCGATGCCGCCGGGGACCACGTGTACGGCTTCGCCGCGGACGGGTCGCTGGTGCTCACGCTGGGCGGGCGTGGCGGCGGAAACGGCCAATTCCGGTATCCCAACGCGATTGCCGTCGACGTTGCCGGTGGCAAGCTGCTCGTCGCGGATCAGGACAACTTCCGCGTGCAGGTTTTCACGCTCGCGGGAACCTACGTCACCGCGTTCGGCAACCGCAACAAGTACTACGGCGACGGCTCGGGCGAGGGCTGGCTGCCGCGGACACAGGGCTTGGCGGTGGACTCCGCCAGCCAGATCTTCGTCGCCGATTCGATGATGAGCACCGTGCGGCTGTTCTCGTCCGCCGGTATCGAGCTGGACAAACTGCTTGAATACGGGGCCGACCCCGGCGACTTGCGGACGGCGTGCGACCTGGCACTGAACATCCCCGCGGCCAAGCTGTACGTCGTCAGTGCGAACAAGCCGGGCGTCGAGGTGTATGGGGTGCTCGTGCAGGGCGCGAAGTCTGACGAGGAAATCGACCCCCAGCCGTACGAAGGCTCCAACGTCAGCGAGTTCGATCAGAGCTTTCAGCGCGACGGCGGCGCGCTGCCCGCATTGAGCAACGCCGGCGGCGAGCGCTCGGTCTGGAACGGCCCCCACATCATCGATTCGCCGATCATCTGCGGTCGTTGCCACGGCATCCGCAACCAGCCCGGCGGCCACGAAGGGCTGGCCGAGGGCCAGAAGGCCCTGTGCATGTCCTGCCACAGCGGCAGCGCGGAGGGGTTGGGCATGCCGGTTCATGAGCTGGACCTGGCTTCGACCCACCGCTTCGGCGTGCCCGCCGTCAACGCCGGCGCCGGCTCGCTTGGTCCCACGCCGAACGGCCCGCTGGCCCTGTATCTCGACAACGGCAACATGAAGTGCGCGACCTGCCATGACCAGCACCAGAACGGCAACACGCACTATCTGCGAATGGACAACACCGACTCGGCCTTGTGCAAGGACTGCCACCGCGGCGACGGCGCTCCGTTGGAGCACGGCGGCGCGTCGCCGAGCGATTGCATGACGTGCCACGACCCGCACTCCAGCAGCGGGAACGCCGGGCTGGTGCGGACGACGGTCAACGGTGTGAACATCGTGCTGACGAATGACACGATCGGCGTGGGGCCGGGCGCGTTTGTGGACCCGGATCCGAACATCCGCGGCATCTGCGAAGCCTGCCACGACTATCCGGCCAACGTCCCCGGCATGATCCCGCAGCACACGCTGGACGGCACGATGCCGGCCTGCACGCAGTGCCACACGCACGCCCGCGCGTTTGAGCCGGGCCTGAATCTGCCGGCAGGGCAGTTTGGCGCGGCCAACAACTGCGGGCTGTGCCACACCGATTACCACGCGAATTGGAACCAGACGCTGCACAAGGTGGCGTTCGACAACCTGCCGCCGTTCGGTCAGACCAACCCCGACTGCCTGCCGTGCCACGTGGTCGGCTACGGACAGCCGGGCGGCTATGTGGACCAGACCACGACGCCGCAACTGGCCGGCGTGCAGTGCGAGAACTGCCACGGCGCGGCCCGTGAGCACGCGGTCGATCCGCTGGCGGTCGTACCGAATATCGACAAGAGCGCCGCGCTGTGCGGCACGTGCCACCAGGGCGAACACCACCCAACCTATGAGGAATGGTCCGCGTCCGGCGGGCACACGGTTTCGTCCGTCAATGGCCACTCCAGCAGTTGCCTGGTCTGCCATGCTCCGCTCGGTCAGCAGGGCGATCCGCCTGCGTATCTCAACGTCGAGTGCGCGGCCTGCCACGATCCCCACGCAGTGACCGGCAACGCCGCCAACCCGCCGGCGGGTCGCGACTACCAGTTGAAGTGGCCCGAGTCCGTCCAGACCGTACCGTCCAACGTACAGGCAGATTGCATCAACCCCAACCGCTTCAACCTCTGCGGTCACTGCCACCACAGCCGCGGGCGGATGTGGACCGATACGTCGCGCGGCCCGCACCACAGCTTGCAGGCCAACGTGTACGTTGGCGAAATGCCGGTGCCCGACGGCGTGAACCTCGTGCCGTTCATGCAGTCCGACCACTTCGGGCTTCAGCTCCAGTGCAACACCTGCCACATGTATACGGACGAGTATCAGCAGGGGCCGCCGGAGGTGCCGGCAATCACCGGTCACACCTGGGCGATCAACTTCGAGGCTTGTGCCCCGTGTCACGAATCCGCGGAAGCGGCCGAAATCCTGGTCGAGAGCTTGCAGGGCATGGTCCAAACCCGGTTGGACGGGATTACGGCGGCCCTGGGTGATCCGTCCACGTGGGAATACTCCTGCTGCGGCGGACCGGCCAACCAGAGCGGCATCACCACCGAGGTCAAGAAGGCCCGCTTCCTGAAGAAGTACATCGAGGGCGACGGCAGTCTCGGTGTCCACAACGGCGGCTACGTCCTCAGCATGTTGGAGGCCGCCGAGTCGCTGTTGGGCGTCACGCCGCCGCCGCTGACGTACTACATGGGCGCCCCGACGTGTACCGCCTGCCACCCCGACCAATCCGTGCTGCACATGGGCCACGGACACGCGTACAAGCTCAACGAGGTGAACGGCGGGCCGCCCACGTATCCACCCGAGGCGATCTACGCGGGTGTGCCCAACCCGCCGAACACGATCGCGTGGGACGCCGTCAGCTACGTCATCGGCGGTTTCCACCGCAAGGCACGCTTCATCGACCAGACCGGAAATGTCTATATCACCGGCCCCGGTGGCAGCACGCCGGGCATCCTGACGCAGTGGAACCTCGAGTATCCGCCCAACGGCAATACGCCACAGTTCGTCGCGTATGAATCGTCGCTGAACACTACCAAGCCGTACAATTACTCGTGCTTCTATTGCCACACGACCGGACCGCAGCAGAATCCTGGCACGTTCGAGTCGTGGGCTGAGCCGGCGGTGATGTGCGAAGCGTGTCACGGCCCCGCGGCAGACCACATCTCGTCGCCGCCCAACCATGACATGCTGATCGACCCGAGCGCGGCGGCGTGCGGCAACTGCCACACGCGCGGCGCCAACCCGCTGGTGGTAATAGCCAAGGGCTTCTACATCGAGCACCACGAGCAGTGGCCGGAACTGCTGGCCAGCCCGCACGACTTCCTGTCGTGTGCAACGTGCCACGAACCGCATACGTCGGCTAACTACGGCGGCGCCGGCGCCATTCGAATCGCCTGCACGACCTGCCATCCCGGCGTGCCGATGGGCGACCACGATGGCGTAACGTTCACGCGCGGCAGCTACAGCGAAGAGCTGACCTGTATGAGCTGCCACATGCCGCACGCCGGGAAGTCCGGCTCGTCCGCCACCGCAGCCGTAATCGGCCCGCTGGCCCGCATGGGCGACATCAAGACGCACGTGTTCAACATCAACACGAACCCGGTCAACTACACGGCGATGTTCAACGCCGCCGGGACCGAGCTGCTCCAGGTGAACGGTGAAGGCGCCGTGACGCTCGATTTCGTGTGCCTGCGGTGCCACAACGGCATTGGCAACGCGCTCGACATGAACCTGGCGACCGCATCGGTCGCGGCCCAGGACTATCACGGCACATTCGTCGGTCCCGGGGTAGTGCCCCCCGGAACGCAGGTCGAGCCGAAGAGCAAGAAGCTGATCCGCCGGCCCATGCCGCGCAAGCTGACTTGGGATTGATGGTCCCAACCCTTCGGGCAGCCCCTGCGGGCTGCCAAGGTTGCGTGCCCCCGGATTCCGACTGGAGTTCGGGGGCACGTCGTTTGACGGCGGCGCGCCGTTTCGGAGCGGCGGGATTCATCCCGCGTGCCGCAGGTCGGTCAGCCTCCGCTGCGCACCATGAACGGTGCGGCTCCCGAGCGCACGCGCGCCCGCGTCGCACAGATTGACAAACCGCGCACGCCTGGCGAGAACTAGTGCAGTGCCTCAGAATTCCCGCAGCGTATCTGGGTGGGGAGCATGGGCCTCCGGCCCGTGCGATGCCCGGCGCACC
This sequence comes from uncultured Planctomycetales bacterium, assembly GCA_964394415.1. Classification (GTDB taxonomy): domain Bacteria; phylum Planctomycetota; class Phycisphaerae; order UBA1845; family Fen-1342; genus JAGVEP01. The sequence continues at coordinate 12,803 of CAYMXT010000049.1, forward strand.
GGGACACGGGCCGGAGGCCCATGCTCCCCAGACGATGCGATTATTGTGAGGCACTGCACTAAGCATTCGGTCGGGCCTTACCCGTGGCAGAGCTGGGTCACGACATGAGCGGCAAGAAACCCGTCATCGGTTTGTGCGGCGGCATCGGGGCCGGGAAGTCGCGTGTCGCCGGCGAATTCGAGAAACTTGGCTGCCTGGTGATTGACGCGGATCGGCTCAACCACGAGCTTCTGGGAACGGCCGATGTCCTGAGAACGCTGCAAAGCTGGTGGGGACAAGAGGTTACGGACGATCGCGGGCAGCCGAATCGCCGACGGATCGCCGATATTATCTTCGCCGACGCCGCCCAGAAATCCCGCCTGGAATCTCTGCTGCACCCCTTGATCCACGCCCGGCGGACCGCTATGATACGGGCGGTTGAAAAAGACCCAGCAGTCACGGCCATCGTCATCGATTCCCCGCTCCTGCTTGAAACCAATCTGGATCGCGAGTGCGATACAGTTGTCTTCGTTAGCGCGAGCGAACCCACCCGACAGAAACGGTTGAGTGCGGCGCGCGGCTGGAGCGCTGAGGAACTGCGACGGCGGGAAAGTTGGCAACTACCGCTGGCAGACAAGCGGGCCCGGGCTGAGTTCGTCGTCGATAACGACGGGCCCGCGGCGGATATTCAGGGCCAGGTGGCCGACATCGTGAGCAAAGTGCTGGCGCGACACTCACAAGCATAGACCGCAACCGTACTTAACGACCGGGCGGCATCACGCGTAGAACACGGAACGGGATGACCCCGGACCCGGTCTTTTCCCTGGAGCTCAGTCATGGCGAAGTCAGCGGCGCGGACCCGCACCACCAAGAAGAAATCCCCAGACGCCCCCGAAACCCTTCCCGACGACCTCGAACCCGTAACCGATTCCGACGAGGAAACGGCGGCCGACGTCCAACCCGCCGGCGGGTCGCAATTCGTGGCCACCGAGTCGCTGCCGGAAAGCAGCACCGACGGCGCGACCGACGAGCCCGCCGCGGTCGAACCCTCGACCGAAGCCCCCGCGGAAGAGCCCCGCCGCAAGAAGCGCAAGGGCGACTACGACGACAGCTCCCCCATCGACCGCGAGACGCACGAGAAGTACGAGCGGATCAAGCGCGGCGAGCTGCACATCACCGACCTCCAGAAGATGACCGTCGCCGAGCTGCACGAGGTGGCCCGGAAGGAGGGCATGGAGGAATACGTCGGGCTCGCCAAGCAGGACTTGATTTTCCAGATTCTCAAACGGCGCATCAGCCAGAACGGGCTGCTCTACGGCGAGGGCGTGCTCGAGGTTCTGCCGGACGGCTTCGGCTTCCTGCGCAGCCCCGAGTACAACTACCTGCCTTGTCCGGACGACATCTACGTCAGTCCGTCGCAAATCCGCCGGTTCGGCCTGCGGAACGGGCACATCGTGGCCGGCCAGATTCGCCCGCCGAAAGAGTCGGAGCGCTACTTCGCGCTCCTGCGGGTCGAGGCGATCAACTTCGAGTCGCCGGAGTCGGTGACGGAAAAGACAAACTTCGAGGACCTGACGCCGCTGCACCCGAACCGCCGGCTCTTTTTGGAGACGGAGACCAAAGAGCTGAACATGCGGATCGTCGACATGGTGACGCCGATCGGCTTTGGGCAGCGCATGTTGATCGTCGCCCCGCCCCGCACCGGCAAGACGGTCCTGCTCCAGAAGATGGCCAACGCGGCGACGACGAATCACCCCAACGCGTATGTGATCATCCTGCTGATCGACGAGCGGCCCGAAGAAGTGACCGAAATGCAGCGGGCGACGAAGGCCGAGGTCATCAGCTCGACCTTTGACGAGCCCGCCAGCCGGCACGTGCAGGTCGCGGAGATGGTGATCGACAAAGCCAAGCGGCTGGTCGAGTATGGCCGCGACGTGGTGATCCTACTCGACTCGATCACCCGTCTGGCCCGCGCGTACAACACCGAAGTCCCGCACTCCGGCAAGATCCTGACCGGCGGTGTCGACGCCAACGCCCTCCAGAAGCCCAAGCGGTTCTTCGGGGCAGCCCGCAACATCGAGGAGGGCGGCAGCCTGACCATCATCGGCACGGCCCTGGTGGACACCGGCTCGAAGATGGACGAGGTCATCTTCGAGGAGTTCAAGGGCACTGGTAACAGCGAGCTGCACCTCGACCGCCGGCTCGTTGACAAGCGCATCTGGCCCGCGATCAACATCTCGGCCTCCGGCACACGCAAGGAAGAGCTGCTGCTGCACCCGCAGGAGCTGGAGAAGGTTTACCTGCTCCGCCGCGTGCTGAGCGACATGAACCCGGTCGAGTCGGTCGAGCTGCTGCGCAACCGCCTCCAGAAGACGGAGAACAACCGGCTGTTCCTGATGACCATGAATCTCGCCTGAAACCAGGCGCGCGCGGGGCCCCGCCTTAGCCTGGAGGCCAGCCGCCGGCCACGCGCACGCGTGTCGCCGCTGGTTTGTGAACCGCCGTCTCCGGGGCGTGTGAAGCGGCTGCCAAGCAAAAGAAAAAGGCGGCCCGCCGAGGGTCGGCGGGGCGCCTTTGTGAGGAGGAGGAGAGAGAGAGGGAGAATGGGGTCCATCAGCGGCCCCGGGGGGCCGATTGCTTTCAACGGCCGGGCTGCGGTGCTTCGCCGCACGCTTCGTGTCGCTCGTCGCTCGCCGTTTGCTTCGCTTGCGACCGTCATGCCCGGTCACTAATAGAAACGCAATCCGCGTGCGGATCGCCTCAAGAAAAAAACGCTCTTGCGCGCGACGTGTGGGTCGAGACCTTGGGAAGCCGGCTCCGCGAGTTTCCCCGGTCTCCTTCCTGGGGTCTCAAGAGTCCGTTGAAAAAGGGTACAGGCACCGCTGGAAGCCCCATTGGCGCTGCCGCGAAAGCGGCTTGCGGCGGAGCCAGTCCCCTTTTTCAACGGACTGTTAGTCCAGGCCGGCGACGACGAAACAGCGTGCGCACGATGCCCGGCGCCAGCAGCAGCGCCAGCGACGACGGCTCGGGGACGACGGCCGACGAAGTAAAGGACGCGGTCCAGGAGAGGCCGTGCTGCGTCTGGACCGGGTTTGCGAAGCCGAACGCAAACGCCTCCTGCTCGAGCGGCCCCGGGATGGACGGTCCGGAGAAGGTCACGCCGTGCCCGACCAGGTGGCTGGCGCCGAAGCCCAAGGGGACGCTCAGATAGGCCGAGTCAAAGTCGATCCGCAGAACCAGCTCGTCGCTGCTATCGTGAAACTCAAGCACGCCGCCCGAGAGCGTCCCGAACGGATCCAGGACGGTCAGGTCGGTCATGCTGAAGCTCGCGTCGGGATAGGTGACACCCGTGTTCGGCATGATGAGATCGAGCGGGAGGTCAGGGCTGCCCGGATTGACCCAGCCACCGCTCAGCGTGCCGCCGGAGAGTGTGAACAGCGGCGTGGTGCCATCGAGCGCGGGATCACTGAAGGTTGCGATGGTGTCGCCCGGCGCAGTGGCGGCCAGCAGCGCGGCTGCCAAGAGTATGACCAGGGTCGTTTTCAGCAGCCGCGTTTCGCCTGGAAGCAACGCTGGCGTGCGCGCCGACAGTACCCGCGTCGTTCGCTGTCTCATTGTTGATCCTCGGGGTGTGAGCCATGTAGGGTGCGCCGCGCATGCGACGCACCCTACTTGGCCAATTGGCAACCACAGCGTCCTAGCGGCGACGAATCAGCCCGCTCAACACCCCAAGCGCCAGCAGCCCCAGCGACGACGGCTCGGGAACTTCCGTGAACGTCGCCGTGAAGGCCCAATCGCGAGAACCGTTGCCCGGAGGAGAACCGGGGAACGTGGGCGAGCTACTGCCATAAGCGTCCAAGAGTGCGTTGGCGTCACTGGCGCCGTTGACGGTCCCGAACCTGAAGTTCCCTGAAGAGGGCGTGTCGGTCCCCTGCAAGAGCAGGACGTAGTAGTCGCCCCCCGTCACGCCTTCATTGAGGGTGATGGTGTAATCGCCGATCCCTGACTCCAGGTTAGGGAGCTGGCCGCTGCCGCTGTCGACAGTAGCCCAGGCACTGACCCCATCGTACTCCTTGAGCCAGAAGTTGAACGACATGCCGCCGCCCGCGGCAGTGCCCGGGCCGTACCAGAGCCTGAATGTGTCCAGCGACAGCGCGGACGCGGGGGCCCGAAAGTACTGCCAGCGATACTCGTAGCCGTCGCCGCCGAAGCCCGCAGAGGTGAAGCTAGAGCCGCTCCAATCCGGGTAGGTGTCGACGTAGACATAAGTGGCCAGAGCCGGCAAGCCGCCGCCGAGGATGACTGCCAGCGCCAAAGCCCCTGCGAGATACATGCCCTTGGTTTTCATGGTTGTTGCTCCGTTGTGAGTAGTCGGGTCAGCGACCCGACAGACCAGACTTTCGACTTGTCCGCGGCACCGGTTGCGAACCCGTGCCGCACGTTTGCTCGGTCAGACGTTTACGGATGGTGGCGATGCTGCGGTCTGCACCTCCTTTCGCTTGAACAGCGGGGTGGTTTCGAGCCTTGTAGTGCGTCCGTCGCGGGGCGTGGTTCCGGCAAGATGCCGGCGCCGTGCGCCGCGGTTTTCGGACCCGGGCGGGGCTCTGACGCTCGACACGGGGGCGGAATCGGTGCTGGCTGGCCCCGCTCCCAGCCGGCGTCTCGCAGGTCTTGCCCGCGAGGCACCGTCCCGCTAACATACGGGGGAGAGATGCTGGGAGCGGGCAGAAGGCCCATTTCACAAGTAGCAAACGCAAAGCCCGCCCGAACTCCCTCATCCCGGCCGTTTTTCTTTCGGAGCAGCGCGATGGTCGGACCTGGAGCGCATGACGTAACGCAACTGTTGCGGGCTGCCGGCCGGGGGACCAAGACCGCGGTCGACGAGCTACTGCCGGTCGTGTACGACCAGCTTCACGATCTGGCCGCGCGGCGCGTCGGCTCGAAGGCCTCCCGGCAGGACTTGTCGCCGACCGCGCTGGTGCATGAAGCGTACGTTCGGCTGGTGGGCGGCAAGTCGGTCTCGTGGCAGGATCGGACGCATTTCTTCGCGGTGGCGGCGACGGCGATGCGCCAGGTGCTGGTCGATTACGCGCGGCGGCGCGGAGCGTCGAAGCGCGGCGGGGATCGGCAGCGGGTGACGCTGGAGGTGCTGAACCCGCCCGGCCAGACGCGGGGAACGACGGTTTACGCGCTGCACGAGGCCCTGGACAAGCTCGCGCAAATGGACGAGCGCAAGGCGCGGGTCATTGAGCTGCGTTTCTTCGCCGGTCTGAGCATCGCGGAGACGGCCGCGGTGCTAGGCACGTCACACGCGACGGTCGAACGCGATTGGCATACCGCCCGCGCCTGGCTCTTCCACGAGATCGAGGGGGAGGGCTGGGATGACGCCTGAACGGTGGCGACAGGTCGACGTCCTGTTCCAGGAGGCCCGCGAGCTGGGGCCGAGCGAGCGGGACGCCTACCTGTCCGTGGCGTGCGCCACCGACGACGAGCTTCGCCGTAGTGTCGAGTCTCTGCTGCAAGCCGAAGCGAAGATGGCGGGCTTCCTGGCCCGCTCGACGACCGAAGCACCTTTCCTGGGCGGGGCCCTGGACGACGAGCAAGAGCCGGCCGAGGGGCAGATGTTCGGGCCGTACCGGCTGGTCCGCAAGATCGGCAGCGGCGGCATGGGGCTGGTCTGGCTGGCCGAGCGCGCCGACGGGCAGTATGAGAAGCGCGTCGCGCTGAAGGTCATCAAACCGGGGCTCGGCGGTGGTCCGATCCTGCGGCGCTTCCACGAGGAGCGGCGGCTGCTGGCCCGCCTGGAACATCCCAACATCGCCGGCCTGCTCGATGCCGGGATCACCGCGGATGGCGTGCCGTATCTGGTGATGGAGTACATCGAGGGCCTGCCGATCGACGAGTACTGCGACGAACACAAGCTGACGATCGGTGAACGGCTGCGGCTGTTCGTGTGCGTGTGTTCGGCGGTGCAGCACGCGCACCAGCACCTGATCACCCACCGCGACCTGAAGCCGGCCAACATCCTCGTGACCGCCGAGGGCGTTCCCAAGCTGGTCGACTTCGGCATCGCCAAGCCGCTGGATGCGGCGGGGCTGGCGCTGCCCTCGGGCACCACCGCCGCCGGGCTGCGTCTGCTGACTCCGGAATACGCCAGTCCCGAGCAGGTGCGCGGCGAGCCGCTGAGCAGCGCCACCGATGTGTACTCACTGGGCGTGGTTCTGTATGAGCTGTTGAGCGGGCGCCGTCCCTATTGCATCGCGACCCGCCAGCCACACGAGATCGAGCGGGTGGTCTGCGAGGTGGTTCCGGACAGGCCCAGCACGGCCATTGGCCGAATCGAGAGCGTTGACGGCGGCGACACGGCCCTGCGGACGACCGCCGGCCAGGCCGTCAGTGCTGCGCGGCGCAGCACGCCGCAGAGGCTTCGGCGGCTTCTCAGCGGCGACCTCGACACGATTGTGCTGGCGGCGCTCCAGAAGGACCCCGGGCGGCGCTACCCGTCAGTCGAGCGATTCGGCCGGGACATTCAGCGCCACCTCAACGGACTGCCCATCACCGCCCGGAAGGACACCTTCCGCTACCGCACGGGCAAGTTCGTCCGTAGGCACAAGCTGCCGGCGGCACTGGCGACCACGGCGCTGCTGGTCTTGGCGGCGGGCGCCGTCGGGACGACGGCGCTGTATCTTCGCGCCAAGAGCGAGTCGGAGACGGCCCAGCGAACGGCCGGGTTTCTGGAGCACACCTTCCGCCTGATGCACACGGACCAGGGCGGGCCGCTGGTGCCCATCCGCAAGCTGCTCGATGACGCCGTGAAGCGCATCGACCGCGAGTTCGACCACGAGCCTGAGGTGGCGGCGAACCTGCGGCAGATGGTCGCGCGCGGCTACTACAGCATCGAGGCGTATGACGAGTCGCTCGGGCAGTTCGAGTCTGCTCTTGCGGCAGCCATCCGGGTCCACGGCCAATCGCACCCGCTGGTCGCGTCACTCCACAGGCAAATGGGCGACGTGTTCTACACCTTGCGCCGGGACGACCAGGCTGAACGCTGCTATCGGGATGCCCTGGGCGCTTATCGTCGGATGACGGATGCGGAGTGTTTCGAGCTAGGCGACGTTCTCGGTCAGTTAGGCATGATCGGCCTGCGGCGCCGGGACTTCTCAGCGGCGGAACCCCTACTGGAGGAGGCACACGCGACGCTCGAGCGCCAGTATGGGAGAGATGCACCCGGGCCAGCTCGGATCGCAACGCGTCTTGCGCTGCTGCGGATGGAGCAAGGCCGGTTGGAGGAGGCCGACGCCCTGGCCACCCGGGCCGTCACCACGTTGCGTTCGCAAGGCGACTTGCATGACAACAGCCTGACACAAGCGTTGAACACGTTGGCCGACGTGCGCCTGCGCCAGCGCCGGCCCGACGAGGCGGTCGCTCTGCGGCGTGAAGTGCTGGAGGCCTACCGCCAGAAGTTCGGCGAGAACAGCGCGTGGGTAACAGACGAGTTGGACGCGCTGGGCCGGGCGCTGCGGGATGCGGGGAAAGCGACGGACGCGGAAGCGCTCTTTCGCCAGGTGCTGGAGCGTCGTCGCGGCCACACAACGCACGCTGACCGCCGTCAACACATGACTGCGGTCTCGCACGCCGAACCGCTCAACGACCGTGGGCCGCACGCCGAATAGGACAGGCTCCAGAAGACCGAGAACAACCGGCTGTTCCTGATGACGATGAACCTGGCATGAGGCCCGGCGCGCGAGCGGGCGGCGCGAATCAGAACGCGCCGCGCGAGCCAGCGCCTGAGTTCCAGCGCGCTCGCTTGTGCTTCGCGTTCTGATCACGCCGCCGCGTGCGGCCGACTCTATCGGCGACGCGCGAAGCCGGCCAGGCCGCCCAGGGCGAGCAGGGCGAGCGAGGCGGGTTCGGGGACTTGCGTGACGTTGGCAATGGCCCAGCCGGCGCCGCCGCTCTCCGGGCTCAGGCCGGTGGCCCTGGTTCGAAATGGCGTGCTCCCGTCGTCGGGGATCGCGAACTTGTCCCACTCCCAGGGCAGGAACCGCCAAGGGATGCGGTCGGTACCCTGAACGCCCGCGATCCGAAAATGGTTGATGGTCAAGTAACCCCAGCCCTCGCTTCGTATCGAACCGTCCGGATCCCTCCAGATGCGCACGCCGCCTTCGGCATCAAGCTCCCAACCACGGTAGAGGCTCGCGCTCCAGAACGAATCGACGGTGTACGGGTCCATGCTGGTCTCGGTCAGCGTCCAGGTCGCCATGAACAGATCGTCATCACTGCCGGCGCTGGCGACCGCTTGGCCCTCCCAGCGCGACTCCGCGGCGTTGTAGAACCCGGCCCCAACCAGCGCCAGGGGCTGCCCGTGGTAGGTTTGACCGGGGTCGGTGGCGAACGCGAAGGAAAGGTCCGCGGGGTCGGTGTAGGTGCTGAAACTGATGGGCGCGCCGTCGTCGATTCCCAGCGCCCGTCCGACCCCCTCCGCGTTCACCCCAATGCTCTCCATCATCATCTCGGTCGTCAAAACGTTGGGTTCCAGCAGGTCCGCGTAAAGCGGCTCCGCGAGTCCGAGCGCCACGACCAGAACGGCCAGCGCTGGGCTGAGAATGAAACTACTCTTGGACATTGGGGACACTCCTCTTGATTTCGGCTCACGCCAGGCTCGAACACGTCGCACCACGCGGTGCGATTCACGGATATGAAGTGGAAAGCAGGGGCCGCGCTCACGGCCGTCGCGCAGAGTTGTGGCGCCCCGCCGGGAGAACCATGCAACCCCACTACGCGAGCACGCCCCGCCGGAGGGGGCCGGGGACCAGGTCTGGGAACAGGCCCGCCAGCCGCGCGCCGTCGAGCGACAGGTCGGCGGGACGCGGCTCGGCGGCGCGAACATCGTGCCGCGAGATCGGCACCAGACCCGCCGTCGAAAGGCCCAGCAACCGGGCGCATTCCGCGACTAGCTCAAGCCGTGACAGCCGTTGCGGGCCGGCGATGTGAACCACGCCGGTCAATTCCCGGCGGGCCAGGCCGATCAAGGCGCGGGCCGCGTCCGCCAGCCACACCGGCGTGCGAAATTCGTCCGTGAAGAGCTTGAGCGGCGCGCCGCGCGCCAGGGCGTCGAGTTGCTGGGTGAAGGTCGTCGCGCGCGGGCTGAACGGTCGTCCGTACAGCAGCGGAAGCCGCGCGACCAGCGTTCGCTCAACGGCCGCCAAGAGCTGTTCCGCCGCGGCCTTCGTGCGGCCATAGTGGCTCAGCGGGCGCGGCGGATCGTCTTCGCGATACGGCGCGTGCTGCCCGTCGAAGACCATGTCGGTCGAGGAGTACACGAGGCGGGCACCGGCGTCCGCGGCGGCCTCGGCGAGCGCCTGCGTAGCGCCGCCGTTAATCGCCGTCGCGTCC
>CAYMXT010000050.1:0-21743 GCA_964394415.1 uncultured Planctomycetales bacterium
CAGTGGGCACGGTATTGGGTTCGTCAGCGCTGCCAAGCCTGGCGGAAACTGGACGGCGCGACGTGCTTCTGATAGACTCTGCCGGGTGCCAGGCAAGCGCCAAGCGCTTGCCGGAAACCCCGGAAATTCTAGGCGAAAACGCGGATTCGTCGGAAAAACAAGCTGTTTGGAGAGGTGACCGAGTGGCTGAAGGTAACGGTTTGCTAAACCGTCGTACGGGTATAAACCTGTACCGCGGGTTCGAATCCCGCCCTCTCCGTTTACCCGTTGAGAAATAGCGTTTTCCCCTGCATTCATAGGGGTTTGCGCATTACCGGCGGTTGAAGCCCGCGGCCCGGATGCGCGTCCTACCAGAGTCCACCGAAGTCGCGTGGCGCCGTCCGTTTTGCGCCCAGCAACACGCCAAGCGCTAATCGGCGTCCGGCTCAGCCGCGCGGGCGTTGTCCGTGCCGGTCGCGGACGCGTTTGACCACGACCGAGCGGCTTCCGGGCCGTGTACCGAACCCATCTATGTGAACACGCTGACCCTGCGGGCCGGAATCGGCGGAAAGGCAGCGCGTTTTCAACGCGCCGGCGGTAGTGGACGTTCGGGGAGCAGCTTGATGGTGACGGTCGCATCGGCCGCGCGCAGCGTGAGCTCGCGACCCTCGAGGTCTGCGCCGCTCTGCCCGTTGACGATGGTCTCGGAGACGGCGCGCGTGCCGGGAATGCGAAACACGAACCCCCCGGGGGGTACCTGATCGCATCCTTCGAGACTGAAGAAAACGGAGTCTCCGTGCGCCTCAACCGCGTACGACACAGCGCCCCACGGGGTCGGCCAGCGCCCCACCACGACGCCAAGCGGCGACGCCAGCCACTCCGCTCGCAGGCCGGCTCCCAGAACCAGGGCTGCGTCGCGCTCGCGCTCATAGACAAACAAGCTGCGCACGCTGTTGAGGTAGTCAGCCCCGACCCAGGTGTGCGGCAGATCGCCGATGAACTTCGGGGCCGCGTGGTCGCGCCAGACGACCTCGGCCCACTGGTTCCACTCGGGCGGGCTTTGGTCCTGGAAAAAAAAGTCCAGAAGTTCGTGGGCGCGCTGCGGTTGCCCGAGCCGCACGAACGCACCAACGAGGCGGACCTCGTAGGGTGTGTAGTTTTCCCAGGGTGCCTCCGCGGCCCGCCGTGCGCAGAAGAACTCATAGTAGCGTTCGAAAGTATTGGCGCACGCCGGTTGTGGCAGTGCGTCGCCCTGCCCGCACGGGAAAAGCGCGATCGCGGTGGAGGTGGCGTCAAAGTCGCCCAGCTCCACGCAGCCCGGCACGTAGTTGATTCCAGCCTGCGCCATGGCACGCGACAGAGAGTCGTAAAGCGTTGTGCGGAAGGAATCGCGCAGCGCGGCGCACCGTTCGGCCGCCTCTGTGCGGTCCAGCGCCGCGGCGATGCACACGGCGTCCTCCAACCCGCGCATGGTCCAGAAGTCATCCCAGTACGAATGCATCGGTTTGGCCGAGTAACCCTCGTGGCTGATGGACGCGGGCACGAGGCCGTAGCAAGCGCGCATGCCCGGCGGTCCGTCGCGGTACTCCGGCGTCAGCCGCGTCTCCCGAAGCTCGTCGAGGTAGCGCACCCCCGCCAGCACGCGCTCGCTGTGCCGCTCCAGAAAGGCACGGTCCTTTGTGAAGTTGTAGTATTGCCAGACGGCGTAGATGTATTCCCCGGTGCTGTCATGTTCAGGCACGGGGTCCGGCCCGCGGCGATCGACGACACAGGGGATCTTCCCATTGGCGTACTGGTGGGGCGCGAACCAATCCAGAAAGGCGCGGGCCGACGCGGCGTGACCGGTGTAAAGCAGCGCCGTCGACTCCATGGCGCCATCCCGAATCCAACTGCGCTGGTAGCTGCGCGAACCCGGTTGCAGCGCCGGGCCGTCGGAATTGATGAGAATATGGGCCAGCGCGGACCGGAAGCTGCTTTCAATCCGTTCGGCCGCCGGGGGGAGGGTGAGCTCGACGCGATGCAACTCGCGCTGCCACAGGCGCCGGGCGCGCGCCAGCCGGCGCGCGAACAGACTGGCCGCCTCCTCATCCGCGAGCGCTGCGGCCATCCCCACAGACTGCTCGTGGAATGGAATTTGCAACACCGTCGCGCGGTGCGCCCCCGGCGCGAGTTCGAAGTCGTAGCGCAGGGCCGCGGAGGCCCACCCCTGCGAATCCTGCACCGCTGGTGCGGCCGGTACGCGCCCGTGGGCCAGGAACTCGACCAGTTCCCCTTGCGCGAAAGCGACCGCGCCAAAGTCGCTGGGCGGAGTCCAGGACCGAACGAGCTTCTGTCCGGCGTTCACCGACACGCAGTTGTCGGACCAGCTCAGGCTCTCCACCCGGCTCAAACCGCCGGTGATGTTGAGATCTTGCCAGGGCGGCAGCACCTGAAACGGACGCAGCGCCAGAAACAGCGTGCCACGCAGCGGGCGCGTGCCGATATTTCGCACGACGTAGCGCGCGAGCAGCGTGGACTGGCCGGCGGCCCCGTCAGCCAAAGCGGTGATCTCCAGCTCTGCGTCGCCCGCGTGCCACGTCACGGATGGAATCGGCAGGTACCCGTCCGCCAAGGCGGGCGTCGGTTGGGCGTCGGCCCACGTCATCAGGCGCCCGTCGCAGAATAGGAACGGCTCAATCCGGAAGGCCCGTTCATCCACCTCCAGCGCGCCGCCAACGTCCAACAGCGCCTCCTTCGTGTCATGGGGTACGCCGACCACCGTCCAAGGCTGCTGCTCATCCAGAAAGTAGCGCGGATACCAGCCGCGCGGGGCGTCCTGCGCGAGCAGCGTGAAAAAGCGGTGGGGGGACTCCGCCACTTCGGGTGGTAGAAATCGCAGGCCGCGCAGGCCCACGCCCTGGCTGCGGCTGGTTGCTTGTACAGTAAGCCGCACGGCTCGAAGCTCGGCGACCGGCACGAGCAGGTAGTCCCGGCCGCCATTTGCACCGCTGACTTCGGCCACCGTCTCCCAACGCTGACCATCCGGGGAGACCGACAGGCCGTAGGCCGTTGCGAAATCGCTGGGATCCCACTCCAGCGCGATGCCGCCCAGTTCGCGCGGTTCCGGGAAGTCGGCCTGCAACCACGGCTGCGCATCCTCCGCTGCGCTGTGCCAGTCCAACAACCCGGATTCCGGAAGCACCGCCGCCGCCGGCGCTCCGGCTGCGCGGGCAGAGGAGAACCCCACGGTTGGCAGCTCGGCCGCGCCGCTGGGGTCGGGCAGCCGCTCGAACAGCAACTGATCAAACAGGATGTGCCCCCGGCCGCCGCTGGCCGCGGCCACTGCGATCTCGATCGCACCGAGTCGCGTCAGCGGGGCGCCGCCGGCTGGTCCCCAGGCGAAGCGGAACTGCCGCGCGCGCTGCGTCAGCGTTTCCCAGGCCCGCGGAATCTCGAACGCGCGCCGATTCACCCACCAGACGTTCTGGCCCGTTGGATCAATGAGCTTGAATTCCAGGTTGTTGGGCGGCGCGTCCCCACGTAGCGTCAGCGCAAAGCGGTAGTGTTGCGGCAACTCCAGTGACAGCGTCCGCCGCAGCACACAGAAGCCCGAGCCGCGCTCGAAATCGAAATCCAGCCGCAGTGCGTGCCCGGTCTGACCCGCGACCCGCGTCGCTCGCGCGGACACGCCGTCCGACGCGATCACCTGCCATGTGTCCGTCGACTCGAAGTCATCGAGCACCACCGGTTCGTCCGCCTCCGCCGCGACGCCGGTGAACAACACGATGAGTAGCAAGCGCCCGACCCTGTAATGCACTGGAGTTTCTCCGTTCTGCGCCGACGCGGTCCGGACCGCGTACTCGGGTTCGCTGGTGTCGTGCCTTACACTCACCGCGTCCTATGGGGAACATGGGCCGCCAGCCCGTGCGAATCACGGCGCACCGGGACACGGGCCGGCGGCCCATGCTGCCCACCCAGATACGCTGCGGCAATCCTGGGTCACGACCCTAGCCCGAGCTGCGGCCGCCGCACGAATCGCGCACGACCAGCTCGGGCTGGAGTGAGACGCGCGTGAAGGAGCGCCCCGGGTCCGCGATGCGCTGGCAGAGCAACTCGATGGCCATCGCCCCCATTCTGTACATGGGGACGCGCACCGTGGTGAGTTGTGGACGCGTCATGCGCGCCACCCGCGTATCATCGAAGCCCACGACGGCGAGACCCTGCGGAACGGGCAGGTCCGCCGCCGCCGCCGCCGCCACGATGCCCGAGGCCATCTCATCGTTGGCGGCAAAGACGGTGTGCCCCACTCCGGCCCATTGGCGCACCAGCCCGGAGGCCAGCGTGTGGGCCGTTTCGTACTCATAGTCCAGGTAATAGACATCTTCGGGCGCCAGCGACCGGCCGGCCTCGGCCAGCACCCGCCGGCAGCCCTCCAGACGGGCGATGGTGTCCACGTTCGTGGCGGGTCCACCGACAAAAACCACGCGCCGCACGCGGTCGTGGCGTGCGAGGTGCCGCAGCAGCGCGATGGCCCCTTGCCGCTGATCGATCACGACGCTGTCGTGCGGCGCGTCATCGAGTTCACCGTCGAGGACGATGATCGGAACGCGGAAATCGGCCAGCACGCCCTGGATACGGTCCGTCAGCTCCGAGACCATTACCGCAACACCGTCGATCAGAGCGCGCTGCTGAATGGTGTTCAAGAGCGAGTGCCCATCATCGCCATCGCGCACGGAGGAGACGATCAGGTTGTAGCCCGAGGCGCGGGCCTGGGCATCGGCCCCGCGGATAATCTCGGAATAGAACTCGCCGTGGATGTCAGGGAGCACCAAGCCGACGATCTCGCTGCGCCGGAGCATCAGGCCGCGCGCGAACGCGTTGGGCCGATAACCGAGTTTCTTGATGGCTTGTTCGACGCGGGCGCGCGTTAGTTCGCTCACAACGGCACGCTGATTCACGACGCGGGAGACCGTGCTGATCGAAACGCGAGCCAAGCGCGCAACATCCGCAATTGATGCGGTCATAGCGACTTACCAACAAACACGCTGCTCTGCAAACCGCTTTGACAGCGCTTTCATGGTAGTTTATCTTCGTGTGCCGTGAATAGTCAACTGTGGGCGGTCGGATTGCTGTGCGGCGCGGAGCTGCTCGCCTGCGCCAACGCCCAGACGCCCCCCGTCCGCGGCGTCGAGCGGTCCGCCGAAACGCGCGCGGCGTTGCAGCATCGCTTCAGCGACGCCGACGGCGTGCTGCTGGACGAGATACAGCGCGCGTGTTTCGCCTACTTCTGGAAAGAGATTGGCCAGCCGGCCCAGCTTGTTCGGGACCGCAAGCAGGCCCCGGTAGCCAGCGTCGCGGCGGTCGGGTTTCAGCTCTCGACGCTGCCGATCGGGGTCGAACGCGGCTGGGTGACGCGGGCCGCCGCGGAGGAGCGCGCGACCACGATTCTGAAAACGCTGGCAGCCCGCGCCGACAACAAGAAGTTCGGCGTCTATCTGCACTACCCGGATTTGAACACGGGCGGCATGTCGCACGAGGGCTTTGAGGTTCTTGCGAGCACGGTGGATCATGCGCTCCTGCTCGCGGGCGTGATCACGGCGGGCGAGTACTTTGAGGGCGAGCTGCGCAGACTGGCCCACCAGTTCGTCAGCGCTACGAACTGGCGCGCATTCGCCGTCGCGCCCGGCGGGTTTCTCTCGATGGGCTGGAAGCCGGATGATCCCAACAACATGTCCGGCCCGGGGCGGTTCATTGACGCGAAGTGGGACTTGGCCAGCGATGAAGAACGGCTGATCTACTTCCTCGCGGTGGGCAGCCCGGACCCGAACCAGGCCCTGCCCCCCCAGCTTTACTACCGTCTGAAGCGTCCGCTCAAGCAGCACGGCGACCAGCCGGCGTACGTAGTTTCCTGGCCCGGCAGCCTGTTTACATACTTCTTCAGCCATTGCTGGATCGACTACCGTCCGTTCGCGGCGGACGACCCGGCGAAATTCGGCGTGGACGCGCCGCGGGTGGATTGGTTTGAGAACTCGCGGCGTGCGGTGGTGACGCACCGCCAGCGGTGCCTGGACCAAGCGAGCCGCTTCAAGACACTCGGCCCAGATCGGTGGGGGCTCAGTGCCTGCGTCGGGCGCGACGGATACATCGTGCCGGAGGTGCGGCCGAACCTGAGTGATACCGATAACTGGTGCGCGGGGACCGTCGCACCGTACGCCGCGTTGTCCGCGATGATGTTCACGCCGGCGGAGAGCCTGGCGGCGGCCCGCGCGTTCCGCGCGTTGCGGGACACGCAGGGGCGGGCGCTGATTTGGAAGGATCCTGAGTCCGGCGGCTACGGTCTTGCGGACGCGTTCAACGTGGATCAGGACTACACCTGTGACGACTACGTCGGCATCGATCAGGGGCCGATGCTCCTGGGGATTGAAAACGCCCGCACTGGCCTGATCTGGCGGCTGTTCATGCGCTCCGCGACGGCGGAACGCGCGGTCGAGCGGCTCGGGTGGCAGCGGGCGCAGAACCAGCCGCCGAGCGGACGCCGAGCTACAGAACCTGTGCCGACCACGTCTCACTGAGAATGACGTTGAGTGCCGCCACTGGCTGTGCTATAATGCGTGCAAGCGCTTTCAACGCCGCGGCAACGACCCGTCCGCGCTCGCGGCCTACGCGTGCCAGGTAACATGAGCATCGTCACACGAATCACCCCGGCCGGCGACAGCGCCCCGGCGGCCGCCGTGGCGAATCCCTACGGGCACTTTTCCGTCGATGGCCGCGAGTTCTGCATCACCAACCCGCGCACGCCGCGACCCTGGGTTAACGTCATTGCGAATCCGCGCATCGGGCTGATCGTCAGCCAGACCGGCAGCGGATTCACCTGGGTGGACAATTCACAGCTCGCCGTCATTACACGCTGGGAGCAGGACTTGGCGCGCGATTGCTCCGGCAAGTTCCTCTACGTCCGCGACGCGGACACGGGGGCGCTCTGGTCCCTGGCCCCCGCACCCGTCTGGGCCTCGTATGACGAGTACGTCTGTCAACACGGCCTGGGCTACACGACCTTCCGCACCCGCTTTGCCGACGTCGAAGCACGCTGGACGCTCTTTTGCCACCCCGCCGAGATGATCGAGTTCTGGCAGGTCGAGCTGCTCAATCACGCGGCGCGGCCCCGGCGGCTCGAATTGTGCGCCTACCTGGAATGGTGCTGCGGCGTCGCGCCGTCGCCGCGGCGCGAGTTCCACAAGCTGTTCCTGGAAACCGAATTCGATCCAGAACGCCGGGCCATCTGGGCACGCAATCACATGTGGGACGTGCCGTCGGCGGAGCATGGGCACTGGAACACCGATTTCCCCTACACGAGCGCGCTGGCTTGCACCGAGCCAATCCTCGCGGCACAAGGTGACAAGGCGGCGTTCGTCGGGCGCTGCGGCGACTTCCACGCGCCCGCGGCCCTGAGCATGGACTTGTGGAAACCGCACTTCGGGCGCCATGCGGACCCCTGTGCAGCGCTGCGCTGTGCCGTCGAGTTGCGGCCGCACGAACGCCGCTTCGTCGGATATGCGCTGGCGGTCGCCAAAACGCAGCCCACGGTAGAGCACCTGCTGGAGGAAGTCGCCGGGCTGAACCACGACACCGCCGCGGCCGAGGCCATGTTCGCAAGGACCCTCGCGGAAGTGCGCAACGACTGGCGCGCGCGCCTGGGGACGCAGCGCGTGGAAACGCCTGAGCCCACGTTGGATTATCTGGTCAACGACTGGGCCCGCTATCAGGCCATCGCCGCGCGCTTGTGGGGGCGTTGCGGCTATTACCAGCAAAGCGGCGCGTTCGGCTTCCGCGATCAATTGCAGGACTCGCAGGTCTGGTTGACGATCGATCCCAGCCGTTGTCGCGAGCAGATTCACCTGCACGCCGCTCATCAGTTCCAGGACGGCTCGGTCTATCACTGGTGGCATCCGCTTTCCGAGCAGGGCCACGTCACGCGCATGACGGACGATCTGCTCTGGCTCGCTTTCGTCACGGCGAATTACCTCAAGGAGACGGGCGACTTCGACATCCTGAGCGCGAAATCGCCCTTCCTGAACGACGCCGGACCGCACCCGCTGCTCGAACACATCTGGCGGGCGTTCCAATGCGTCTTCCGGCGGACCAGCCCGCGCGGCCTGCCCTTCATCGGGGCCGGGGACTGGAACGACGGGCTGAGTGCCGCGGGGCTCCAGGAGCGCGGCGAGTCGGTGTGGCTCGCGCATTTCCTGGTGGGACTGTTGGCGGACTGGGCCGAAATCTATCGCCGTCTGGACCCGCACGCCGCCGGTCATCCGGCGATGCTTGGGGCGGCGAAGATCGCCGCGGAGTTCGAACAGCGCCGCGCGGCGTTAATTGCGGCGATCAACGCGCACGCCTGGGACGGCCACTGGTACCTGCGCGGCACCCTCGACGATGGCACCGAATTCGGCAGCCACCAGAACCGCGTCGGCCGCATCTATCTGAACGCCCAGACCTGGGCGATCCTCAACGACGTCGCGCCGCCGGAGCGGGCGGCCCAGTGTTGGGCCGCCGTGCGCGAACACCTGGTGACCGAGGCCGGCGCGCTGCTGCTGGCCCCGGCCTACGACCGGCCGCTGCGGGCCATCGGCTATATCACGCGCTACGCGCCGGGGCTGCGCGAGAACGGCGGTGTGTACACGCACGCCGCGACGTGGGCCATCGCGGCGGCCTGCAAGCGACGCGATTACGAGCTGGTCGGGCGGCTGCTGCGTGCGATCAACCCGGCCCTGAAAGACCCCGAGCGTTACTGGGCCGAGCCGTACGTCCTGCCCGGCAACGTGGATGGTCCCGCTTCGCCGCAGCACGGCCGCGCGGGCTGGACCTGGTACACGGGCGCCGCGCAGTGGCTGCAGCGCGTGGTGACGCACTGGGTTCTGGGCGTGCGGCCGGAATGGGACGGCCTGCGCATCGACCCCTGCCTGCCGGACGGCTGGAGCGAGGCCCGGCTGACGCGCCCGTACCGCGGCGCAACGCTGAGCGTCCACGTCACACGCGCCCGCGACCCCGGCGGCGATGGGCGCACCGAAGTGTTCTTTGACGGCGCCCGGCTGCCGACCAACCTGCTGAACGTCCGCGTCGCCCCCGGCGCTCGCCACGAGCTGCGGGTGCGCTGTTCCTGAATCCCAGGGGGTCGGCCGCTACTGCCTGCGGCGGTGACGGCGCAACTCCGCTTCGCGTTGGCGCAGCCGGCGGCCGGCGGCTTGCCGCGGCGACCGGGGCGCCGGGATAATGCCGGGCGTCTACCAAGACTACGCGAGGCCACCGTGAAAACGATCATCGAGCCGTTTCGCATCAAGGTCGTCGAGCCGATCCGCATGACCACGCGCGCCGAGCGCGAGCAAATCCTCCGCGAGGCCGGTTTCAACCTCTTCCTCATCCGCGCCGAGGACGTGCTCATCGACCTGCTCACCGACAGCGGCACCGGCGCGATGAGCAGCCTCCAGTGGTCGGGCGTGATGCGCGGCGACGAAAGCTACGCCGGCGCAAAGAGCTGGTTCGTACTGCGCGACAAAGTCCGCGAAATCACCGGCTTCGAGCAGATCCTGCCCACCCACCAGGGGCGGGCCAGCGAACGCATCCTGTTCGAGCTGGTCGGCGGCCCCGGCAAGATCGTCCCCAACAACAGCCATTTCGATACCACCCGCGCCAACATCGAGCACACCGGGGCGCGGGCCGTTGACCTCGTCATCGAGGAGGGCCGTTCCCCGACTTCCCGGCACCCCTTCAAGGGCAACCTCGACCTCGCCCGCCTCGAGAACCTCATCCGCGAGGTCGGCCCTGCGAAGATCCCACTCGTCATGGTCACCGTCACCAACAACAGCGGCGGCGGGCAGCCCGTCAGCCTCGAAAACCTCCGCGGCGTGCGCCAGGTTTGCGACCGCCACAAGCTGCCGTTTTTCCTCGATGCCGCCCGCTTCGCCGAGAACGCCTGGTTCATCAAGCAGCGCGAGCCCGGGCAGCAGGACCGCGGCGTACGCGAGATCGTCCGCGAGATGTTCGACCTGACCGACGGCGCGACGATCAGTGCGAAAAAAGACGGCCTCGTCAACATCGGCGGGCTGTTGCTCCTGCGCGACGCCGAGCTCGTCCGCCGCGCGGATGAACTCCTCATTCTGACCGAGGGCTTCATCACGTACGGCGGCCTGGCGGGCCGCGACCTGGAGGCGATGGCGCAAGGCTTCGAGGAGGTCGTCCACGAGGACTACCTTCAATATCGCATTCGCAGCACGGCATACCTCGGCGAGAAGCTGCTGGCCGCGGGCATCCAGATTGTCGAGCCGCCCGGCGGACACGCGATTTACATCGACGCCCGGCATTTCGCGCCCCACATTCCGCCGCAACATTTCCCCGGCCAGGCCCTGGTCGTCGCGCTGTATCGGCACGCCGGCCTGCGGGCCGTGGAAATCGGCAGCGTCATGTTCGGCGGCAGCGGCACGCCCCCGCCGATGGAGCTGGTGCGGCTGGCGATTCCGCGGCGCGTGTACACGCAGAGCCACATCGATTACGTGATCGAGGCGCTCGGCGAGGTGTTCGCGGCGCGCGGCGCGTTGCGCGGGCTGGAGATTGTCGCGCAGCCGCCGACGCTGCGGCATTTCACGGCGCGGTTTCGCGAGCTGTAGCGTGCGGCGCCGCCGCTGGCCGTCGCGCGCCAGTGGAGGTCACTCGGCCGACACGGGGATTGACCGCTCGGCGGTCGGCCGCGACCCCAGGAGCAGGTCCGTCAGCGCGTGAAGAACTCGTCCATCAGCCGCGCGGGTGGGTCGTACAGTTCCTGCGCTGCGGCCGCGCGTTCGTGAAACGCCGCGGCACCGCCGGCGGGAACGCCCCGACCGGCCAAGCAGAACGGCGGGGGCGGATCAGCGTGCTGCGTCGTGGCGGTGGAAGTCACGTGATCGGGCGCGATCAGAATCCGCCACGCCGGATAACGCCGCAGTGCCGTGAGCACCGGCCCGACCACGTGCTCGTCCAGGCGCTCCAGCGCTTTGATCTTCTCCTCCGCGTTGCCAAGGTGCGCGGCTTCGTCGGGGGCTTCAACGTGGACCACCACGAGGTCATACTCCTCCAGCGCGCGCACGGCGTACGCGCCCTTCCCGGCGTAGTTCGTATCCAGGTAACCCGTCGCGCCCGGCACGTCGATCCGGTCCATGCCCATCATCGCGGCCAGTCCGCGAATGATGTCCACCGCCGCGATCACCGCCGCGCGCACGCCGAACCGCCGCACAAACGGCTCCAGCGCCTTCGGCCGACCCTGCCCCCATAGCCAGATGCCGGTCACGGGCTCCGCGCCGGCGGACCGCCGCACCCAGTTCACCGGGTGGTCGGGGATGTCGTGCGGCGGCGTGCAGCGGAGTTGCAGGCCCGCGGCGTCGGACGCGACCAGCAGGTTGCGGTAGCTGACGCCCACGTGAAACACGCAACCGGCCAGCGCCGGCTCGCCGGCGCAGGCCAGCCGGTTCAGATCGGCGATCAACGGGTCCGCCTCCGGCTGCGTGATGTGGCCGGCGTTGAAGCTCTTCATCCGACCGTCCAGGACGGTGACGAAGTTGCACCGGAAGATGATCTCGTCCGGGCGGACACGCAGACCCTTGGCGGCTGCTTCGATGGGGGCCCGCCCGGTATAAGACTCGTGCGGGTCATACCCGAAGACCGCCAGCGTGCCCACGTCGGTGCCCGGCAGAAACCCGCTCGGGATCGTCCGCACGCGGCCGAGCCGCCCGTGCGCGGCGATCCAGTCCATGTGGGGAATTCTGGCGACCTCGAGGGGCGTGCGGCCGCCGAGCTGCGCCAGGGAGTCGTCGGCGGCCCCGTCGGGCAGAATGATGGCATACTTCATGGGGTTGTCGCTCTCACCTGAGGTCCAATGTCATCATAGTCGCCACGCCTGCCGCGCGGCACGCGGGCGGGAGAGCCGGTTGCCGGACGGGCAGCCGAGCCCCGGCCCCGCTGCTTCACGCGCCGCCGAGGTACGCCCGCCGAACGTCGGGGCTGCGCTCCAGCTCCGGCGCCGGGCCGTGCCTGACGATCCGCCCGACTTCCAGGACGTACCCGTAGTGGGCCGTCTGCAACGCCAGATGGGCGTTCTGCTCCACCAGCAGAATCGTCGTCCCGGCCGCGTTGATCTCGTGGATAATCTGGAAGATCGTCTGCACAACTTGCGGGGCCAGGCCGAGCGAGGGTTCGTCCAGGAGCAGCAGACGCGGCCGGGCGAGCAGCGCCCGGGCAATCGCCAGCATCTGCTGCTCGCCGCCGGACAGCGTCGCGGCGCTCTGGCTGAGCCGCTCGCGCAGGCGCGGGAAGAGGGTCAGCGCGCGTTCGCGGTCCGCCGCGATCCCCGCGTGGTCATGTCGGGCAAAGGCCCCGATCTCGAGGTTCTCTGCGACGCTGAAATTCGCGAAGATGCCGCGGCCCTCCGGGGCCTGGGCGATGCCCCGCCGGACGATCTCGTGCGGGGCTTGGCCAGTCAGCGCGACACCGTCAAACGTCAGCGTCCCGGCGGTGGGTCGCCGCAGACCGGAGATCGTTCGCAAGATCGTGGACTTGCCCGCCCCGTTGGCTCCAATGAGGGTCACGATCTGCCCGGCTTGGACGCGCAGGCTGATGCCCTGGAGCGCGTGGATGGCGCCGTAGTGAACGTCCAGGTCGCGGATCTCGAGCAGCGCCCCCATCACTGCACCCGGCTCAAGCGGGGATCCGGGCTGCTGGCTTGAGCGTGGCGTTTATCCCAACCCGCCGCGCGCGTGGCGGGCACGGCGAGGCGTGGCGTGCCGCCGCCGATTACCCCGCGCTGGCGTGCGGGGTTCTGATGCGCCTCGCACCCTCCAACCCAGAACCCACAATCCCTCACGCCTGAACCTCCGTCGCCGCGGGCGTCCCGAGGTATGCCGCCAGGACCCGCGGATCACGTTGCACCTCGGCGGGCGTGCCGGCCGCGATGGTCACGCCATAGTCGAGCACCGTGATCCGCTCGCAGATGTCCATCACCACGCCCATGTCGTGCTCGATCAGCAGGATGGTCACGCCAAAATGCCGCCGCACGCGGCGGATCAGCGCGCGCAGGGCCACCTTCTCTTGCGGGTTCATGCCCGCGGCGGGCTCGTCGAGCAACAACACCCGCGGATCCGTGGCCAATGCCCGGGCCATCTCCAGCCGGCGTTGATCGCCGTACGGCAGGTTGCGGGCCAGTTCGCCGCGGCGTGGCGTCAGCCCGAACGTATCCAGCAGCTCGTCGCACCGCTTCAGCACCGCGCGCTCCTCGCGGACGTGGCGGGCGCTGCGCAGCAGCGTACCCCACAGCCGGTGCGTCAGGCGAAGCTGGCAGCCGATGCGCACGTTGTCGAGCACCGACAGGTCGCCGAACAGGCGGCTGGCCTGGAAGGTGCGCGCCAGCCCGGCGGCGGCGATGCGATGCGGCGGCAGGCCGTTGAGGGCGCGCGCGCCGAGGCGAACCGTGCCGGTCTGCGGGCGATACACGCCGGTGAGGAGGTTGAAGACCGTCGTCTTGCCTGCGCCGTTCGGCCCGATGAGGCCGTGCAGGTCGCCGTCGTGGAGCGCTAGGCTGAAATCCCGCACCGCCTTCAGGCCGCCGAAGGCGATCGACAGCTCGCGGATTTCCAGGAGCGCGTTCATCGACTGCGAGGTCTCTCTGTAAGGCAAGCGTGCGGAATCTTACCTTCTTGGCAAGTACTCTGGGTGGCGCGGCCAGCGCGGTCGAATGGCCACCCCCGCTGCGCCGCCGTCGCGCCTTGCTCTCCGCGGTGGCTCGGCCGGCCGGAGCGCGCGGTACCTCGTGGATCCGGCCCGTCAGCGGAACGAGCGCTCGGCCGCAACGTTCGCGCGGGGGCGCGGGCCGGCACCAGGAACTGGTCCGCGCCGGGTAGCTACTGTGAGAGCAACGCCACGAAACGGTTGATGTCGCCGAAGTCGATCGCGCCGTCCGCATTCGCGTCGGCGTGGTTGATGTCGCAACCCGGGAACGTCTGGCCGTACGCCGTCGGGTCGGTCAACGCCAGCACGAACGCGTTAATGTCGTTGAAGTCGATGACGCCGTCACAGTTGCAGTCGCCGCGGAGGCCGGTACACGGATCGTCGAACACGTGCGTGCCCGGAGTCGTAAGCGACAACAGTAGCGCGGTCGGGTCGGGGCCGGCCAGGCTGCCGACGCCGCCGAAGAGCCACTCGTCCGCCATAAACGTGTCTCCGCTGCCGGAGTTCCAGGGCGGCAGGCGGTTGGAATAGCCGTCGGTGTATTCCCACGCCTGGCCGCTGCCGTTCACGCCGAACACGCCGTAAATGTCGAGCAGATTCGACCCGTCGGCGGTGTCGGTAAGGATGAAGCGCTCGTTGCCGTAGCCGAACTCGAAGTTGACGCTGAGGTCGGCGGGGAAACTGTAGATGCCCTGGAACGCGCCGGTGCAGGAGCCGTTCGCGTTGGAGTTGATGACGTAGGAATCGCCCGCGGCGATGGTGACGCCGCCGAGATTGATATCGACGGTCACATCGTTGTCGTTGCCGGTCTGGACGATGACGCCGCCGGCGGGGAACGTGAAGGCCGCGGTGCCGGTGTTGGTGATTTCGATCCAGCGCGGGCAGTCGCCGCTTTCCGTGCCCTGCACGACCTCGCTGAAGATGAGGCAGGCGGAGTTGCCGGCGACGAGGCAGGGGTTCGGGTCGCAGTCGGTACCGGCGCCCTCGAAAGTGCCGCCGCTGCTCAGACAGGTGGACTCGTAGGTGACGGTGCAGGACTCGCCTTGGCAGCACGCCCCGGGGGATTGGCAGACACCGTAGTTGGAGAGGTTGGTTTCCAGAAAATCGCCCGGCTGGCCGTTGCCGTCGGACAGGCCGGCCAGTGCGTCCAGCACGGCGATCGCAAGCCACGTGACGTGGATCTCGCCGTTGAAGAACAGCTCGATCTGGAAGGTGTTCTGGTTGGACGAGCCGTACTCCGGCACGTTGAACCAGGTGACGGCGATGCGGTCGCCAAGCTGCTTCCAACTTACCTGTCCGCCAGTCGCGGGGTTCAGGTCGTCGAACACGGCGGCCACGCGGGGCTTGCTGAAGTGGACGGCCAGCGACTCGTTGTAGCCGCCGTCGCTGCTGCCCCAGGTGATGTTGCCGTTGGCATTCACGTAGACGGAGGTCGCGTTTTGCCCGTAGATCCCGACGGGGTTGCCGAACGAGATCAGCACCGAGCCGTCGTCGCTGAGCGTGAGCGCGGTGCCGCCGTTCGGGTCGGTCGGCAGGGCGGCCGCCGCCGCGCCGCAGCGGTAGTAGTAGTTCCCCGAGCCGTCGGGCAGGAAGAACAGGGTGATGTTGTCGAGGTCGAAGTTGTCGCCGCCGCCGGCGAAAAGCTCGGTGAAGTAGTCGCGTTGGACGAGGGTAGTGAAGTGGAACGGGGCGGAGAACTGGCTGGCGCCGCAGCCGTTGCCGGCGCGGACGTGCCAATAGTAGGTCGTGTTCGTGTTCAGCTCGATCGCGACGGTGGCCGTGGGCGTGGGCGTCGTGGCGAACCAGACGACCTGCGTGAAGTTGGCGTCGGTGGCGACCTCGACGCTGTAGTCGGCGGCCTGGGCGACGGCGTTCCACGTGAGCGTCGGTGTGCGCGAGACGCCCTCCGCGCCGTTCGGCGGGCTCGTCAGCGCGGGGACCGCGGGCAGCGCGTTGGACACGGTGAGCAGGGCCGGCGCGGAGTCTTGCTTGCTGGCGGAAGTGCCGGTGATGGTCAGGCTGTATTGGCCGACCATCGAGGCCTGGAGATTGCCTACCGTGAGGACGGAGACAAACGGCGGCGCGACGTTGTTCTGCGAGAACGCCACACTGGCGCCGGTCGGTACGCCGGTCACGTTGAGCGTGACGGGTTCCTGGAAGGTGCCGATTTGGTCGACGGTCACGGTGAAGACGGCCGCGGAGGCGGGGGGCACGCAGACGCTTTGTGACGCCGGATTCGCGCTGAGCTCGAAGCCGTTGGGTTGCGGGAGCCGGAGGGACGGGTCGCCCAGCAGCACGAATTCCTCGAAGAAGTTGCGGCAGATGTCGGCGTTCTGGGTGGGCTGGCCGTTCGGGTCGGGCACGCCGAATTCGTCGAGGAAGAGCTCGAGCGCCCGGTCCCACGCGGGGCGGACGTTCCAGATTTGCTCGTCGAACATGGCGGTGAAGAAGGCCTTCTCCAGAATGCCGGACGGTCGCCAGGCCTCGACGCTGCCCCAGTAGATGTAATTGGAGGCCGAGAGATAGCCGACGGCGCCCTTGTTGGCCTGGCGAATCCAGGTTTCGCCGAAGCACTCGCTGGTCTCAAACTTCGCGGTATTGCAGGACCAGCCGAAAGCCAGCGGGTAGAGGCCGGTGTTCGAAAGGGCCTGAATGTTGGATTGATTGAAGGCTGGATCCCACCAGCCCGACGAGCCGCTGTGCCCCATGTAGCTGACGAAGAGCGTGCCGGTGTTGATGGCGCTGGTCACGTCGGCGGTGCTGCCGCCCTGGGCGGCGTAGATGCGGACGGGGGTATAGCCGGCCGGCTCCAGGTACGTGGAGATGATCCACTCGGCCGTCGGCTCGGCAGTGTTGTATGTATCGGGGTTTGCCAGGAAGGCCGCCCGCTTGACGTAGTCAGGGTTCGAGAAGTTGCCCGTCTCGACCTTGACCGTCTTGTCAACGATGGCCTGGAGCTCCGTCTGGGAGACGATGGCAAAGCGGCCGACCGCGATCTCTGGATACCAGTCATCGCCGGTGTCCATGCAGCCGTAGTACAGATCGGTCGAGGCGTGCTTGCTGCCGACGCCGGTGTAGTAGGGGATGGTGGTGCTGGTGGAGGTCGAGCTGGCGGCATCGCCGACGATCAGCACGTACTTGGGTGGCGTGGCCGAGTTGTATTGGTTTTTGATGTAGTCCTTGATGTTTTGCGTCGAGGAGCCGACGGGCACGCTGTAGACGTTTACGTTCAGCCCGCGGGCCTGCTTGTGGGCCACGAACTGGTTGAGCGGCGTGCTGCCGACGTAGCTGGGCGCAGCCACGATCAACAGCGTATCCGCGGGCGGCACGGGCAACCGCAGGCTCGGATCGCCCTGCATCAGGAACTCCATGGTGAAGTCCTTGGACACGGGGTCGTCGGGGCCGTGCAGCCCGACAAAGTACGCCGCGGCGGCCTGGGCGGCGGCCCCGACTTCGCGCAGACCATCAGCATAGATGGCATGCATGAAGAAAGTGTAGATTTCGCTCCACTGCCCGAAAGTGTAGGGTTCGAGACTCCAGGCATGGCCCCAGCCCCCGACGGCGCCCTTGTCGGCTTGCAGGAACCACTTTTCAACGAAGCCGGGCGATTGCGTCGGGTCCGTGTAATGGAAAGCGGTCCCGCTGCAACTCATGCTTACCAGAAAGGGGTACCGATCGACATTCGTGAGCGCTTCGATGTCCGCAAACGTGAACGCGGGCGCGCCCCACGCCTGAAAGCCCGCCGCGTGGCCGAAGTACGTACCAAGAAACACACCGCCGTTGTAAGCTGCCGCCA
Source organism: uncultured Planctomycetales bacterium (assembly GCA_964394415.1). Taxonomy (GTDB): domain Bacteria; phylum Planctomycetota; class Phycisphaerae; order UBA1845; family Fen-1342; genus JAGVEP01. Next base: position 17,498 of record CAYMXT010000050.1, read on the forward strand.
GTTGTTGCGTGCGGGCCCCGTACGTGGCGTAGTAGAGCTTGTTGGATTCAATGCCGGCGGGCGTCAAATACGTGTCAATGACGTTGTTCTGTACGGCCTCCGCATTTGCCAGCGGCTCCGGTCCGGCGGCCATCGCGGCCCGCAACGTGTAGCTCGGATCCGCGTAGTTCCCGGTTTCCACGTAGATCGTCTTGTCGATCTCACTCTGCAACTCGCTCACGGTGCGGGCCGGAAACCGTCCGATCGGCACGTCCGGGATCCAGTCGTTGGCGTCATTCAGACAGGCATACGGGATGTCCGTACGGCAATAGTAGTTCGTGCCCAGACTGTACCACGCCACGACGTAGCCCGACTCGATCTGCCACGCGTTGTAGTTCGCGTCGCCGACGATCAGGATGTAGTCCGGCTCGTCCGGCGTGCCGTACAGACTCTGCAAGTACGTGCGCATGACCGGGGCGTACTGCCCGACCGGCGGAACATACGTGTTGACCGTGAACCCCTGGCTGGTCTTGAAGTTAATGAACTGCGTGACCGGGGCCGTCCCCACAAAATCCTGCGCGATTACAAGCAGCAACTTGCCGCCCGTCTCCGGGCCGCGGGCGCCCGGCGGCGGGTTGAGCGTCGCCGCCAACATGCCGCTCGCCGTGCGCAGCCCCGTCAAGTCGCGCCCGCCGGAGAAGCTCAGCCGGACATCCAGCCGCGGCCAGGCGACGAGCAGGCCCGCGCCCGGGTTATAGGCGACGGGCCGCGCTTCGAGCAGGTACAGGTCGCGGTGGCGCACTTCGCCGATCTTCGTCACTACGACGCGCTGTGCCGGGGCGAAGTCGTCCGCCGCATACGCCGCGGCGTCATAGGGGTACTCACCCGCGAGCGCCGGGCTGTCGAGCAGACTGAGTGGGGCGCGCATCGGGAGAACCGGGACGGCGAAGCCCGCGGCCCGCAGATCCACAACCACCGGCGCATGCTCCCACACGTCCAACGCCACCGCGGCATCCTGTGGCACGGTAAACAACCGTCGGATAACGGGCAGCCCCGGCGTGCCGACGGCCCCGGCGAGCGGCGCTTGCGGACACGACACGCGGACAAACGCGCCCCCGCCGTACTCCGCCGGCTCGAGCCGGACGCCCGGGAGATCGAAGAGTACGTCCAGCGTGGCCGCGTCATATGCCGGCACGGCGACGTCCGGCGCGGGAGTGGCGACGTTCTCAGCCGCGTACCACGTGCCGTCCTGACCGAACTGAATCCAAGTCTGCCCGGCGGCCGGCGCCGGCAACGCGCCCACCAGCAACGCGATCAGACCCAACGAGAAACCACGCGCGCACAGAGACTGCATGGAGATGCTCCTTCCACGTTCGTCGGCGTTCGCCGGACGCGACATGTGCCTGCGGCACGAATAGTGTTCAACCCTTCCCAACCTTGCCGGTTACGCCAGGATCACTAGTAGCCATGTTAGCGGAAGCCGCCGGGTGATTACAAGGCACTTCCTGTCCGTTTTATGGGCTATTCGTACCGCAGGGCGTCAATGGGGTTCAGCCGGCTGGCACGCCAGGCCGGGTAGAACCCGAAAAACACGCCGACGGCCGTGGCGAACGCAATCGCGACCCCGGCCATCCAGAAAGACACCTCGGTGTCCCACCCGAAGTTCACGGTCACCAGCCGCGCCGCTCCCCAGCCGGCCCCAAAACCGACCAGCCCGCCGAGGATGCAGAGCACAATGGCCTCGCACAGAAACTGGCTGAGGATGTGCAGACCGTGGGCGCCCACCGCCATCCGCAGGCCAATTTCGCGGGTCCGCTCCGTCACCGACACCAGCATGATGTTCATGATCCCGACCCCGCCGACCAGCAGCGAAATCGACGCGATCGAGGTCAGCAGGAGGTTGAACGTCCGCGTGGCTTCGGCGTTCGCCTGGGCCGCGAGCGAACGATCGAAGATGCGAAAGGTGTCGTCTTCCTCGTCCGCAACGTGATGTCGTTGCCGCAGCAGCTCCCGAATCTGCTGCTTCGCAACTTCCAGGTTGGTCCCGGCCTTCGCCGCGGCGAGCACGGTCCCGGAGGGTTCATTGCCGGCAATCAGCCGCTGAAAAGACGTGAATGGGAACAGGATCACGTCGTCGTAGTCGCGCCCGTCACTGCTGGTGCCCTTGGGTTCGAGCACGCCCACGATGTCGAACGCCACCCGGTTGACGCGGATGGTCTGATCGAGCGGGTTGACGGCCCCGAAAAGCTCCCGGGCGGCGGTCGTGCCGATGCAGCAGACTTTCGCCCACGTCTGCATGTCCTCCTCGGTGAGCAAGCGACCCTCGCTGCATTTCCACCGGCGAATGTCGAAGAACGCGGGATAGGCCCCGAAAACCGAGGTCTGATAATTGCCGAAGCTGGAGGCAACCTGCGCTGTGATGCGGTTGGTGGGTGAAACCGCACGAACCGCGGAGCACTCCTTGATGATCGCCTCCGCGTCGTCACGGGTCATGTTCGGCGGAGTCGTCTGCTGGCGCCGGACGCCGCTGCGCTGCATCCCCCAGTACATGATCATCAGCCAGTCGTCGCCGATGGCGGCCAGTTCCCGCTCGACCTTGCGCTGTGCCCCGGTCGCGACCGCGACCATCGCGATGACGGCCCCCACGCCGATAACAATGCCCAGGATCGACAACGACGTGCGGACCTTGTTCTTCCCCAGGCTGTGCAGCGACTCGGCGATGACGGTCAGTGGGCTCATGTCAGCTCTGTGGGGGCTCAATCGCCGTGTCGCGGACGACCCGCCCGTCGCGAAAGACCACTCGCCGCCCGGCGTGCGCCGCGATGTCCGGCTCGTGCGTGACCAGCGCGATGCAGACGCCGTGCTCAACGTTCATCGTCTTGAGCAGCGTCATGATTTCCGTGCTTGTCGCGGTGTCGAGGTTGCCAGTCGGCTCGTCGGCGAGCACGACCGCCGGCCGGGTGACGAGCGCGCGGGCGATCGCGACGCGCTGCTGCTGCCCGCCGGAAAGCTGGTTCGGATGGTGCTTCAGGCGATCCGCCAGGCCAACGCGCGCGAGCATCTCCGTCGCCCGGCGGCGCCGCTCGCGGCGCCCGACGCCCTGGTAGCTCAGCGGCAAGGCCACGTTGTCCACCAGCGCGGTCCGCGGCAGTAGGTTGAAGCTCTGAAACACGAAACCGATGCGGCGGTTGCGCAACTGGGCGAGCTGTCGCCGCGACAGCCGCTCCACGGCCTGGCCCTCGAACAAGTACGTGCCTTGGTCAAGCTGGTCCAGCCCGCCGAGCAAGTGCATGAACGTGGACTTGCCGGAGCCGCTGGCGCCGGTGACGGCGACAAACTCGCCGGCCTCAATCCGCACGGTGACGCCGCGGACCGCGGGGATTTCCACCTCGTCGAGGTGATACGTCTTCCAGGCGTCGCGGATGTCGATCAGCGGTTTGTCCATCACATGCGTGGCATGCGCGGCGGGCCGCTCGGACGCGGGCCGTTGCCGCCGCGCGCTTGCTGTTCGATCACGACGCGATCGCCGGGGTTCAGCTCGCCGGACTTGAGCTCGGTGAATGAGCCATCGTTCAGGCCCGGTTCGATGGGCACTTCGACCAGGGCGTCGCCGGCGAGCCGAAAGACGCGCGGCTGGAGCGGCCGACCGCGGCCGGGGCGGGCCCAGTCGGCGTCCGCCGGTTGCGTTTGCGGGTTGAAGCGCAGCGCGGCGTTCGGCACCATGAGCACGTCGTCGGCCTTCGCGACTTGCAGCAGGATGGTCGCCGTCATGCCGGGCCGCAGCGACAGGTCGGAGTTGTCCACGTCGATGAGCGTCGTGTAGGTCACCACGTTGTCCACCACCGTCTGCGCGTAGCGCACCTGGGCGACGGTGCCCCGAAAGCGGCGACCGGGAAACGCATCCACGCGGAACTCGGCCGGCATGCCCTCGTACACCCGGCCGATATCCGTCTCGCTCACCGCGGCGTTGACGCGCATCTTCGTCAGATCATTCGCGATCGTGAACAGCGTCGGGGCCGAGAGCGACGCGGCGACGGTCTGCCCGGCGTCCACGTTCCGCGAGATCACGATCCCGTCGATCGGCGAGCGAATGATCGTTTTTTCCAGCTCGATGGCCGCCATGCGCTGGTCGGCCTCCGCGGCCTGAAGCTGGGCCTGGGCGGCATGCACGGCGGCCAGCGCCGCCGCCTCTGCCGCCTGCGTCGATTGCAGCTCGAAGTCCGAAGCCGCGGCGCCCATCATCGGCGGCCACATTGACAGGATGTGA
>CAYMXT010000051.1:0-21489 GCA_964394415.1 uncultured Planctomycetales bacterium
ACGAGCGTGGCAGCCCAGACCTCGAGTGTCCGCCGATCAGGGCCGCGTCGGCCGACGCGGCAGCCGCACTCGCAACCTGCTCTGGATGCTCGACTTGATGATGCTCTGGCGAGCAGGCCGGTTTCTCACGCTGTCTGGCAACATCGAGACTACCGCAGAAGGCGATAATAACGCGCAGGCCCCGCTGGGGACCCAGCCGCGAGCGTGCCCAGGCCCCCCCCTTCAGCACCGTCGCACTCGCGGGCCGCGCGGCGGCGCCGCGTCGCACCGACTTTTCAAAGAGCGGCCGCGCCAACGTAGCGAGTGCCGCGCCGACGCGAGACTGATCGGTGCCGTCGTTGTCGTGCCGCCGCGGGAGGGTCGCCCCTTCCGGTATCGGCCAAGGCCAGAGAGCCGAGGCGCGCCAGCACTTCTTGACACTCAAAAACGACGACTGTGTGGCTGCCCGGCCTGCCTATAGCCGCCGGGCGGGCGGACGCTACCCCGCCGATGCTCCACAAGATCAGTATACCACACAGTCAGAACGGTGCGCCCAGTTCAGGCCGCACGATTCCGTGCAGTTTTTCCAACACGGGTCGCAAGGCGTCGTCAATCCGATCCAACTCGGATTCACGCCCAGCCTTACTCTTGTTTTTCCACGCGAAGAACGCCGCGACGGCCCCATCATCGAGGACGAACCGGCGGTGCAGGTTAACCGACGCATTGTGGTCGGAATTGCACGTGAAGGGCCGGTCTGGTTGTTCGGGAGCGCGTCCCCTGCATTTTGGATTTGGACATGCGAACAGCTTTTCGACCCAGCCGAACCGAATGCTGGGCCCGCCCGACTGCTCGTCGCGCACGATCGAGTAGCGCCGACCGAGCGCACCGCAGCGGCAACAGCACTGCGACGTGCCCGCCGGGTGTACTTCGAACACCTTCAAGCCCGCGTCGGCGGCGACCTCTTTGATGCGCGTCACAAGTTGCCCCCGATTCCAGGCGGCCAAAGCGCGGTTGATGCCGCGTTCGCGTTCGGCATCTGGTATGAAGCCGGCGAGCTTCTCGACGACTAGAACGTCCGCGCGGGGATACGGCTCGCCGCTCCTGTTGGCCGCGCCGGCCACGTTCAGTGCGAAATTGACGATCGCGCGAGCGGCCTTCTTGAACCGGTCCTGCCCCATGTGGTCGATATGCCCCTGCAATTCGGCGTGGCTCTGCTCACCCCTAATTGGTTTGCCGCGCAAGCGGCGGAGGCGTTTGATCTCGCGCTTGTGGCTGGCGATGTGCGCGAGATCAGGTCCCGCGGACCAACGGCCCGGATGGCTGCCGGCGGTCTCCTCCAAGCCCAGCCACTGGTTGCGCGAGCGGATTACGCGAACGCCGCTAGGGCCGTTGTTCTGCGGATGGTCCGCATTCGTCGCGATCGTCAAGAACGCAAGGTTTCGCAGGCCGAGGTCCACGGCGCAGGTGACGAGGCCCGGCGGGAGTCTCTTGGTCTTGCGCTTCTTGCCGGTCTTGGTAACCTCGCCGGTTTCGGACCATTGGATCGCCTTGGCCCGCTCGGTCAACGGCATATTGTCGATCGTGGAGGCAAAGACGATGTAGGGTGTAGCCGACTTGAGCGAGCCATCGTTGTTGAGCTTGATGTTCTTGAAGATGAGCTTCGCACCGCTGATCTGCGCGGGGCGTTCGCAACGAAGCTGCTGGTCGATAAAGCGAAAGACCGTGACCACCTTGTCGGCCCCCTTGTTCCTTCCCTTGCGAGTCTTCTGCGTCTCCGTGCGTTCCACGAATTGCGCGAGGCGCGGGTCGGCCCGGAATGCCACCGTGACCCAGGCGTTCGGCCAGCCGTCGGCAGTCTTCTCACCGGTCAGCAAGCGCAGCTTGACCGAACCGAGTGCCCCTGGCCGCTCCGGCAGGCGCAGCTCACGGTATCCCTCGGGGCTGGTTTGCGGCGCGTTGAAGAGCACCCAGCGGGGGTGCGCGATGGCGTCCGGCAGCGTAAACGTCGGTCGGTGGTCGAACCCGTCCGGGTTCTTCTTGGTCTTGCGCGGTCGGATGAACTCGCGCTCGTAGTAGCCGTGCAGTCGGTCGAGCTCCTTCAGTTCCGGGTTGACCTTCCAGAATTCCGCGGCCTCGACCGAACGCTTCTTCCACGGTTTGGCGTTTGCGATCCGCGCCGCGGCTTTCTCGTCAATGGGATGAACGACCCCCTGCGCCCCACGCCATGCCGCCAATTGCGGGTTCTCTCGGAGCCAAGCCAGGTACAAGTGCCAACGCTCGCGGCGTTTGCCGGCCTTGCCACCGACAGATTGCTCGAACAAATCGAACAGTGGGCGCAGGGCGAGGTACTTCTTGTGCTCGTCGTTCGCCTCCCACGCCGTCCTGGACTTCAGCCACTCCGAGTGTTCCTTACGCCAATGGTGTACGAGCCCGTCGTAGCTAGCAATGACGGCGGCGGCTTCGCGGATCACGACAGCCGTGAGCGACAGCGGCAGGTCGCCATAGACATCGTCTTTGCGGTAAAGCAACGCCCCATTCGACTGAAGCGCGGCGGCGCGCTTCGCCCACGTTTCCCCCGAGCGTTCAACCTGCTGTCCGTCCACCTCGGTCTTGAACTTGATTTCCCCTGCGGAGCCAGGTGCCCACGCGCCCTTCGACTTGCTCACGCTGTTCATCAGGTAGTCGAAATTCGACTTCGCTGGCGCAGCGATGATGAAGTCGGCGATCTCCTGGTAGAGCGCGCGCTGAGCGTCATCGGCGCCGCACTCCCCGCGGCGCATTCGAAAGAGCCAGCCGATGGCCGTCGGCAACCGTCGATTGAATACGCAGTGCGTGCGCCACAGTTGCAAGAGCGTGTCACGATCGCATTCGATACGGGCTCGAAGGGCACGCACACCCACGACAACACCTCATCCGGACCCGTGGCATTCGCTCAGGGCTCTGAGTTGGCGGCGAGAACGCCAACATGCTGCGGGCGGAAACGCCCACGCTCCCCAGCAGGTTACCACGAAACCGGCTTCGCGGTGGAGAGGCCTGGCGAGCGCCGCAGACGGCACAACGGTTGATGCGGCACGGCGACTACCGCGTGACGCTCAAACACTACACCGATCCGCGGCTACTCGACACGGCGGCGGCGCTGGCCGCGCTGCCGAGCATCGACCCGGCTCCGGCTCCCGAACGCCTGCGCGCGACCGGCACAACGGACGCGGCGGCAAGCGGACAGAAACGTCGACGGCGCTGGGCGTCCAGCTTGGCGGAACGTGCCGCAAGACGGTTCAAAACTGGGCAATGGGCCGCAATCCTGAGGGACGCGGCGATGATCGGCCAAGTAGATGTAACATCAGAAGTGACGCAAGACTCAGCTACGGCGTGCGACGCGGTTCAAGAAAGCGGGCGACCGGGATCGAACCGGCAACAACCAGCTTGGAAGGCTGGTACTCTACCAATTGAGCTACGCCCGCGACGTGAGGGTATCTTAGCAGGATGCGGGTGGCACAGGCAACGCCGGTGCGGCGGAGCGCTGCCCGAATCCGGGTTGCTTGACCGGTCCGATCCAACCCGGCTATCGTGCCGGCGTTCGGGCTGTCCCGACGTCGTGACAGCACTCCAGGTCTTTGGTATCGAAAGGAGCGAAGTGTGAGCACACGCAGTTGGTCGGGGGCGCGCGGCCCCGGCGCGTCTACCGGCCTCGTGGCGGCCATCGTGGCCGTCGTGTCCTTGGTGGCGCCAGCGCGCGCCCAGCAGGGGTGTTGTTTCCTTTGGAATAACGACGGCTCGAATACCTGTGTGCCCGGCGTGACCGCGGCGCAGTGCGACGCCCTGGGCGGCTGGGGCAACCACCGCTTCATTGAGGGCGGCGATTGCGACAACGGCCTGCCGATCAAGCAGGAGCCGGATATCCGCTGGCGCTACGTGATGGTCGTGACGGACTGCCGGATCGTCGGCGACGAATGCCAGGAGCTGCACAAGCTCTTCCGCTGCGGCAGTGACGCGACGCACTTCTGAGACCCCTGCGAGGAGCTGGTCAGCTTCGGATGGGTCACGGTTTGTACGGGTTGCAGCACGGCGCCGTGTGCGTGCGTGGACATCGATCAGGACAATTACAACAACGCCGGGGGGTGCGATCACACCAATTTCCACTACTGGAAGCGCTGCGTCTGCGGCAAGCGCACGTGGTATTCGACGATTGACCCCAGCACGCATCGTCCGCCGGGCGGGCCGTGGGTCCCGGTCGGCGATGCGGGGGCGCCCTACCCCACGGACGTCGGCGGCGCGATCTGGATCGCCCGTCAGAACCTCTACGTCCAGACGAACGAAAAGACGTGGACGATCACCGTCACGGGCGACAACGCCGACAAGTACGGCATCAGCGAGACGCACGGGTACAAGAACGACGCCGGCCCGAACCAGCCGGCGACGGAGGTTCCCGTCGGCGCGGTTACCAGCGTGCAGGATGAGGCCGGTCCGCCGAAGAAGCGCACGTTCACGTGCAAGTTTCGGCCGCAGCCGGATTGGGAGATCGCGCGCATCGTCCGGACCACGGCCGGGTTGCAGTGGGTCGAGGAAACGATGGAGACGACCTCGCACTCCGCCTGTACCCGAATCGTGACGGAAGGGAATAGCTGTACGCTGACGAGCACGCGCTTCGGCGTGCAGGGTGTGGATTTTCACCGCCTCAACGAGATCACCATGTTCCCGGTCCAGGTTCCGGTGGACCCCGCGGCGCCGCACATGCTCGACGCCCCGCCGCACACCGGGAATTGGAGCTGGCAGGTCGTGTACGTGGACCCGGTCGGGCACGCGCGCCCGCAGGGCGGCGTGCGCTGGGTCACCGACGGCGCCGGTCTGACGGCGGAAGACCTGTGCAACATCCAACTGTTCATGATTGGCGATCGGGATGCGGCGGACACGGAGTACGACCTGTACGCGCTGGACGTCAACGAACCGGAAGTGCAGTACTTCCGGCTCGTCGCGGACGTGCAGGGCATTCCGACGGTTTCCGAGTGGGGCCTCGCGGCGCTGGCGATGTTGTTGCTGACCGCTGGGGCGTTGGTCCTGCGGCGGCGGCGGACGGCGCCCACGGCCTAAATCAACGTGCGCGAATGGGCGGCGCCTGTCCGAGCCGCGAGCGCAAGCTCGCGGACATACTTGCGACCGCTCGCGCGGTCGGCTCGGATCTGCGCTGCCGAATAGCGCACGGTGATTTAGGTTCGACACACTGCGCAGGCTGGGCGTAGCGCGGCGACGCCCAGCCTGTGCGCCCCCTCGACGCACCTGCGATGACGTGTTGGCCGCTGCACACCGTGTGTCGTGTGCCGCCGGCCCGGCGCATCGGGACAAGCAGTGTGGTACGCCGTGTGCCACTGCGCCAGTAGACGACGGCCGGGCCTCCTGGTAACATGAAATCGGCAGGAAATTTACAGGTGCCGAAATGGTCCAGCCGTCTGAGATCTTTTCGCTATCCGATTTTCAGCGCCACACCAAGGCGCATATTCGGCGACTGAAACGCACCGGTCAGCCGCAGGTGCTCACGGTGAACGGCCGCGCGGAAGTCGTGGTGCAGGATGCACGGGCGTATCAAAGGCTGCTTGGGCTGCTCGATGAGGTCGGGGCCATGGAGAGGATCCGCCGTGGACTGCGGTCCGTCGCGCGCGGGGCCGGAGTTCCGCTGGAGGAATTCGACGCCACAATGCGGCGTAAACGCGGGATTCCCAAGCAGACATGAGCTTTCAGGTCAGCGTTGAGGCCTCCGCCAGCGCGGAGTCGGCGCGGTTTACCGCTGGCTGGCGGCACGCGCTCCGCTCAACGCGGTTCGCTGGTATAACCGGCTGATGGATGCGCTGGAAACCTTGCGCGAGCAACCTCACCGCTGCGCGCTCGCCCGCGAGAGTCGTCATTTCGCAGAGGAAATCCGCCAATTGGTGTTCGGCCCGGGAAATCGTCGGTATCGCGCGCTATTCGTGGTTCGGGGAAACGCCGTTCACGTGCTCCACTTCCGACACTGCGCGCGCGGCGATGCGCCGGGTTTGCATCCGGTGGCCGGAGCGCAAGTAGGGCAAATACTCGCGAAGGTGCTCGCCGGCGCGCCGGGCCAGTGGCACACAGCCCGAGGCACCGCCCGATGTGCTACTGGTATCGGTCGTGGAATACAAGTAGGGAGAAATCCGTATCCATCTGACCCATGACAATCCACCCGGGATTGTACAGATCCGGCATCGCAACCCAGATGATCACTTCAATTACGAGGCGATCCCCGGTGCTCTCGGAACTCCATCCGGCGGAGACAGTGGTCGAGAGAGTGTCGCCGTTGTCAAAACGCTCGCCCGGCCCGGTTGCGAGTACCGCGACCGGGCCACGCGGCCAATCCAACGTCAGGTGGTAGACGCCGATGTCGGTGCGCAGGAAGCTGAGCGCAGTTGCCGGACCCCCGCTTTCGATTATCGTCGCCGGCTGCTCGCCCTGGAAGTGTCCCCAAAAGACCAAATCAGTCGGTCCTGGAGGTCCTACTTCGCCCTGTGGTCCCTGCGGGCCGGGCGGGCCTTGCTCTCCTTGTAAGCCCTGCTCACCCTGTGGTCCTTCCTCACCCCGCGGTCCGCGCGGCCCCTGTTCACCCTGAGGGCCTTGCGGCCCCTCGACCGGCTGCGCCTTGCCTGGAATGAACGTCGTGTCCCCCGTGGTTTCCCCCGTCGCGCTATCGGGATCAGTAAGTTCGGTTACTGCGCCCGGTGGACATCCCCCCCCCCGAGGATCACGAGCGGGGAGAGGAGCGCGGCCAATGCAAAACTGGCTTGTCGGTTCATTGCACGTTCTCCTTGCAAAACCCTGTGCCAATCGCGCGGCACACCGCCGAGGGACCGCCCTCTACGGGCAGTCTACCAATGCTGGGCGGCCCAAATCAACCGCAATCTGACCACAAGCCGCGTCGCCTGATGGCCGTGTGCCACTGTCCCGGCGCGCCGGGACAAGCAGCGGGGCACGCTCACTGGCCTGCGCACTGCTCACAGAGCAGTGGCACACGGCGTTGCCGGCCGCCTGAGCCGACTGGCAGGCTGGGCGTAGCGCGGCGACGCCCAGCCTGCTACTACCTCAGTAGTCCCGGTCGTGTGAAGTCGGCGATCGTGGGCGGCAGCGCGGCGGTGTTGCCGGTGGTCGCGACCGGAGGCAGCGCGGTCAGGCGCAGGGGAATCTCGCCGGCCCAGCGCGGGGGCGTGTGCTCCGTATCCGGCTGCGGGGGGACCGCGCGGATCTTGGCGGACACTTCGTTGAGCGGCACCGCCAGCACCGCAACCGCATCCACATCGGCAGCGCGCAACGGCCCCGTGTGTTGCATGTGCCCCGGGAAGAAGTGCTCCACAAAGCGATTGAGCGTCGCACGCTTCTCAGCGGGGTTCGCAACTTCGTGGGCCCGTCCGAAGATCATGACCGAGCGGTAGTTCATCGCGTGGTGCGACGCTTCGGCAGCCACGACCAAGCCGTCAAGCAGCGTGACAGTGACGCAGACGGGGGCGCCGGCCGCCAGCGTGCGAATCACACGCGACGTGGGCGAGCCATGAAGCAGCAGCCGCGCGCCGTCGCGGGCACAGTTCATCGGGATGACGAAGGGCTGCCCGTCCTGTACAAATCCGACATGACAGACCGGGGCCTCGTCGAGGATGGCGTAGACGGTTTCGCGGTCGTAGCGGCCGCGTTCGGCGTGCTGACGAACGGCGGACTTATCGGTCGGCTTAAGATTCGGCATTGAATACACCTCGTGCGGCGCTGTTCGCCGATAAAGCCCGCGCTCACGTGCGGTACGTCGCCGTCCGTGAATGGTGCGGTCCGTGGTGGGCGGCACCACCGGGTATCGGGCCGCGGGGCTTGAAAACCGAGGCGCGGCGCGCCTATCTATCTATGGAGCGACAGTTTAGGCGGACGCGACAGCTTTGGCGCCCAGGAGGTGCCGCAATGAAATCGCGTGCGCTGCGAACTGCAACGATGCTGCTGACGACCGGCGCGCTGGTGGTCGCCGGCGGTTGCGGGGGTGGCTTTCTCGGCTTGCAGGATTGGGGGCGTGACCTGCTGTTCGGCGGCGGAGCGCTCGCGGTCGCACTCGCCGCGCTCGGACAGTCCCAAACCGCTTTGCTGGCCAGCTCAGAGGCCGGGCTGATGGATGGGCTGGTCGCGGGTGCGGTTGGCGAGGGGCTCACGGCACCAGAGGTTCCCGAGCAACTTACGCAAGTGGATTCCGCATCCGCGGCGCCCGGCCCCGCCGGGCCGCCGGGGGAGACGGGACCAACCGGTCCGGCGGGCGCCGACGGTGCCGCGGGTGCGACCGGACCGCCGGGAGCAGTTGGGCCGCAAGGGGTGGCCGGTCCGCAGGGTTTGCAGGGCGACGCGGGGCCGACCGGACCACAAGGCCTCGCGGGCGCGCAAGGTCCGCAGGGCGACGCCGGCCCCCAGGGGCCGCAGGGATTGCAGGGCGACGCGGGCTTGCAAGGCCCGGCGGGTCCGCAGTATTTCGACACGTTTGTGGACGAGTTCTTCGACGCCGCGGGGCTGTCGGGCGAGAGCACGCCGTCGCTGGCGGCGGCCCATGGGTGGAAAGTCGCCGTGCCGGCCCGCTATGCCGCCGGCAATCCGGTGACGATGCGCGTGTTCGTGGAAATGTCACCGTACCCCGTGCCGGCGAACAACTCGGAGTACTGTGCGGCGTTCAAGCTGGTCCCGCTGCGGCTGCGCACGGGACAGCCGGTTGAGTTCTACGGCGTCAGTGAGTTCTACGTCCGGCTGACGACCCCGCCGCCGCCGCTGATGCAGCCGATTCTGCTGGTCGCGGATTTGCCGCTGAACGACGGCCTCGGCGTGGGGTTACCGAACGATCTGGCCAACGGGCAGGTGCTGTCGTTCGGTGTGGAGGTTGCGAACCCGGCCGCCGCATATGGCCAGTTTTATCGTCTGTTGGGTGTGGAGTTCTACGAGACCGGGGCTGGGGCCGCGGCCCTGAGCGGTGCGGAGGTGAGTACGACGGTTCCGCCGTGCGCGGGGCCGTGATTCACCGGCTGGAAACAGGAACTACACGAGCTCTCTCAGGAGAGGAGTTCCGGTGCGGGTGCCCTGGCGTGCGTGGAGACGTACGCCGGGGCACCCAGGTTTTTGTACCCACCGCAGGGGGGCGCCCGCGCCCGGTTTTGGATCTTGGATGCTGGATGGGTTCCAGACGCTGGCGTGTCCGCCCCAGCGTGCGCTCTCGTCCATGTTCGCGTCCTTGGCGTTCCTGGGCGCCCGGGCGGTTTCCGGCGGTGCGGTGCTAAATGGACTTGCGCGAATGGCGGCGCCTGTCCGAGCCGCGAGCGCCAGCTCGCGGACAGGCTTGCGACCGCTCGCGCGGTCGGTTCGGAGCTGCGCTGCCGACTCGCGCACGGTGATTTAGCGTTCGGCTCCGCGGCAGCGCACGGCACGAAAGCGCTGTAGCGTGATGCGGGGGGCGAGGTAGTTCGTGCCCACCGGCTCGTTGCGACACAAGTCGGTGCTGAGGTACTTCTTGTTGGAATCAGGGAAGATGGTCGCGACGGTGGCGTCGCCGCCCAACTCTTCCAGAACCTGCGCGGCACCAAGGAAATTCGCCCCGGACGAGATGCCGACGGATAGTCCGAGCCGGCTGCACAGGGCCTGGGCCATCAGGATCGCGTCGCCGTCCCAGCAGTCGACGACGCTGTCAAGCTCCCTCAGATTGAGAATGCTCGGGATGAACTCGTCGGAGATGCCCTGGATGCGGTGCGCGCCGACTTTGCAGCCGGTGCGGATCGTCGGGGAGTTCGCCGGTTCGAGCGGATGCACCTTCACGGTCCGGCCATCACGCCGCAGGTAGCGGCCGACGCCCATCACGGTGCCGCCGGTGCCCACGCCGGCGACAAAGGCATCGGCGGCCACACCAAAATCCGCCAGTTGCGTTTCTATTTCCGGGCCGGTCAGCTCGTGGTGCGCGGCGACATTGATGGGGTTGTCGAACTGCCGCGGCAGGAAGATGTGCGCGTGCTCATCGGCGTATTTCTCGCAGAGCGCGATGCTGCCCAGAAAGCCGCCTTGCTCCTGTGACACGGGGATCACGTCCGCGCCAAAGCTCTGAATGAGCCGCACACGCTCCTGGCTCATCCAGTTCGGCATGTAGATGCGTACCGGATGGCCCAAGGCGCGGCCGAGGGCCGCGAACGAGATGCCCGTGTTCCCGCTGGAGGCTTCGACGATGGTGTCGCCCGGCTTGAGCTGGCCGTCGGCGTAGGCCCGCCGCAGGATTTGCAGCGCCATCCGGTCCTTGACGCTGCCGGTCATGTTGGTCTGCTCGTATTTGGCGAAGAGGCGTCGCGGGCGGCTGTCAAGCAGGTAGTCGATCCGCAGCAACGGGGTTGCCCCGATCAGCGGCGCGATTTCATTGATGTTGGCCTGGGGTGTCGGCCCGACGGTCACTGGGGCTTGCACGTTTCGACCTCCGGCTATCCGAGCGGCGTCCGGTTCAGGGGCCGGCACATCGGCCGCTCCACGCAGTGAGTGTAGTGGAATTTATGCAGCAGGGCAGCCCTGCGGAAAACGGCGGCCGGCACGGCGCGGAGTCGGCGCGCACGTCCGCGGTCGGGCGCGCCTGTCAACCGCGAGCGGCGTACGATACACTCAAGGTTCAGCGCGAGCCTCAGCGGCGCGGACCTCGTCCGCCGCCGGGCGACTCAGGAGTGCATGTACATGCAGGTGGATGACAAGCTCATCGAGCTCGACAACGACGGCTTCATGATTGATCCCGGGCTCTGGAACGAGCAGGTGGCGGCGGCGCTCGCTGGGGACGAGGGCATCAGTCAGTTGTCGGACAAGCACTGGGGGATCGTGAACTTCATCCGTGCCTACTGGAAGGAGCACGGGCTGGCGCCGCCGGTGGGGCTGATTTGCACCGAGGCCGGCCTGAGCGTCCGCGAGCTCTACAAACTCTTCGCGACCGGCCCGGAGCGCGGCGCTTGCCGCATTGCCGGCCTGCCGAAGCCGGCCGGCTGCGTCTAAGAGCGCCGAACGCAACCTGTGGCACAGGCTGCCAGCGTGTGTCTTCACCGGCAAGATGCCGGCGCCGGCGTGGTCTTGCCGGTAGCTCCGAATGATGACGGTGCGCGAGGTGGCGGCGCCGAAATCAGAACGCGACGCGGTGGACGGTCGGTGCGCACTGGCGCGCATGTTCCGGGTGCGGTCTGCGCACGGGCATTGCGTAGGTATGGCGTGCGGCGGCTACGTTCGGGCGGCCGGGCGGCGATCCGCCGCGATTTCGGCAACGGCCTGAATGGCGCGCTCGATCTCGGCACGGGTGTTGGTGGGGCCGACCGAGAAGCGGACGGTGCCGCGCGGCATGGTGCCCATGTGCTCGTGGATGAGCGGGGCGCACTGCAAACCGGTCCGCGTCTGGATCCCGTAATCCACGTCCAGGATGGTGCCGACGTCGCCGGGGTCATAATGGTCGACCGTGATTGAGAGCGTCGCCACGCGGCGCGTGAGGTTTTTCGTACCGCACACGTGGACGCCGGGGATCTCGGCCAGGCCTGCTTGCAGCAACCCGAGCAGTTCCATCTCGTGACGGTAAACGGCGTCGAGCCCCCGCCGCTCGATCCACTCGAGCCCGGCGGACAAGCCGACGATGCCGGCCAGGTTCTGCGTGCCGGCCTCGAGGCGATACGGGAATTCGGTCAGGTGATAGCGGTCGGCGCTGCGGACGCCGGTGCCGCCGTAAACGGTGCCGCGGATTTCCGCGTCGTCGGCGACGCAGATGCCGCCAGTGCCGGTGGGGGCCAGCAGCCCCTTGTGGCCGGTGAACGCCAGAAAGCTGATGTGGCAGGTGGTCATGTCGAGCGGCAGCACGCCGGCGGTCTGGGCGCTGTCCACGGCCAGCGGCACGCCTGCGGTGCGGCACACCGCGCCGATCGCGGGGAGGTCCTGGACGACGCCGGTGACGTTGGAGGCGTGGTTGACGATGACCAGCTTGGTGTTCTTCTTGAGCGCCTGGCGGACGTCGTCGGGGTCGAGGTAGCCTTCGGCGTCGGGCCGGACGAACGTCGCCTCGGCGCCTTCCAGGACCTTGTGATTGACGGGACGAATGACGGAGTTGTGCTCGAGCAGCGTCGTGACGATGTGGTCCCCGGCGCGCACCGTCCCGTTGATGATGAGATTCAGGCTCATCGTCGCGTTCAGCGAGAAGATCAGGCGGTTCGGGTCCTTCGTCTTACCCGCTTCGACCAGGCTGCGGTTGAAGAACGCGGACAGCCGTCGGCGCGTCACGTGGATCATCTGCTCCGCGGTGACGCCCAGGTCGCAGCCCGTGCGGCCGGGATTCACGCCGTACTTGCTGTAGAAGTCGCGGACGGCATCGTGGACTTCGTCCGGCTTGGGAAAACTCGTCGCGGCGTTATCGAGATAGATGAGGTCCATGAACTCAACCCAGGCTGGTGGGACAGTTGTGCGGCGCGTGTCCGCAGCGCGCTGCGATAGCCTACCGCTCGCGCGGAAATGTGGCTACGGGCCGCGCCCACTTCCCCCCGAATGTCGGCGGGCCGCCGACGAATACCTGCGGAACAGGCTGCGCGCTCCGACCGCGTCCGCGCGCCGGGCGGCGTGTATGAGGTGGTGGTACGCCGGCCTGCGGCCCGGCGTGTCGGCCAAGACGCGGCGTTTTCGGACGCAGCGGGCGGACCTCTGGGCCGGGCGCGCGTGCGACGGTAGGATGCCGAGCGGCCGGGCGCGGCCGGTGTGGGGCGGCGGACGAGTGACGACGCGGGACCGAGTGAGACCAGCATGAGTAGCCGGATTCAGCGGATAATCTGTTTCGCGGGTTTGATACTGACCACGACCGTCGCGTGGGGAGCCGACGTGCCCGCCAGCGGACCGGCGACTTCCCAGGCCGTGAGTGCGCCGCCGACCGCGTCAGGAAGCGTCTGGCCGGACCTGAGTTGGCCGACGCTGGCCTGGTTCGGGGCGGTCGCGACACTGGCGCTAACCTTTCGCCCGAAGCCGCTGTTTACCGCACGCAACCTGGATGCCCTCGTGCTGGCGGGTACGTGCATTCTGCTTGGTTTGCGCGACGTGACGGCGCCGGCGTGCTGCGGCCCGCGCACGTGGCAGTGGTGGGGCTATGCCGGTCTGACCGGGGCCGCGTTCTACTGGTTGCTGCGCGGCGTTGCGCTGCTGGCCTCGAACAAGCGCGTGCAGCACGCGGGTCCGGTTTCCGCGGGCGTGCAGGTGGTGCTTTTGATCGTCGGCCTGGGTCTCGCGATTCACCAGATCGCGACGGCGCCGGTCTCCGCGGGGTCGCGCGACGGCGTAGTCGGCGGCCTCTACATGGCCGAGGCGCAGAAGCTGCCCTACGGCGATGTGCCGGGCTACGACCTTCGTTCGCCGCTGGTCTACATCGCGCATAGCGCCGCCACCCGCGTGGTGGACGCGACGAGCACGCTTTCCGACGGCGGCGGTCCGCTCACAATGACGTGGGGCAACCACGAACTGTGGCTGAACGCCGCGACGCTCGCCGAGGCGGACTTGACCCCGGCCCGGTTAGTGAATGCGGCGCTCTTCGTGCTGACGCTGCTGGGGCTGTGCGTGCTCGGCCGTCGGCTGCGCACGGAAGGCAGCGCGTGGCTGCTCGTGACCCTCTTCTGCGTCTTTCCCGGCACGCTGGAGTGTCTGCCGCGGCCGGAGATCATGCTGCCGGTGTGCCTGCTCACGTGGACGGTGGCGCTGGCGCTGCTGCCGGCGTTCAGCGGACTGCTGGCGCCGGTCTGTCTCGTTCTGGCGGGCGTGGCGTGGCCGTGGGCGTGGCTGGGGCTGCCGATTTTGGTGGCGCACTTCTGGCGGCGCGGGTGGCAGACGTTGTGGAGTACGGTGAGCTTGGCCGGCGGCGCGGCGGCGTGTGCGTTCGCCCTGCTGCATTGTGTGCAGCCCACGCTGCCCGCCGAATCCGGCGCCCTGGCGCTGGCGGGCAGGTCGCCGAGCTTCGATGTGCGGGCCGTCGGGACCGACACGCTCTCCATTGATCGGCGAAGCAATCCAACGTCCGCCCCGGCCGGTGTGCTCTCGCGGTGGCTGTGGACCACGCTACTCGCGCGTGAAGAAGCCGTCATCGGCGACACGTCGGATGTTGGGGACGGCGTGCGGCTGAGCTGGCCGAACGGTGTCAGCGGCAGCAGCGTCGGGTACCACGACCTCGCCCCGACGCCCGAGGCCCGGCCGCTTCTTCAGCGTGCGTACCGCCGGGCCGTCGGCGAGCTTTCGGAGCCGCGGCGGCTGCTGGCGGGGTTGCGGACCGTCCTGGAAGCCACGTGGCCGTTGGGTGGTGCGATGGAGCCGCTTCGGACCGGGGCGTGGTCGTTCTGGTCGCAGGGCACGGCCCAGGAAGGCCGCGTGCTCCTGGCGCGGCGCGTCACGAAGGGAGTAGTGGCGCTGCTGGTCATTTGGGCGACGCTCGTGGTGTTCTTCGGTCGGCGCGTGCAACCCCGGCACCTGCTGGGTGCATTGCTGATGACGGCGAGCGGGGTGCTCTTGGCAAGTGCGGGCGGGGCGGTCAGCGATCTGGTCTGGCTGCTGCCGCTCATCGCGCCGTTGTGGGCGTTGCACGAGCCTGAATCGCCGCGGCCGGCGCCGCAACCCGTGATCCTGCCGCCCATCGGGCTGTCGCCGGAGCCGCCGCCGCGGATCACCTTCGACTCGCCGACGCCATCGAGCTGAGCGCCGCGGCTGATCCCGGCACACGAGTGGAACGTGCTACACCGTGGGCTTATAATACAGCATGGTCAAAGAGTCGATTCGTGAGCTTGTCGAACGCGACCCTTTCCAGCCGTTCCGCATCCGTGCCAGTAGCGGCGTGGCCTACGAGGTTCGCTCGCCCGGCCTGGTCGTTCTTCTAAAGTCACAGGTTCTCATCGCTGAGCCCCGTTCGGACCGTTACGCGGTCGTTCCATTGTTGCACATCGCCGGCGTGGAACTGATCGGCAACGGCCACGCGCCCCACGCCAAGCGCCGCGGCGCGTAAGCGCTGCGGCTACCCGGCGACCTGGGCGTTGCCGCCCAGGGGCTTTCGCCGGAGCCGCGCATCAGCCTCGAACCGCCGGCGACTTCTGGCTAGCCCGTGGGAGCGCCGTGAACACCGCTGTACAATGCTCGTATGACCGCCGACACGATTCGTGAGATGCTCGCCCGCGATCCGTTCGAGCCGTTTCGGATCGTGACGTCCGGCGGCGAGTCCTTCATCATTCGTGATCCACACGCGGTCGCGCTGATGAAGTCCCAGGTGTTCATCGCGCACCCGCGCAGCGATCGACGCACGTTCATTCCCTTGTTGCACGTGGTCACGGCGGCGACGATCGGCAACGGTCACGCGCCCCGCGCGAAGCGCCGCGGCGTGTGAGCCCGGCGCGAAGCGGAGCTTCGCGGTCCCCATGCGCGAAGCGGAGCTTCGCGGTCCCCATGCGCGAAGCGGAGCTTCGCGGTCCCCATGCGCGAAGCAGAGCTTCGTGGTCCCTGATTGACCGTCGTGCGCGGGCGTGGTATCGAACGCCCATGACCGTCCGCGAAACCATCGCGATCCTCGATTTCGGCAGCCAGTATTCGCAACTCATCGCGCGCCGCGTGCGCGAGAACCACGTGTACAGCGAGCTACTGGCCCCGCAGACGCCCCCCGCCCGGCTGCGCGAACTGAACGTGAAGGGGATCATCCTCTCCGGCGGACCCGCCAGCGTCTACGAAAAGGAAGCGCCGCGCTGCGAGCGCGGCATCTTCGAGCTGGGCGTGCCGGTGCTCGGCATTTGCTACGGAATGCAGGTTACCTGCCAACTCCTCGGCGGTGCCGTCCGCGCGGGCCAGACCCGCGAATTCGGCCGCGTGCGGTTGCACGTCCACCAGCCCGTCGGCGTCCTCGCGCGGCTGCCGGCCGAAATCTCCGTCTGGATGAGCCACGGCGACGTCGTCACGGAAGTGGCGGAGTGCTTTGAGCCGCTCGCGACGACCGCCGCGTGCCCCGTCGCCGCGGTGCGCCACAAGACCCTGCCGGTGTTCGGCGTGCAGTTTCACCCGGAGGTCACGCACACGCCGAACGGCGAGCAGATGCTCCGCAACTTCGTCTACAACATCTGCGGCTGCCGCGGCGACTGGCGCGTCGAGAACATGATCGAGGCGATGGTCGCGGGCATCCGCACGCAAGTGAGGCCGGAAGACCGGGTGATCTGCGGCCTGTCCGGCGGGGTGGACAGCAGCGTGACCGCGGCCCTGGCGCACCGGGCGATCGGCCGACGGCTGATCTGCATCTTCGTGGATAATGGGCTGTGCCGGCGCAACGAGGCGGAAATCGTCGAGACCACCTTCCGCGACCACTTCGGCATGGACCTGCACGTGGTGGACGCGCGGCAGCGCTTCTTGACGAAACTGGCCGGCGTCCTGGACCCGCAGGAAAAACGCCGCATCATTGGGCACGAGTTCATCGACGTGTTTCGCGACGAGGCCCGGGCGATCCCCGGCGCACGTTTGCTCGCCCAGGGCACGATCTACCCGGACGTGATCGAGTCGGGGCACGGCCCGACCGGGCACAGTGCCGTCATCAAGTCGCACCACAACGTCGGCGGGTTGCCCGCGGAACTGGGCTTCGAGCTGGTGGAACCGTTGCGGCTGCTGTTCAAAGACGAGGTCCGCCTGGTCGGCGAAGCGCTGGGTTTGCCCGAGAACCTGGTCTGGCGGCATCCCTTTCCCGGCCCCGGCCTCGCCGTCCGCATCGCCGGCGACGTGACGGAAGCGCGGCTCGAAATTCTCCGCGCGGCGGACGAGATTCTGCTCGAAGAGCTGCACGCGTCGGGCTGGTATCGCAAGGTGGCGCAGGGGTTCGCGGTGCTGGTGCCGGTGGCGAGCGTCGGGGTGATGGGTGACGGCCGGTCGTACGAGGGACAGAACCTGATCGTGATCCGGCTGGTGGAATCGAAGGATTTCATGACCGCGGATTGGGTCCACATCGATTATTCCGTGCTGGCGACGGTCAGCAATCGGATCATCAATGAAGTCCCCGGCGTCAACCGCGTCGCGTATGACGTCTCCAGCAAGCCGCCGAGCACGATTGAGTGGCAGTAGGGGAAAGGCAGCAGGCAACAAGGCAACGAAGCAGAAGCGGACGCCGCGCTGTTTAATCGGGGGTGATTTTGGAGCTTGGATTTTGGATTTTGGATTGGTTGGCCGGCGCGGGTGGAATTCCGAACTTGAACGGCGCGGTCAGGACGCCCCAGAGAGAGCCCAGGCCGTAAGCAACGTGTAATTGCACAAATGCCAGCCAGACCCATACCGCCGAGGTTTGGGCGGAGCGACTGGCTACGACAGCCATGCCGGTTGCGGCGAGTATGTACACGACCAACTCGGCCGCCAGCAGTAGCCACGCCGGGGTCCAGACAAGACCCAGCCCGCCCAGCCCGAGCAGGCTGAGCACGAACGCGAGCGGCACGAAGTGGCGCAGCCGCAGACCTTCCCCGACCAGGTACAGCGTGTACGGGTTCCACAGGCCGTTGTGAAACGCCTGCTGGCGCAGGCCGGCGAACGTCGAGCGGTTGTAGTAGGTCAGCTTGATCGCCGGCGAGATGACGATGCGGCCGCCACCCTTGCGAATGCGGTGGTTCAACTCGATGTCCTGGTTGCGCACCAGGCGCTCGTCATAAACGCCGAAGCGCTCGAAGACGTCGCGCCGAAAGCAGCCGAACGGGACGGTATCGACTTCCTGCTCGACGCCGCCGACGCGGAACGCGGACCCGCCGACGCCGAAGCGGCTGGTCGTCGCGGCGGCGATGGCGCGGCCAACAGGAGAGTCGTCGCCGGGCAGCGTGGTCATGTACCCGCCGACGTTGTCCGCCCCGCTGCGCTGGAGCACTTCGAGGCACTTCGCAATGTAGTCCGGCGCGTATTCCGCGTGGCAATCGAGGCGGACGATCACGGCGCCGCGCGCCGCGCGCAGGGCCAGGTTCATGCCGGTCGGGACGATGCGCTGGGGGTTATCGAGCAGCCGCACGCGCGCGTCGCGGCGGGCGTAGTCCGCGACGAGGTCGCGTGTGCGGTCGCGGCTGGTACCGACGGCACAGAGGATTTCGACGTCCGTCCGGTCCTGAAGCTGGCCCAGCACCGAATCCAGGCACGGGGCGACGAAGCGCTCTTCTTCGCGCATGGGGATGATGACCGTCAGCACAGTCGCGGGGGGCGCGTGTTCGTCGTCGCCGCTCATGTCCCGCGGAATTATACAGAGGCCGCAGGCCGCCACGCCCGGAGGCGCGCACCACCGGGGGCGGGTTCGGGCGTAGACTGTCTGGGATGCCGATCCAGGTGCCGGAGCTGCTCGCCCCCGCGGGAGAATGGGAGGCCCTGCGCGCCGCCGTCGCCAACGGGGCCGACGCCGTGTACTTCGGCCTGGAGGACTTCAACGCCCGCCGGCGCGCGGCGAATTTCACGCGTGCCGAATTGCCGGACGTGGTCGCGTGGTTGCACGACCGCAACGTGCGCGGCTATGTCACGCTCAACACGCTGATCTTCCCGGACGAGCTGCCGCGGGCGGCGGAGTTCCTGGCCGCGCTCGCCGCCGCCGGCGTGGATGCCGTTATCGTTCAGGACTTGGGACTGGTCCGGCTGATTCGCCGGCTCGCGCCGACGCTGCCTATCCACGCCTCGACGCAGATGACGCAGACTGAGCACGAGGGAATCGCCGTGCTCGCGGACCTCGGCGTGAGCCGCGTGATCGTCGCCCGCGAGCTGACGCTGGCGGAGTTGGCGCGGCTGCGTGACGCTGCGCCCATGCCGCTGGAGGTCTTCGTTCACGGTGCGTTGTGCATCTCGTACAGCGGGCAGTGCCTGGCCAGCGAGGTGCTCTGGGGCCGCAGCGCCAACCGGGGCGAATGCGGCCAGGCGTGCCGGCTGCCGTACACGCTCGTCGTGGATGGTCAGCCGCGGCCACACGACGAACGGCCCTATCCCCTCAGCGCGCAAGACCTCGCCACGTGGGACCGCGTGCTCGACCTCGCTCGGCTGGGCATCGCGGCCCTCAAAATCGAAGGCCGCCTCAAGAGTGCGTGCTACGTCGCCGCCGCGACGCGGATGTACCGTGCCGCCCTCGACGCTGTTGCAAGTGACGAGCCGTTCACGCCCGCGCCGGAGCTGGCGAGTGATTTGATTCAGAGCTTCTCGCGCGGCACGACGCACGGGTACCTCGCGGGCGTCAACCACGCGACGCTTGTGCATGGCCGCTTTCCCCACAAGCGCGGCGTGCAAGTCGGCCAGACCGTCGCCGGCACCCCGCACGGCGTGCTCGTGGAACTCGCGGCCGGCGCCGACCTGAAACCAGGCGACGGCGTGGTGTTCGACGCGGGCGCGCCCGATCGCGACGAGCAGGGCGGCCGCATCTACGGCGTGAATCCGACCCCCAAGCGCGGTTGCGTGCGGCTGGCATTCGGCGACGGCGATTTGAATCCGGCGGCCATTGCGCCCGGCAGCGCGGTTTGGAAGACCGACGATCCCGCGGTCCGGCGACGGCTGGAAAGCACCTACGCCCGCGACGAGGTTCGACGCCGTGTGCGCGTGGACGCGGAGGTTGAGGTGCGGCCCGACCGCATAGTCGCCGTGGCATTTCGTGACGCAGAAGGACATGCCGCCTCGGCCACCTGGCCGCAGCCGCTGGCTGCTGCTCAGAAGCACCCCCTGACGACCGCGCTGCTGCGCGACCAGTTCGCCCGGTTGGGGGAGACGCCCTTCGAGCTTGGCTCGGTCGCGCTGCGCGGCCCAACGGGGCCGACCGACGCCGTGCCGGTCATGGTCCCCAAGAGCGTGCTGAACGAGCTGCGCCGCCAACTGGTTGCCGACCTGCGGCAGCAGCGGTTCGCCGCGACGCGCCATGCGCTCCACGAGCCGGACGCACTCGCCGCCCTGCGCGCCCTGGTAACCGGTGAACCCGGAGCTGCCACGCCGACGCTCGCGGTGCTGGTCCGCGACCGCGCGCAGCTCGCGGCGGTAACCGAGTGGCGGCGCGGCGCGGCGGACGTGTGCGTTTACTGCGACTTCCGCCAGCTCGGCGACTACTCGTGCGCCGTCGAGCTGGCACAGCAGGCGGGCGTCGCGGTCGTGTTGGCTGCGCCGCACGTGCTGATGCCCGGCGAACTGGGCGCGCTGGATCGCCTGGCGGAATTGCGACCGGATAGCGTGCTCGTGCGGTCGCTCGGCGCCGTGCGGCACCTGCGGCGGAATTGGCCGGACCTGCCGCTCATCGGTGATTTCACGTTGAACGCCGCGAACGACCTGGCCGCGGCGTTGCTCCTGGAGTTGGGGCTGACGCGGGTGACACCGGGCGTCGAGCTGGACATCGAGCCGTGGCGGGCGCTCGTCGCGCGAGTCGCGCCGGCGCGGCTGGAGTTCGTGTTGCACCATCATCCGCCTCTGTTTCACACGCGGTACTGCCTGTACACCGCGGGTTGTGGCGGCGGACCGCGCTGCGGCGAATGCGGTTGGCCGTGCCACAGTCACGATCTGGAGCTGCGCGACCGCAACGGTGTGTCTCATCCGGTCCTCGTCGATGCGCTGGGCCGCAACACGGTGTTCCACGCCGAGCCGCGCCCGCGGACCGCGTCGGCGGCCGAGTTGCGGCGCCTCGGCGTGCAGTACTTCCGCGTGGAGCTGCTGCGCGAGTCGCCGCCCGAAGTCACCCGACGACTGGATGCGAGCACGCAAGTGCTGGAGCCTTGACCGCACGTAAGCGCTCGACCAAGGGCGAGTTGACGGCGTGCGGCTGTCAGTTCAGCGGGGGACTTACGCCGCGGATTGGGTTGGCAGAGCTGCGGCGGGGCCGAAGCGTGTCTTCCATATCTTCGGCACCGCCGTTGATCGCCGCGGCCCCGACTCCAGCGAAGGCGGCGACCCGCACGGCAGCGGGGACAGGTTCGCCGCGACCGGTGGCGGGGACCGATCCGCGCGGGCCGCTTCGGCGACATGAGCAGCAGAATCAGCGGTCATAGACAGGGGCGACGCACCCAATGGCACGAGGCGGCACAACGTGAGACGACTTGGATTACTTGTGGATCGCTCAGCAAAAAACCCCGCCCCGTGGCCGGGAGCGGGGTCTGACGGAGAGGGGGGGATTCGAACCCCCGTGTACCGTAAGGTACAACCGGTTTTCGAAACCGGCCCGTTCAGCCACTGCGGCACCTCTCCAAAGTGCGGTCCTCACGTCGCTTCGTGCCGTAACTCGCGTGCCTCCCAACACTTGGGAAGCGCTACCGTTGCCGGACCTTTGCGCGGTAGAGTTTACCAGACCTCGGCCGTGCGTGCCAGATGTCGCCAAGCAGGACAGCGATTCCGCAGGTCCGCGTGGAAAGTGGGATCGGGCCGGGATTCACGGCAGCCGTGAAGGGTGACCAGCTCGTTCAAGCCGACGCTTTCGATGGCCCCGCGGGCGTGCCCAAGCGTTCGGAGGCGCCCCGCGCGGTTTCGCGCACCGGCGGGACGCCGATGCTCCCC
>CAYMXT010000052.1:0-21016 GCA_964394415.1 uncultured Planctomycetales bacterium
AGCGCAGATCCGAGCCGACCGCGCGAGCGGTCGCAAGTTTGTCCGCGAGCTTGCGAGGCTGTCGAAGTACTTCGGCGTCGCCTCACGGAATGCCAGGTTTGGCCATCGGACCCCGGGGGTCCGATGCCGTGCCAAGCCATCCGCGGCCCGTCGAAATACTCCGGAGGGAGTATTTCGACAGCCTCTTGCGCTCGCGGCTCGGACAGGCGCCGCCCATGCGCGCGCCTATTTAGACCCCCGGTGCGCGATCTTGCGATCCGTGCCGTGGCGGCCGAGCTCCTGCTCGGCCGTCGCCGTGCGAAACGTCTCGGACTCCTACGGCCGACCAGGAGGTCGGCCGCTACCCGGCGCGCCGGGAAGGTCGGCCGCTACCCGGCCGTGTGCCACTGCTCTGTGAGCAGTGTTGGGGGTTTACCGGCCTCCGCGCTGCTCGCAGAGCAGTGGCACACGCGTCGTTAGCACATGCGGATGCGGGCTACAGCCTTTCGGCAAACACCTTCTGGGCCGCAGTCACGCCGGCGCCCAGGTCGAACTTGTGCCCCAGCTTGTAGAGGCACTGTTCGAGCGCGCCGATGGCGAGCAGCGTGTCCATATCGTCCACGTAGCCCATGTGGCCCAGGCGGAAGATCTTGCCCTTGAGCTGGTCCTGGCCGCCGGCCGACTCAATGCCGTAGCGCTTCTCCAGCTCGTTGCGCAAGTCCTTGACGGTGATGCCGGCCGGGGGACACAGGGCGGTCACGGAATCCGACGGCGACTTTGAGAACACCTTCAGACCGATCGCCTGGCCGGCCGCCCGCGTCGCCGCCGCCATCGCCGCGACGCGCTTCCAGACGGCCTCGATCCCGTCTTCGAGAATGATGTCGAGGGCCTTGACCAGCCCGCGGACCATGAGGTGGGCCGGCGTGAAGGGCGTGTCGTTCTCCTTGGCCATCTTGCGGGCTTTGTTCAGATTGAGGTAGTAGGCGTGCTGCGACTTGTTGTTCTCGATGACGTTCCACGCCCGCGCGCTGACGGCCAGGAAACCCAGCCCCGGCGGCAGCATGAGCGACTTCTGCGCGCCGGTGATGACCACGTCCACGTGCCACTCATCCGGCTTCAGCGGCAACGCGCCGGCGGACGTGATGCAGTCGGCCAGCAGCAGCTTGCCGTGCTGGTTCACCACCTGACCGATCGCCTTCAGATCGCACGCCGTCGCGGTCGAAGTTTCGCTGTGGACCAGCATGACCGCGGTGATGGCGGGGTCTTTCTTGAGCAGGTCCGCGACCATTTCGGGCGTGGCGGCGCTGCCCCACTCGATCGCGTGGCGCACCACGTTGAGCCCGAACTGCTGTGCGATTTCGCCCCACCGTTCACCGAACTTGCCGCTCTCGAGTGTCAGCAGCTTCGCACCGGGGGGGTTGCAGCCGACGATCGCGGCTTCCGCGGCGGCGGTGCCGGAGCCGGTGATGATGAGCACGTCGTTCTTGGTACACATCACCTGCTGGAGCTTCTCGGCGGCCTGCTTCATGTAGCCCTTGAACCAGTCCGTCCGGTGATGATGGAACGGACGGGCCATCTCGACCAGGACTTCCTCGGGGACCGCACAAGGACCGGGGGTGAACAAACGGAACTTCTTCATGGTGTGACCTCGCACAACTAACCCCGCCGCAGCGGGTAAAGGACAAACACGTATGATAACGGCCGTCCGCCTCCGCCGCGAGGGGCGGGGCGGGGTTCCGATCCGGGCCCGAATCCCCTACGCTGGCGGGCCATGCTCCGAGAAGTGCTCGAAACGGCGTCGCTGGAAGACTTCGCGGGCGGTCTGGCCCGCGCGGCCCGGCTGCGCGTCTGCGTGTTCGACCGGCATGGGCGGCTTGTGGTCGCCTCGCCGCCGGCCAACGACTTCGCGCTGCTGACGCGGCACGTGCTCGAGCGACTGCCGGATAACTTGGCGTTGGTCCCGGTGCCCGCGCACGACCCGCCGGCGGCGGTGGCGTTCGTCGAAAGTCAGGCCGTCTGGTACGTCCTGGCACCGATCGTCGTCGATGAGCGGCGCGAGGGCTTTGTCGGAGTCGGCGAGTTTCGCGACGGCCCGCCCGCCGCGGACCGTTGGCCGCTGCCGGAGCGGACCGGCGGCGTGGACCGGGCGACGTTGCAGCAGGCCTGGGAAAAGCTGTCCGCGCTCGACCGCAGCGGCCATGCCCACGCCGTCGTGACGGCCCGCTGGGCCGCGCGGCAGGTGGCGGACTGGGTGCGGCGGGAGGCGCGGCTGCTCAGCGCGACGCAGGAGGTCGCGCTGGTCGGCGACATCGCGGAACTGCTGACCGGGGAGCAAGACCTCCAGCGTGTGCTGACGCGCATCGTGCGCGAAACCGCCCGCGTGATGAGCTGCCCGTTCTGTAGCATGAGACTGTACGACCCGCAGACCGACGAGCTGGTCATCAAGGCCGTCCACAATCTGCCAGAGGAGTACGTTGGAAAGGGGGCGGTCCTGCGGGCGGCCAGCGGCGTGGACGACGAGGCGCTGGCCGGCCGCATCGTGTACGTCGAAGACGTTGCGACCGACCCGCGCATCCAATACCCCGAGCAGGCCCGCCAGCAGGGCATCGTCAGCATGTTGACCGCCGGGATGATCTACCGCGGCAACCCGGTCGGCGTGCTGCGCGTGTACACCGACCGCCGCCGGCGTTTTCGCAAGGCCCAGCGCGACCTGCTGCGGGCGGTCGCATATCAGGCGGCGACCGCGCTTGTCCACGCGCAACTGGTCGGTGAGCGCTTGCGCAACGCGGAGATGCAGCGCCAGCTCGAACTCGCGGGCGAGCTTCAGAACCGCATGATCCGCACGCCGCGCCCGCACTTCGCGGACCTCGAAACCGCTTTGGCGTTTCACCCGACCTACGAAGTAGCCGGCGATTTCTGCGACTTTCTGCAACTGTGCGACGGGCGCCCGGCCCTGGTGATCGGCGACGTGGCCGGCAAGGGCGTGCCCGCGTCGCTGCTCATGTCATCCGTGCAGGGCGCGTTGCGCGTCGCCGCGGAGTGCTGTGACCAGCCCGCCGAAATCCTCACCCGCCTGAACCGGCAGCTTTGCCGCGAGATGTTGCCCAGTCGGTTCGTGACGCTGCTGCTCGTGGCGGTGGACCCGGCCCGCGGTCGCCTGACGTACACGAACGCGGGCCATGAGCCGCTGCTGATCCTCCGCGCCGGCACGGTGCTCGAGACGCACGACGCCGAACTGGTACTCGGCGTGCGCCCGAACGAGGTCTACCACGAACATGACCTGCCGCTCTGCGGCGGCGATTTGCTGCTGCTGTACACGGACGGCGCGGTCGAGGCCCGCAATTTCGGCGACGAAGACTACGGCCGCGCGCGTCTGTGGGAGTCGCTACGGAGCTTCGGCGACCCGGCGGCCGGACTGAGCGTCGACCAGGTGCTGCGAAACATCGTGTGGGATGTGCGCCGGTTCGTCGGTCTGGCGGAGCAGTCCGACGACCTGACGCTCGCCGCGGCCCGCGTCCTTCGGTAGCGGCCCGCGGCCCGGCGAGCGGACGGCGACGCGCACCTGCTGCCCCGCGCCCGCCGGCGCGCGCAGCGCGGAAACCGCGAACTCGTCCGTGCCGAGAGAGACGATCCGCATCGCTCACCCTGCCGCTGCCGCGGAAACTGAAGCCGCCAAGTCGCCAAGAGCGCCAGGGAGGCCAAGACGTAGAAATAAATCGAGATCGCGCCGCGGTCATGCGACGACCTGCGCGCGTCACCCCGGCTGAATGGACGTGCGCGAATGGGCGGCGCCCGTCCTGGCCGCGAGCGCCAGCTCGCGGACATACTTGCGACCGCTCGCGCGGTCGGCTCGGACATGCGCGGCCGAATCGCGCACGGCGATCCAGATTACTGGTGCTGTTGAGTCCTTGGCGCTCGTGGCGGCTGGGCGGTGGCATTCTGGGGCGGCAGAGCGGCGCCGCCACCTCACCGCGCCGACTTGGATTTGTGCTGATCTTCGAGGGCACGCAGCGTCTTGCGAGTGGCGATGCGGTCGGACGGTCCCATGCGGTCGATGATGAGCACCCCGTTGAGGTGGTCGGTTTCGTGCTGCACGACGCGCGCCGGCAGGTCGGTCAGCTCCAGTTCGACCGGGCGACCCTGAAGATCCTGGGCCACCAGCCGGCAGCTCTGCGCGCGGCGGACTTGCACGCGGATGCCGGGCAGCGACAGGCAACCCTCCTCCGCCTCGAGCGTGCCGTGCGGCTCGCGGATGACGGGGTTCACCAAGACCTGGTTGTCCTCGGGTTTGCCGGTCGCGTTCATCACGAACAGCCGCTGGTTGACGCCGACTTGCGGGGCGGCCAGGCCGACGCCGACGTCCTTTTCCATCAGCTCGAACATGCGCTGGGCGAGGGCCGCCAGCGCGCCGTCGAAGTGCGTCACGGGCGCGTTCTTCTTTCGCAGGCGCGCGTCGGGGTAGTGAATGATGTGGACGTCGGCGAAATCGGCGCTCACGGCAGCTCCGGCCTTACGTACGTGCTGTAGCTACTAAACAGAACCTGCCACGCCAGTGGCGGGCCGGGGGGCTAACTCGCCGCCCGCCCCGGACTTGCGTCCGGGGTTCGGATAGGCACTTTCAGCCATCTGCTCAATAATAGTCGGGTGAACCAGGGTTGTCAGAACCCCTGCCCCCGTAGAAAGGCCAGTGCGACCCGGCGCGACATCTGCGCGTTTCCAAACACCATCGGCAACAGCAGCGGCAGGTCCGTATTCGGCATGCGCAGGTAGTCCGCCAGGTCGGTCCGCCAGGCCGCGTCGAACGAGGCCAGCTCGTCCTGCGGCACCGCGGCTTTCAGCGCCTTGGCCGCCGTCTCCGCCGCCAACTGCCCGCAGCGCAGGGCCGGGTACAGGCCGTCGTTGCTGAACGCGGCGACGAACCCGCCCGCGTCGCCAACGAGCAGACATTGCTTGCCCGTGTGCGACTCGAACTCCAGGGCTTGCCCGGCCAGCCCCGCTACTGGTCGGACGCTGGGCGTCGCACCGGTCGGGATTGCGCCGGCCTTCTGACCCGCCGTCAACAGCGCAGCAAGCTGCTCCGTGGCAGGCGTCGCTGGGTCGTGCGTCAGCAGCGTCACACACACCTGCGTCCGAGAACGTGCCACGGTCGCCAGCTTGAACGCGCGGACCGCCCCGAGCACCACGTCCAGGCCCGCCGCGGACGATGACGTTTCAAAGACCGCCTGGGCGCCCCCCGCCGCCGGCGTCTGCGGCAACCCGCCGGCCAGCGCAAGCTGCGGCACCAACTCCGAGCCGGCCCCCGCGGCGACGACCACCACCCGAGCCGTATGCACCTGGCCGTCGGCCAGCTCAACCCGCGCACTCCGCTCGCCAGCCGTCAGCCGGGCCACGACCGCCGGTTGCTGAACTTCGGCCCCGGCGGCCCGCGCGGCACTAACCAGCGCGACCCGCAGCGCGGGCGGGTCCGCGATCCACCCGCCGCAGTCCGCACCCGTCACCGCCGCGTGCTTGCCGAAGTCCCACGCCCACAGGCGCAGACCAGCGAATCTCTGTCCCACCTTGGCCAGCTTGACGCCCGCGTCTTCGAGAAACTTGCTCGCCAGCGGGCCGACCCATGCCGTGCAGCTTCGCGGCGAGCCCACGCCGGCCCGGTCCAGCAGCAGCGTGCGCAGCCCCAATCGCTGCCCGTGCAGCGCCGCCGCGCAGCCCGCCGGACCGCCGCCAATAACCAGCAAGTCACATTCAGTCGGGGTCGCACTCACCCGTCGGTTCTCACTTGAGTTTGTCCCACAGGATTTGCTCGGCGTGCTCGAAACGTTGAAACGACGCCTGGACCGCGTCGAAGACCTCGCGGAGATCCTGTTCCTCCTGCGGCGACAGCCGGCCTTCCGGCGCGCCGGTCTTCAGCAGCGCCTCAAGCCGGCCCGCGGCGGCATCCAGCTCCGCGGCGGCATCAGCAAAACTGCTCGCCGCGCGAAACGCGACCAGCCGGGCTTCGCGCTCGGGCGAGGGCGGGTACAGCAGCTTGGCCGGGTTCAGGATCAGCTCGAGCGTCAGCGTCCGCACCTGCGCGCTGGTGTCGAGGAAGTTCTGGAGAATCTGCTCGAGCGTGGGACGGCTCAGCGCCAGCAGCCGCTTGCCTTCGGCCGTCATGGTCTGCACGTCCGCCAGCGCCGCGTTGGTGCGGTCCATCGCCAGGTGAATCTTGCCGAGCGTCGCGGCGGGGTTGGCGGGATCGAGTTCCGCCCGCAACGCCGGCAGCAGTTCCTGCTCCGCGATGTGTGTTGACCGCTGCACGCTGGCCAGCGACTCGTGGACGAGCGGGCGGTTTTCCTTGAGCAGCGCGGCGGCTTCGCTCAGGCCCTCGTCGAGGTGCGCGAGGGCCAGGTGGACCTTGGCGAGCAGGGCACCGTCGTCGCCGCGGGCCAGCTCGCTCCGCAGGGCCGCGGTTGCCGCGTTCACGTCATCCAGGATCATGTGGAGCTTGTGCAGCAACGCGGACTGGGCCGCGGGGCTCATCTGCGTCCGCAGCTCGCGCGTGATCGCGTTGACGTCATCGAGGCTGGCGAGCACCTTGTACATCAAGCCCCCCTCGACCTTCGGGTCCGCGGCGTCGGTCAGGTGGTCCAGCAGGCCGCCTTCGGCCAGCAGCCGCCGCGAGAGCGTGCTCACCGCCGCCGACATGCTGGCCGGCGGCTCGCCGCGGATCGGCTGCGTCAGCGGGACGTTCGGCGTGCCGACGTTGGTGATCGAGACGTAGCCGCTGCCGCCGATGGCGGGCTGGTTGGTCGTGATCGTGCAGTTGCCGTAGAGCGGGACGCTCTTGTTGACGTCGGCTTCGACGACAAAGACGGTGCGGTAGGGACCCTCGCCGGGGGCGTCCTTCAGTTCGCGAACGGTGACCCGCCGCACGCGTCCGACCTCCAGCGAATCCCCGAGCAGGACCGGGCTGCCGATCTTGAGGGGGGCCATGCCGGCTTCGTGGCGAAAGTGCAGCTCGACGCGTCGCCCGCCGGCCTGCCAGGCCGGGTACAGGAAGATGAACGTTGCGAGGAACAGGGCGAGGAAGGCCAGGGCCGTCAGGCCGAGGGCGAAGTTCTGCGTGCGCTGCTTCATCATGCCTGCCCGCGGGGTCCAGAATTCGCCCGGCATTGTACGGCGTGGACCGCAGGAACCAAGCCGCCGGCGGGGTGAGTCTGAGGAGCTGCATCGAGTCGCGGCGGGGAGCATGGGCCTCCGGCCCGTGCGTACCGCAACCCACACGAGCCGGAGGCCGATGCTCCCCACGCCGAAACGTCGCGGCGTTCTCGGAGCCGCGACGCCCGCGCCGCGGGCGGCTATTCTCTACGAAATGACCCGCGACGAAATTTGCACGAAGTTCATCGAGGCGGTGCCGTACCAGCTTTATCCGTTCCAGGAGGAAGCTCTCCTGGCGTGGTTCGAGGCCGAGGGCGGCGTGCTCGTCTGCGCACCCACCGGCATGGGCAAGACCCTGCTGGCCGAGGCGGCCATCTACGAGGCCCTGCACACCCGCCGGCGGTTGTACTACACCACGCCGCTGATCGCCCTCACCGAGCAGAAGTTCCGCGAGTTTCAGCAGCGGGTGGAGCAGTGGGGGTTCCCGCGCAGCGAGGTGGGCTTCATCACCGGCAACCGGCGCGAGAACCCCGAGGCCCTGATTCGCGTGGTGGTGGCTGAGATTCTCCTGAACCACCTGCTCGGGCGCGATCCGAGCCTCGCCGATCTCGACCACGTCGGCAGCGTCGTCATGGACGAATTCCACAACTTCAATGACCTCGAGCGCGGCATCGTCTGGGAGCTGGCGCTCGTGCTGCTGCCGCCGGCGGTGCGCGTCATGCTCATCTCCGCCACCGTCGGAAACCCGTATGACTTCGCCGACTGGCTCAAGCAGAAGCACGGCCGCCGTTTGCAAGTCGTGACATCGGCGGAGCGCCGCGTGCCGCTCGAATACCATTGGGTTGAGGACCGCCTGCTGACGGAACAGCTTGTCCAGATGGTGTCCGGCGCCGGCGATGACTACCATGCCCCGGCCCTGGTGTTCTCGTTCAATCGCGACGAATGCTGGGAACTGGCGGAGAAGCTCAAGGGTCTGCCGCTAATCACCAATCGCCAGAAACAAGAACTGGAGGCGTTCCTGCAAGAGCGCCGCGGGGATTTTGCGGAGGGCGTCGGCCCCAAGCTGGCCCAGATGCTCCAGCGCGGCGTCGCGGTGCACCACGCGGGCGTGCTGCCGCGCCACAAGGAACTGGTCGAAGAACTCTTCGAAAAGAAACTCGTCCCGCTCGTGTGCTGTACGGAGACGCTGGCCGCCGGCATAAATCTCCCCGCGCGCGCGGTGGTTTTGGCGACGCTCATCAAGGGCAAGCGCGGCGAGATGAAGCTGATTCCGGCCAGCAGTGCGCACCAGATGTTCGGGCGGGCGGGCCGGCCCCAGTTTGACACGCGCGGGCACGTCTATGCCGTAGCGCACGAGGACGATGTCAAGATCTGGAAATGGCGGAAGAAGTACGAGCAGATCGACCCGCACTCGAAGGAACCGGGGATGCTGCGGATGCGCAAGGAGCTGGAACGCAAGAAGCCGTCACGCCGCTCGACGGAGCAGTACTGGAGCGAGGGGCAGTTCAAGACCTTGATCGCCGCGGGGCCGGCCAAGTTGTACAGCCGTGGCATGTTGCCGTATTCGGTATTGATCTTTTTGCTCACCAAGACGGGTACACTGCACGAGGTGCGCGACTTCTTGAGCAAGCGCTTCGCCGGGGCGGAGTACCTGGAGCGTTTTCACAAACAATTGGACTTCATGCTCAACAACTTGCAGGCGCTCGGCTATCTTCAGCGTGCGGAAGACGGCGACCATGTGACTCTGCACGAATCCATTTACCGCCTGCTGAACTACCGCAGCGTGGACCCCCTCTTTGGCGACTACCTGGCCGCGCAGCTTGTCCAGGGCGATTGCGACGAGAAGCTTCTGGCCTTGGAAGCGGTCCTGGAGGTGCCGCCGGCGATTGTGCGGCACGTCCGCATCCCGGAGGACCGGCCGAAGGGGCCGCTTCAGACGCAGGTGCTGGAGCCGCTGCTGGTGAGCCTGGGCGTGACGGTTGCCAAACCCGAGCCGCCGCCTGAGGAAGCACGCTCCCGCTGGACCGACCCGTGGGACGAGGAGGAAGAGGAGCACCCGCCGACCTTCCCGGAGATGCTGAAGATCGCCTTCGAGGCGCGGCTGGCTGCGCCGGAGCCGGCCTTTGTGCAACCGAAGTGGATCGCGGGCGACGCCTTCGCCCGCGACTGCGAATTCTACAAGTCGGTCAAGGCCCTCAATCTAATCAAGCAGGAAGGACTGGTCTTGCGACACCTCCTGCGCCTGGTGATTCTGGCGGGTGAATTCTACCTTCGTACTGAGGATCCCGACTACCAGCGCATTGGCGAGCTGGCCACACGCGCATGTGAACGGGTGGACTTGAAGTACACGAGCCGCTTCTTGGCCGAAGCGCGGAGCATGCAGAGCACGTTGAAGAACGCCTGACGGGGGGTGTTCTGCGACGGCGCTGGCGCGCGGACAGCACGGGCCGGTGGCCCGTGCTGCCTGCTTGCCAGTTGGCCGCGCGCTTTCAGAACTCTGTACTACGGCCGTTGTCGCGTGCGCCGGCCGAGGGCCCCGAGCACGAGCAGGGCCAGTGACGCCGGCTCCGGCGTCAGGACGAGCTGGTCCTGGGCCGGCTGCGTGGCCTGGGCGTCGACATAGAGGTTCAGGATGCGGACGTCGCCGATGTCGCCGCCGGCGTTCGCGACCGCATCCTGGTAGAACACGTCGCTCAGCGAGCCGTCACCGGGCGTCCAACTGAGGGCCTCCTCTTCCTCAATGTACCAGATCACATGCTGCAATGCATCGGCGCTGGCGGCCCGCAGCGCCCCGCCGTCGCTGACGTCGTACACATAGCCCGTCAGCGCAGCCGTGATGAACTCGCCGTACAGGTAGGCCGTCAGCGGGCTCAGGGGGTCCGGGTTGCCGCCGCCGGCGCCGCCGTTGACGGCCGCCGTGTTCAATGCGGCGTAGTACGTCGAGCCGAAGGCGATGTTCTCGGTCACCTCGACGCAAAAAGTCTCAAACTCCGGACCGGCGCCCAAACTGGCCGGCACGAACTCGAAGTCGAGCGGCGTCGACAGGAACTCACCGCCGTTGGTGTTGCCATAGTAGTCTGCGATGGTGACTCTTTGCACCAGGTCCGCCGAGACCGGCGCCACGCACAGAACTACAGTAGCCAACCCCAACCCCATCATAACACGACACACCATCTTTCGTCCTCCTCTCCTTGGCGCGCTCCACGGCGCGCCTGTCCGCCGCGCAGGGCCACAGCGCAGCCCGATCGCCGGCCGACTTGTCCAATCACACTGTCGTGCCCGCTCACCTCACCTTGAGGTGATGTCTACAACGTAACACTCTAGACGTGAAGATGCAACAAAAATCATTGGTGTAGACAAGAATGGTGTTATAGGAATGCGGACGGTGGTTCTCATAATCCCCCGGGGGATCGGCGGACTGCGCGGGTGGACTTATCGGGCGTGGCGCGCGGCGCCCGCACTCAACGTGCGTCGCGCGCCAGCAGAAACGCCGTCAGCGCGCCGAGCTGTACCACGAGAGCGAACAGCAGCTTGATGAGCTGGGCCGCGGGCGGGGCCTGGTAAATCCAATCGGCCGCGGCCAACACGACGAAGGCAACGGCCAAGACCTGCAACACCGCCCCGCTGAGCCGCGCGGGCGAAAACTCGCGGTGTTGCCGGGCCCGCCCGGCCGCCTCCAACTGCCCACGGATGTCGCGCAGCACCTGTTCCACGCGCGCCAGCGACGCCGCGACGTCCGCTGGCGAGGTCGGCGGCTCATCGGGCGGCGTGCTCATCGTGCCAACTCCAGCGCTTCCACCACCGCCTGCCGCAGGAGCGGCAGCAGAAGCTCGTGCTGTCCGAGCACGGTGTGCCCGCAGCCCGGCGCCACGGGCCGGGTCACCACGTTTTGCGTCGGACGGTAATGCCGCAACATGTCGAAATTCGCCGTGTGCAGCCCCTCCAGCGGGTACCCGAGATTGCGGGCCACCGACACCGCCTTGAGGAACACCTCGGGCAGGATGACCGCCGAGCCGACGTTCAGCCACACGCCGCCGGGCTCGCCGGGCGCCGCGGCACCGAGCTCCGCCACAACCGCGCACAGCGTGCGAAAATCCGCTAGTGAAGCGGCCCCGATCGCCGCCCCGTCCGCCGCCGGGTGCATGTGGACCGTGTCCGTCCCGACGGCGACATGGATCGTCGCGGGAATCCCCATTTGGTAAGCGGCAGCGAAGAGGCTCAGGTCTTTGTGCGGTCCGGTCCCGGCGGCGAGCAGTTGCCCCAGCGCGCGGCCCAGGCCGCCTTGTTCCGCTCCCAGCTTCGCGGCGGCGTTCATCCGCTCGCACGTTTCGGCCACCATCCCGAAACTGCCGTCGCGAAGCGTGTCACCCACGTCTTCGCTTGTGGCCCCGGTCTCGGCCAGTTCCAGGTCGTGAATTGCCCCCGAGCCGTTCGTCGCGATGGCCGTGATGAT
Organism: uncultured Planctomycetales bacterium; assembly: GCA_964394415.1. GTDB lineage: Bacteria > Planctomycetota > Phycisphaerae > UBA1845 > Fen-1342 > JAGVEP01. Next base: position 11,570 of record CAYMXT010000052.1, read on the forward strand.
GCCGCGCTGGATCAGGTCAATCACCAGCGGTGAGCAGCCGGTCTTGATGACGTGGCCGCCGAACGCGAACACGACCGGTCGGTTTGCGCGGTGGGCGGCAACGATCGCGGCCACGACGGCGCGCAATTCGCGGACCCCGAGGAAATCCGGCAGGGCGGCGAACCAGTCGCGGAAGGATGCACCGGCGGGCGTCGTCCGGCCGAGGGCCGCGACGACGACCTTATGCTGGCGCGCCGTGCGCGATTTCAGTCGCAGACGCGACCAGTCGAGCGGCGGCGGTTGGTTTCGCGGGTCCTTCCGCATTCGGGCTCCAGCACGCTCCGCAGCCGGTCCTCAAACACCGACCCGCCGTCCGCGAGCGTTATTCGCACATCCAGCCGGACGAGCGGCGGGCCGTCCGCCGGCCACAGCGGACGCAGTTTGACCCAATCCTTCCGCGTTGTCACCACCCACCGCTCACCGCCGGCCGTGATGGCGATCCGCTCGGCGTCGCGACGGTCGTACCGCCGATGGTCGTGAAAACGGAGCGTCCGAACGGGGCGCCCGGTCAGCGTGCCGACAAGCTGCTCGAACGTCACGGGGTTCCCCAATCCGCAGACCGCGAGAACTTCACGCCCGCGCAGGTCGCCGACGGACGCCTCGCGGTCGTCGCTGAAGTGCAGGCCCGCCGGGCTGACCTCCGCGCTCACAATCGTCCGGCCCACGGCCAGCTTCGCCAACTCATGGCGCAGGCTTTCGACCACCGCCGGGGCGGCCTGGTTCGCACGGGTGAGGACGAACACGTGTGCGCGGCGGAGCGACGCGATCGGCTCGCGCAGCCGGCCGGCCGGGAGCATCTGGCGTCCGCCCCAGGGATTCAACGTGTCGATGAGCACGATGTCGAGGTCGCGGGCGAGCCGGCGGTGCTGGAAACCATCGTCGAGCACGAGGCAATCGGCCGCCTGTGCAGTCGCCGCCCGCGCGCCCGCCACGCGGTCGGGGTTCACCACGATCGGCACGTCCGGCACGGCGTCACGGTACTCGAGTACCTCGTCCGCTTTCTGGCCCGCCGCCGCGCGGTAGCCGCGCGTCAGAATTGCCGGCCGGCGGCCCCATTCACGCAGTCGCCGGACAATTTCGATGACCAGCGGCGTCTTGCCCGTGCCGCCGACCGTGAGATTACCGACGCTGATCACCGGCACGCCGGCCCGCCGAACGGCGCCGGGCACGCGGTCGTAATACAGGTTCCGGGCGCGAATCACCCCCTCATACAACAGGGCGATCGGCGTCAGCAGCCCCGCGGCCATCATGCTATTCCGCCGGCGCCACCGGCGTCAGCTCAAACCACTCGCCCGCCCGTCGCACGGCGACGACCGGCGTCTCCGGTTCGTGATCGATCGCCAGCAGGGCGTCGTGCGTCGCCAGCCAGTCGAGCAGCGTCTGCTTCGAGGCCCGGTTTTCGAGCGGGAAAAGGTCGTACGCCATGTTGTACGGGGCACCGAGGTGGTGTCGGGTGGGCATCAAGTCGCCGCCGAAGACGAGCGACCGGTCCGTACCCTCGACGACGATGCAGTGGTGCCCGCGGGTGTGGCCGGGCGTCGGGCGCGTTCGCACGCCGGGCGCGATTTCGGTCGCACCGGCGACGACATTCCACGCCCCCGCGGCGTCAAACGGCTTGAAGTTCTCCTCGCGGTACGTGACCGTCATGATGCCGAAGTTCGCCCGGGCGTCCTCAAACTCCGGCTGGTGAACGTGGACGCGGGCATTCGGAAACGTCGGCCTCAGCCGGCCGTCCTCGTAATACGTCAGTCCGCCGGCGTGATCGAAGTGCAGGTGCGAGAGCACCACGTCGGTGATCGACGCCGGATCGATCCCCGCCGCGAGCATATTTGGTCTCAGCCAGTCCGCCGGGTCGAGCCCGAAAATCTTCTGTTCCTTTTCGCCGTATTTCGGGCCGTGCCCCGTTTCGATGAGCACGCGCCGGTCGGTGCCGGGGCGTTCGACGAGCAGGCAGTTGCAGGCGAGTTGAATGCGGTTCTGGTCGTCCGCGGGAAAGCCGCGCGTCCAGAGCGGCTTGGGGATCAGGCCGAACATCGCGCCGCCGTCGAGCTTGAAGCGGCCCCCGCGCAGGACGGTGACGGTGCAATGGCCGAGGTCGTAGCGGGGCGGCGGCGATTTCATGCCCCCGTATGATAGCCGCGGGCGACCGGCGCTGCGGCTCAGGCCGACGGTCGCAGCAGCGCTGCGTTGAGCGACGTCGCGGTGGGGACATCCTCGATTCGCCGGGCCCGCACGAACACGAGCAGCGCCCGCGTCACGGGACGGCCGAAGATCGCGGCCGCCGCGTGGGCGTATACCTGCAACTGCATGCGGTACCCGGCGAGACGGGCCGCCCAGTCGGCGGCGTCGCGCGGCGTATCGGTCTTGTAATCCAGGAGCACGAGGCCGGACGCGGATTCGTACAGGCAGTCGATCACGCCACGGACGATCGTCCGCTCGCCTGCCGCGTCGAGCGGGAGCGCGTAGACGAAGGGCACCTCGCGCCGCACGCCTGGCGCCGTCGCCAGCGTGCAACCGTCCGGCGTGTTGGCGAACCACGCCACGTCGGCGATCGGCAGCAGCGCGGCCTCCGCCGCACTCAGACATCCTGCTTCCACCAGCCGAGCGACCTGGGTTTGCACCGCTTCGGCATCGCGAAGTCGGGCAAGGTCAGCGTGCTCCAGAAACCGGTGGCACGCCGTGCCGACGGCCCGTCCGTCGGTCTCCGCGTCGGCAACTCCAAAACGCGGGGCCGACAGTGTCACTGCCGGCATAGCGAGGGTCGCAGCGCGCTCCCCGTCCGCGGCGCGCCGCGCGTGCTCCTTCAGGGCGCTCACCGACAGCACCGCCGGGAAATCGGCGTACACGCTGCGCGGCTCCGCGGCGAGCAACTCACGCCCGCGGCGCAGCCACGCCTCATCCGCCGGTGACCACGGCGGCGCCGGTGGCTCCGGCCGCGGTCGGCCCGGCTCGGGGACGCCGATCGCCGTGGCGGGCTGCACCTCGATGTCCAGCAACCGGGACCGCGTCGCTTCCGGCACGCACGCCGCCGCCTGCATCACCCACGCGAGGTGATTCGCGACGCCCAGCCGGGCGATCAGCGGCGGGGCGGATTGCCCGGCCAGCATCGCCAGGCATTCCTCCCACGCGCCGACCGGCGCATGCCCGACCACCACGAGCCGCTCGCGTGCCCGTGTCGCCGCGACGTACAGCAGCCGCAGCTCCTCCTCTCGCTCGCGCTCGGCCACGCGCCGGGCGACGACGATGTGCCGGGCGCTGCGCACGGTGGCCCGTGTCGGGTAGTCGCTGAATCGCAGCCCGAAGCCCAACTCCGCGTCGCACTGAAGTGACCGGGCCTGGCTATGCGTGTTGAACCGCGCCCCCGCCCCCAGCAGGAACACCACCGGAAATTCCAGGCCCTTCGCACCGTGAATCGTCATGACCCGCACGGCGTCTTCCGGACCGGGGGCCTGGGCGGCCGGCTCGATCTCCTCCGCGGCCAGTTGCTCCAGGTGTGCCGCAAAGCCGTCGAGCGCGCCTTCGCCCCCGCGTGCGTACGCGGCGGCGAAGCTCCGCAGAGCCTCCAACAGCGCGACGCGCTGCGCGCCGTCGCGCAAGGCGGCAGCAAACAGCGTCCACGCGCTTTCGTGCAGAATCGTGCGGAGCAGGGTCGGCAGCTCCGCCTCGCGCGCCACGCGCGCCCAGCGGTCCAACTGCCCCAACGCCGCGTCGAGCTTGACGGCCAACGCCGCGCTCGGCCGCACGCGACGGTATTCCTGCACGGCGGCGTAGTAGTCCGCGCCGGGTTCGGCGGTGGCCCGCACGGCCAGCAACTCCGCCTCGTCGAGCCCGACGAGGGGGCTGCGCAGATAGGCCGCTAGCGGGATGTCCTGCCGTCGGTTGACCAGTAGCGCGAGAACGTTGCACACATCGCGTACTTCGACGACATCGAGGAGCTTCTCCCGCCCTTGCGCGATGCACGGCAGCCCATTGTCGCGCAGCACGCGGGCGACCAAGGCTGCATTCTTCCGCGCGGCACGCAGCAGGACCACCACGTCGCCGGCCCGCAGGGTCCGCAGCCGCGGCTTGTCATCCGCGCCGCGCTCCGCCACCTGCACGCCGTCCCGCAGCATTTGCTGGATTTGCTCGGCGGCGAGCTGCGCCTCGCGCTCGATGCGTTCCACGTCCTGCTGGTCGTCGTCATCCGAGTCGGCGGCCCGCGGATCGTGCTCGAGCACGCACACCCGCACGCGCGGCCGCTCGTCGAGCGTGGGGTTGGGCAACTCCTCCGGCGCGCGGCCTGCCCGCAGCCACTCGTCCGGTGCGTACGCGGTCCCGCCCAGCCGGCGGTCAAACAGGCGGGCAAACAGCTCGTTGAGCGGCGTCAGCAGACCGTCGTGACTGCGGAAGTTGTCCGCCAGGTGCGCGACGCGGCCCTCCGCCCGCCCGCTGTCCAGCGCGTCCGCGAGCTCCACGAACAGCCGCGGCTCGGCCTCGCGAAAGCCGTAGATGCTCTGCTTCACGTCGCCCACGAAGAAGGCGTTGGTCGCACCCGGCGTGTCGCGCGTGACCAGCCGCAACAGCTCCACCTGCACCGGACTGGTGTCCTGAAACTCATCGACCAGCACGTGTGCATAGCGCTCGCGCAGCCGGCGCGCGATGTCCGTCGGCACGCGCCGATCGTTGTCTGCCGGCCGCCCCAGCAGGTCGAGCGCCAGCCGCAGCACGTCGCCGAATTCGTAGGCGGCCCGCTGCCGCTTCGCGTCGCGCAGCCGCTCCTCATAGCGGGTCTCCAGTTGCAGCAGCGTCCGCGTCCGCTCCGCCGCCAGTGGGCCGTGCTGAAGAACTGGGGCGATTGCCTCCGCCGCCCAGCGCTTGCACAGCCGCGCCGTCAACCAGCGTTGCCGCACGTCGCTCACGAGCGCCGGCTCGGACTTGCCGCGGCCGGGCTTGGCGATCTTGAACGCCTTCAACTCGTCGCTGGCGCAGCGCAGGCCGTCCGGCGCGGCCAGCATGCGCAGCCATGCGCCGAGTTGATCGAGATACGGCCGCAACGCCGCGCGCACTTCCGCCGCCGCGTTGCTCGCCAGCAGCGCCGTCAGTTGCTCTTCCTGAAACCGACACTCCGCCGCGAGCGCCGCGGTCAGCACGGCCGCGGTATCGTCGGCTTCGCCGGCCGCGCGCTGCCGGGTCAGCCACTCGTCCGGGTTGATGAGGTGCTCGCGAAAGCGATTGAGCTGCGCGACCAGCGTCCGCACGGACTCGTCGTCCGGGACGGGACCGCGCGCCAGCCACGACCGCGTTTCGCCTGCGAGCGGGTCCGCGGACGAATACACCCACTTGAACAGGTCGTCGAGCGCCGCCGCACGCAACAGGTGGGCGTCCTCTTCGCTCAACGTGGTGAACCGCACGTCGACGCCCGCGTCGGCGTAGTGCTCGCGCACCAGCCGCCCGCACCAGGCGTCGATCGTCCCGATGTCCGCCGCGTCGACCAGCAGCGCCTGGCGGCGCAGGTGCCGGCGCCGCCCCGCGTCCGGGGTTTTCGCCGCTTCATCGCGCAGCATGCGCGCGATCCGCACGCGCAGCTCGGCGGCGGCGGCGCGCGTGAACGTCACCACCAGAAGCTGCTCGAGGGCGCAGGGGTGCTGTGGGTCCGCCACCAACGCCACGCACCGCCGCGCGAGCACCTCGGTCTTCCCCGCGCCGGCGGACGCCGCGACGAGCAGGCTGCTGCCGCGGTGAACGATGACCCGCTGCTGTGCGTCCGTCAGTTTCATGCGTCGTCCCCCGCGTCGTCAGCTTCCGCCAGCCGCGGCAGGACCGTCTCGGCGGCCCGCGCCGGATGATACGCCGGGTCGAACCGGCATACGGCGCCGAAGTCGCAGCGCAGGCAGGCCCGCCGGTTGTCTTCAACCAGGGGTGCGACCTCGATGTGGCCCTGACCCACCCCCGCGGCGGCGAACAGAACCGTCTGAGCGGCCAGGTCGAGGCGCTGCGCGAGGGCCGCGGCCGGCCGCGCATCGCAGTTCTGGTAGAACCCGCCGGCGCTTTTCAAACGGAGATTCGCCACCGGGGACGGCTGCGTGCCCAGTTGCTTATCCAGCAGCGCGGCGTCGCTGTCGGACACCAATCCACGCGGGCGATAGAGATACATCAACTGCTCGTCGTCGGCGGCCTGCGCGGCGTACTGCGGCTCAAGCGCGGTCAGCGTCGGATAGAGTGGTGCGAGCAAACAGCCAGCCAGTTGCACAGCGCCGCGGTTCTCAGACTCGCACAGACGAATCGTCTGTGCAGACACACACAGACGGATCGTCTGTGCTGCACGTGCGTCGCCTAGCGCGAGGAGGTACAGGAAGAGCTGTAGCCGACTGCCTGTGAGCCACGGTCCCGCCACCAACTCGACGCGGCTCTTGTAGTCGTACACCAGCAGCCGCGCCGCGCCGCTCGTGCGGGCGATGTCCACGCGGTCGATCTGCCCGCGGACGTGTACGCTCTGACCGTCCGACGAGCACAGCTCCAACGCCGGCAGCTTCGCGTTGGTGCCCCCAAAGCTCAGCTCGCAAGCCAGCGGCTCAAAGTCGCCGCGCCGCCAGCGGGCCGCGTGCGCTGCGACTACATCGTGCAGCAACGCAACCAGGTGCCGCGTGTGAGAAGCACGGTCCGGCCGGCGTTGGGACTCGTCGGCCGGCAAACCGGCAACGTGGTCGCTCACCGCCGCGTCAAGCAGCTCCCGCCAACGCCCGTCGGAAATCGCGCGCACCCCGCCCGGTTCCTGCATCGCCCGCCGCGTCACGTCGGCGAGAATCGCGTGCGCCGCCTCACCCAGGTCCCACCGCAGGGGCACCGGCCCGCGCAGCTCGCTCAGCCGCAGACCGTAGCGTACGAAGTGCCGGAAGGGGCATTGGAGATACGTCTCGATCTCCGACGGCGACGTCTCCCAGACAGTGGGGTGGGCGTCCTCGCCCGCTGTGGGGTGGGCGTCCTCGCCCGCCGCGACTGGCAGGCGCACCGGCTGCGCCCCGTAACGCTCCCCGCGCAGCAGCCACGCCAGCGTCCCCGCGAGCGCCGGCATCTCCTGCACATCCGCGCTCAGACGCTGGTAGCGCTGTCGCACATCCGCCGACCCGTCCGCGCGCGTCCGCAGCCAACCGCGGGCCAGCTCGGTCACGTGTGCCGGCGGCTCGTCCGGGTCGTCCCGCACCACCGTCAACCCGGGCAGCCGCGCGCGCAGGTCCGCCAGCAGCGGCGAGGGCAGCCGTTCGCCGCCATCGTCGCCAACGGTCGCGAAGCTGAGCGTCAGGCTCTCGGACGGGCGAGTACACGCGATATACGCCAGCAGCCGCTCCCCCAGCACGTCCTGGCGGTGGATCGGGAGCCCGCGCAGCCCCGCTTGCACCAGCGCCTCGCGGTGCGGTGTGCTGAGCAGCAGGTCCGCCGGCGGTGGCGCCGGAAAAACGCCTTCGTTGAACGCGAACACCCAGGCGTGCTTGATGTCCGGGTGCCGGCTGCGCTCGATCGCACTGACCAGCACCTGGTCCACCGCCGGCGGCGCCAGGCCGAGCGTCTGCTCCGCTAACACCGATCGCAGCACGTCGCTCAATTCCGTCAGAGTCAGCGGCGTCTCGCCGAGCACATCGTGCAGATCCTCGAGCACGCCGCACACGGCCTCCCAGGCCAATCGGTGCGTCTCGGCGGCCTCCCAGCGGCGCTGTCCGCGGTCCTCCGCCATCCAGTGGCTAAGCTGCTCGCGCACGCCGAGCCGCTCCAGCACTTCGGCGAGCGCGACCGCCCAGGCGGCGCCGCCGATCCGAACCCCGCACGCCAGTGCGGGGCCAGCGGGGTCTGTCCGAACCCCGCACGCAAGTGCGGGGCCAGCCGACCCAGCGCTGCCCCCGTCGGAGCTGCCCTCCCCCGGCTGCGCGATATGCACAAGCGGTTCGAGCGCCGCGAGAATGGCCCGCCGCTGCGCAGCGAAGCCGCCGTCACGCCGGTCCGCGAATTCCCAGCGTGGCCGCTCCCACCACGCCCGGCCGCGCACTTGCTCGTTGACGACGAGGTTCTCGAGCCGCTCGAGGTCGTCGCGTTCGAGCGGCAGCAAGCCGGTGCGCAGCAGCCGCATCGTCGCCGGCCCGTCGAAGTCGCTTTGCACGACCTCCAACAGCGCCGCCAGCAAGCGCCGCAGCGGATGTGCGTGCAGCGACCGGCGCTGATCGAGGAAGTACGGAATCTCGTACTCCTCAAAGACCTCGGCCACCAGTTCCGCGAATGGCGTCAAATCGCGGGCGATCAGCGCGAAGTCGCGGAAGTGCAGGCCGCCCCGGGCGTCGGCCAGCCGCGTGCGAATCCACCGCGCCGCCGCCCGTACCTCGTCGCGGTGCGTTCCGCACTGCACCACCCGCAGTGGGGTGGGCGTCTCCGCCCGCCCCGAATCGATGGGCGATCCGGGCGTAAGGTCGCTGTCCTGGGACGTGCTGAGCGCCGCCTCCAACTCCGCCAGCCCCGGCGCGGCCGCAAAACGCGGCAACGGCGCCGGGTGCAGCGTGCGCGGCGGCCGTATCTCAACACCGTCGTCCGCGAGCAGCGCGTGCAGCCGCTGATACGTCGTTTCCGTCCGGTGAAACAACCCGAGCGGGTCCGCGGTCTGCCGGACGTCGCGCACCGCCGGACTGGCCGGATCGACCAGCAGCGTGATCGTCAGCTCGCGTGCCAGGCGCGCCAGCGTGACGAGCGTGTCAAGCTCCTGCCCCGTGAAACCTGCGAAGCCGTCCACCCAGAACGACGCCGCCCGCAGCCAGGCGACGCGCGCCAAGCGCTCGCGCAGCACGGCGAGCTGCGCCGCCGGATCAACCCGCGTCGGTCCCAACCACTCGACATACGCGCCGTACAACTCCGCCAGTTCGCGGGCCGCACGCTGCGCCCCCACCTCGTTCAGCCGGTCCGCCGCCGCCGCAAACTCGCCCGGCGTGATGCCCTCGGCGAGCAGCTCTTCGACCAGCCGCCCCAGTTCAGCGCAGAACCCCGCCGTCTCAGACGCCCGGCGGAGCGTGTTCAACCGCTCACGGCAGCGCGTGACGGTCGCTCGCAACGCCAGCGCGCGGGCCTGTGGTCGCAAGAGCGGCGGCTCACCGCCGGTCGCGTCGAACGCCCGCTGGGCCAGCCGCGAAAAGCTGAGCACTTCGGCCCGTGTGAAGCCGCCGCCCGGCGCCCGCAGCGCGAGCGCCCGCTCCATCTGGAACGCCGCCTGTTCGGGTACGAGCAGCACCAGCCGGCGCTCGTCCGGTTGCGTGAGTGCGGCCAGCAATTCGTCCAGACAGGCGCGCGTCTTGCCGGCCCCCGCGCGCCCGAGCAGGAACGTGACCGCCATTCCTAGTGTCCTCTTCGTGGCGCCTGTGCGATGCTTCGCGGTGGCGGGCGCACGGGGCCAGGTTC
>CAYMXT010000053.1:0-14814 GCA_964394415.1 uncultured Planctomycetales bacterium
TCGCCGGCGTCGCGACGCGCGTGGGTCACAGTCTGGGGTTGAAGTCCGACGGCTCGATCGTTGCCTGGAGCCAGAACAACTACGGCCAGTGCGACGTCCCGGCCCCCAACAGTGAATTCGTCGCCGTCGCGGTGGGAGGAATGCAATACGGCGGGCACAGCCTGGGGTTGAAGTCCGACGGCTCCATCGTGGCGTGGGGACTCAACGACTATGGCCAGTGCAACGTCCCGTCGCCCAACAGCGACTTCGTCGCCATCGCGGCGGGGTCGCGCCACAGCCTGGGGCTGAAGGCGGACGGCTCGGTTGCGGCGTGGGGCTGGAACGCCGACGGTCAGTGCAACGTTCCCGCGCCGAACACCGGCTTTGTCGCTATCGCGGCCGCGGGGAGCGAGTTCTACGGCCACAGCGTCGGGTTGAAGTCCGACGGCTCGATCGTGGCGTGGGGCGACAACTCGTGGGGCCAGTGCAACGTGCCGGCGCCCAACAGCGGCTTCGTGGCGGTTGCGGCCGGCGGCGCGGAGTTCCGCGCCCACAGCATGGGGTTGAAGAGCGACGGCTCGATCGTCGCGTGGGGCAGCAACACGCAGTATCAGTGCAACGTCCCCGCGCCCAACAGCGGCTTCGTCGCGATCGCGGGCGGCGGGTACAGCAGCCTGGGGCTGAAGGCCCTCTACGGCGATCTGGACTGCGACGGCGACATCGACTTCGACGACATCAACCCGTTTGTCAGCACGCTCGGCGCGGAGCCGCTCGCCTGGAACCTCGCGCACCCCGGCTGTTACTGGCTGAACGGCGACATCGACGGCGACGGGGATGTGGACTTCGACGACATCAACCCGTTCGTGGCGCTGCTGAGCGGCTCTTGAGGACGGCAATCACAGCTCCGCACGTCCCGGCGCGCCGGGACGTGGTAGCGGGCTACGTGCCAACCCAGCAAGTAGCAAGCAAGTAGCAAGTAGGCTGGGCGCAGCACGCGCAGCGTGCGCAGCCCAGCTTCGCCGGCCGGCTGGGCTCCGCTCCGCTGCGCCCAGCCTACCCGCTCCGCTGCGCCCAGCCTACCCGCCACCCGCTGACCGGCACTAGACGGCCGATAACTGCGGGTCCGTCGCCGAACCTGTTGGTTTCTGTCTGTCCTGGAGCACTGTCGCGCGCGATGGTCCGCCGCGAACGCACTCCGGGGTGCTAGAATGACGGTGAACCGCCGGGCGCTGAGAGTCGCGCGGCGGCGCACAGCGTCTCTACAGTTCCAGCACCCAGGAGCACGTGCAGTGACTTCATCGCGATCTCGGTTCGCCAGGGGTCTGACCCTGGCGGGCCTGCTGCTCGGTCTGGTGTCCGGGGCCGGGGCGCAGACTGTATGGTACGTCGATGACGACGCCCCGCTCGGCGGCACAGGCCAGGATTGGTCGTCTCCGTTTCGGTATTTGCAGGACGCGCTCGCGGCGGCAGTGACCGGAGACGAGATTCGCGTCGGCGGCGGCGTCTATCGGCCGGACCAGGCTGAGGGCGGGCAGGTGACGCCCGGCGACCGCACCGCGACGTTTCAACTCATTGACGGCGTAGCTTTGCGGGGCGGCTTTGCCGGCTTCGGCGCGGCGGACCCGGACGAGCGCGACTTCGAGTTGTACGAGACGATGCTGAGCGGCGACCTCGCGGGCAATGACCTGCCGGGGTTCACGAACTATGGGGAAAACAGCTTGCACGTCGTCACTGGCGGCGACGTGGGTGGAGGGGCCGTGATCGAGGGGGTTTCGATCACGGCGGGTTACGGCAACGACGCGAGTGACCCGCAGCATCCAAACGCCGGCGGCGGGCTGAAGTGCGTCGCGGGCAGTCCGACGGTGACCGCCTGCACGTTCAAGCTGAATCTGGCGGCCGCGTTCGGCGGCGCGGTCTTACTGGCCGGCGGTCAGCCGACGTTCACGGACTGCTTCTTCGACACGAACCGCGCGACGTACGGCGGCGGCGTGGACGCGCGCGGCGGCGCGAGCGCGACGTTTGTGCGTTGCCAGTTCGCCGGGCATTGGGCGGTCGATGGGGCGGCGGTGCGGACTTCCGACGCCGGGAGCCCGAGTTTCACAAGCTGCAAGTTCAGCGGCAACGTTGCGGCAGGGAGTGGCGGCGCGATCTTCGCCCGTGGCACCGGCACGGTCCTGCTGAGCGGCGGCACGTTCCGCAGCAACACCGCGAACTGGGGCGGGGCCGTGGCCGTGCGGGTCGGCAGCCCGCTGATGATCGGTTGCGAATTCAGCGAGAACGCGGCGCTGCGCTCGGGCGGGGCCGTTTTTGCGACGCAGCATGCGAGTCCCGTGTTTGAAAACAGCGCGTTCACCCGCAACCGCGCGCCGAGCGGCGGTGGGGTGTACATTGTCGATGACGGCAGCCCGTTGTTTACGAACTGCGCGTTCGATCAGAACGTGGGAACCGCGAGCGGCGGCGCGATTTATTTCGCGGGGACGGGCTGGCCGACGGTGAGCGACTGCGTTTTCACCGCGAACAGCGCGAATTGGGGCGGCGGCGTGGCCAACCAATACGGCGGCCCGTTCTTCACCGGCTGCACGTTCGCGGACAACTCCGGCAGCTTCGGCGGCGGTCTGTACGCCGGCACGCTCGGCTCAGTCGCCGTCTATCAGAGCGTCTTTCGGGGCAACGCCGCGTATACGGGCGGGGGGCTGTGCAACGACGGCGGCAGTAACCCGACGCTGGGCGACGTGCTGTTCGAGGGCAACGTGGCGACGCACGCCGGCGGGGCGGTCTATTGTGCGGAGTTCTGCAACCCGGGGATCGTGCAGTGCGAGTTCCGCGGGAACGCGGCGGCGGCGCAGGGCGGTGGGTTGGCGTGTCGCGGCGGCAGCGTGCCGGCGATCGTCGCCTGCCGGTTCATCAACAACCTGAGCTATGGGGCCGGCGGGGCGTTGCACCTGGCCGACGCGGTGAGCGCGGAGCTCGGCAACACGAAGTTCGTGGCGAATGTCGCGGGCGCAACCGGCGGTGCGGCGCACGTGGCCGAGGGCAGCAACCTGAGCGTCACGAATTGTCTGTTCAACGGCAACCGCGCGGAAGCGACCGGCGGCGGGGCGTGCTGGAACGAAGTCTGGAGCAGTCTCCGCCTGGCCAATTGCACCGTGGTCGGGAACTCGGGCGCGGCAACCGGCGGCGTGGCGAGCGGCGCGACCTGCGTGTTGCGGGCCGCGAATTCCATCTTCTGGGGCAATGCCGACGACGCCGGTGGGGGCGAGGTGGCGCAGGTGAGTACGGGCGGTGAACCGGCCGAAATCGACTACTGCTGCGTCGCCGGCTGGAGCGGGGCCCTGGGCGGTGTGGGGAACTTCGGGACGGATCCGTTCTTCGTCGATCCGTCGGGCAGCGACGGTCTGTCCGGCACCGAGGATGACGATCTCCAACTGGCTGACGATTCCCCGTGCATCGACGCCGGCGACAACACCGCCGTGCCGGCCGACATCTTTGACCTCGATCGTGACGGCGACAGCACGGAGCGCGTGCCGTTTGATCTGCACGATGCGACCCGGCTGATCGAAATCCCGGAAGCACCGAACAACGGCGCGGGTGTTCCCCCGCTCGTCGATCTGGGGGCGTTTGAACATCGCCGGGCGCCGGTCCTGGGCGACCTGAATTGCGATGGATTGTTGACGTTTGACGACATCAACCCGTTTCTGCTGGTGCTCACGGACGACGTCAGCTACGCGGCGCAATATCCGGAATGCGACCCCAATCTCGCGGACTGCAATAGCGACGGCGTGGTGAACGACGAGGACGTGGACGCGTTCATCGCGCGGCTGATAGCCGGGGTTTAGAGCGTCGATCAGGATCCCGCACGTCCCGGCGCGCCGGGACGTGGCGGGCTGTGCCAGCGGCGCTTGGCCGCGGCGGGATGGACAGGCATCCGGGCCGGCGTACGATACGCGCGGCATGAAGCCGCTCCTGCTGATTCCGCCTGCTCCGGCGCGTTGGCCGGCATTGCACGACCTCTTCAGCCACAAGGGGCCGCCCTGGACGACCGACATAGAAAACCGCTTCCTCGCGGGTGTCGGCGGGGCACAGGACGTGTACGCGGTCTTGCCGGAGGCGGGCCGCTTCATGGCGGGGGCGTGCGTCAACAAGTGCGGCGAGCTGGGCGTGCTCGGACATTGCTACACGCGGCCGGAACGCCGCCGGCGGGGCTACGCGCGGCGGCTGATCGAGGCGCTGCTGGCGTGGTTCGACATGCGCGGGGGGCGGTGGCTGATGCTCACGACGACCGGCGACCTGGCGGAGGCCGTTTACGCGAAGTTCGGTTTCCGCACGCTGCGCCGCCTGGCGTGGCAGCCGCGCGAGCGCGTGACGATGCTGCGCACGCGAGCGGGCGTCGGCGACGATCCCTTTGCGACGGTCGCGGGCGACGTGACGGTGCGAGAGGTGGGGCGGGCGGAGTGGCCCGCGCTTGCGATGTTGCTGCAATTCCAGCCTGGCCCCGATCCGCGGGTTTCGATCGCGGAGTCCGGCGTCGTGGCCGAGCTCTTCACGCTCGATTTGCTCGATCATCAGGAGCGCGGCAAATGCCGTCTGCTGGGCGCGTTTCGCGGGCCACGGCTGGTTGGGCTAGCCTCCCTGGCCACCGACGCGGACGGCCCGCGGACCTATGCAATGTTAATGCCCCACGCCGGCGCGCCGGTGGAGCTGCGTGACGCCGTTTGCGCGGCCGCCCGCGAACGGGGCTACGCGGACGTGGCGTTTCCGATGGAAGCGCTGGCCGCGGCGCCGCCGGCGGCCGTCGAAAGCGCCGGTGCGGAGACGCTATACTCTTGAACGGAAGCGCGCGGACGAGACCCTGACATGCGCCCCGAAGACATCCTGGAACTGCTGCGGGCCCAGCCGTTTGAACCGTTCCGCGTGTACCTTTCGGACGGGGCGGTCTACGAAATCAGCCATCCCGACCTGGCGATTGTGCAGCGCTCCAAGGTGATCGTCGGTGTGCCGGGACCGGAAGGTGCCGACGGCCCGGCGGAGCGCACCGTGAACCGTGCGCTGATGCACATCACGCGGACGGAACTGCTCAACGGAGCGGGCCGGAAGGGCTGACGATCTATCTCGCCGGGGCGGTTTCAAACACGTGGTGCGACGTGCGTTCCGCGTCGTGGTCCATCCAGACAAGCTGGCGGCTCAGCCGGCCGTCGCTCTCCATGATCGTCCACGGCGTCGTCAGGATCGCACTCACCGGCAGCAGGCCGGCGTTGCCGAGGAACCGCCAGGGGCAATAGGCCAGCGCGGCGTAGTCCTCCCAGCCGCCGCGATAGACGTCGTGGGGGTGCGTCTCGTCGGTGCGGCCGTGGCCTTTATCCTCGAAAGGATCTTCGAAGTAGAGCGGCGGGTGCGCGACCGCGCCATTCTCGGCGGACGCGGTCGTGGTTTCCGTCCAGCCGCGTTGCCGCACGGCCGCCGGCGCGTGTTGGGCTTTGATGTCAGCAGCGGTGGGAGAGTCCCAGGCCGCAGTTGTGGAGGGTCCGTCCTCACGGAACTGGTTGGGGACATACGTGCAGCCCGTGAGCACGATGAAGCCGGCCGCAAGCACGGCGAACGTTTGCGTCGGAAGAAGCGGACGGCTACTCGTCAATGCTGTAATCGATGGCATAGTTGGGCGGCTCTTTCGTAATCAACACGTCGTGCGGGTGCGACTCGGCGACGCCGGCCCCGGTGACGCGGACGAAGCGGACATTGGTGCGCAGTTCCTCGATACTTTGTACGCCGGCGTAGCCCATGCCCTGCCGCAGCCCGCCGACGAGCTGGAGAACGTACTCGCTCAGCCGGCCGCGGTAGGGCACGCGGCCCTCGACGCCTTCGGGCACCATTTTCTGCGGCTGGTCGGCCGCTTGTCCATAGCGCTCGGCACTGCCGCGGGCCATGGCCGGCAGCGAGCCCATGCCGCGGTATTCCTTGAAGCGCCGGCCCTTCCAGAGCACGAGCTGCCCGGGCGACTCGTCCATGCCGGCGAACAGCGACCCGAGCATGACACTGTGGGCGCCGGCCGCCAGGGCCTTGACGACATCGCCGCTGAAGCGAATGCCGCCGTCTGCGATGATCGGCACCTTGGCCGCCGCGGCACACTCCAGGATTGCGGTAATCTGGGGGATGCCGGCTCCGGCGATCACCCGCGTGGTGCAGATCGCGCCCGGGCCCAGGCCGACTTTGACGGCGTCGGCGCCGGCGTCCACCAGGTCGCGTGTGCCGGCCGCGGTCGCGACGTTGCCGGCGATGAGTTCGATGGGGGCCTGCTTGCGCAGACTGCGGACGGTTTCCAGGACGGCGTCGCTGTGCCCGTGGGCGGTGTCGACGACGAGCACGTCTACGTCGGCCTGGATGAGCTGGGCCGCGCGGTCATAGTCGTGGACGCCGATCGCCGCCCCGACCCGCAGGCGTCCGCGGGCATCGGAGCAGCGCTGTGGGAACTCGCGCGAGCGCTCGATATCGCGCATCGTGATGAGCCCGGCGAGGTGGTTGCGTTCATCGACGAGCAGCAATTTCTCGACCTTGTGCCGCCGCAGGATCCGCTCGGCCTCATCCAGCGTCGTCGTCGGGGGGGCTTTGACGAGGTTGTCGCGCGTCATCACGTCGACCACGCGCTTGTTGCTGGATTCGAGGTATTTCAGGTCGCGTCGCGTGAGGATGCCGACAAGTGCCCCGTCCGGCTGGGTGATGGGGATGCCGCTGACGTTGTGCAGCCGCATGACCTCCTGCGCCTTCGTGACCGTGTCTGCGGGTCGCAGGGTGACGGGGTCGAGGATAACGCCGCTCTCCGAGCGCTTGACCTTGTGGACCTCGCGCGTCTGTTCTTCGATGCTGAGGTTGCGGTGGATGATGCCGATGCCGCCTTCCTGGGCGAGCGCGATGGCGAGCGTGCTCTCGGTGACGGTGTCCATCGGCGCGCTGACGAGTGGGATGTTGATGCGGATGTTGCGCGTGAGCTGGGTGCTCACGTCGAGGTCGCGCGGATGGACGGACGCCCGCCGCGGGACGATCAGGACATCATCGAAAGTGAGGGCCTCGCCGATGATTTTGGGGTGGGTGGGGTCTGCCATAGGTCAAGATAGTACGCCGGTCGGCCGGAGCGTCAAGCGTGCGGCAATTGTCACAAGGTGCGCATTGGGCGCCTCATGTGCATGGCGAGTGCGCGGCGTTGGCAGCATCCTGAAGGGATGCCGGGCTGTAGCCACGGGTGGCGTTCGCCGCGGCGAACGACACCCGTGGTACGCCCAGCCCCTGTGCGCTGCACCCCGAAGGGGTGCCGGAAACGTCGTGGGCTTCCGCCGCCCCTTCAGGGCGGAGCGGCGTCGGCGGGCGTTTTCCACGGGCGGCTTCGGCCTCCGGCCTGCGCCGCCCGTGGCTACAACCCGGCACCCCTTCAGGGTGCAACCCCGGGGCGGTAGCCAGCAGGCCATGCTGAACACATGCGACACAAATGCCGCAATATCCCGGCCCCCTGGGCGTTTCGCCTTCTTGAGCGGGGCAGACGGCTCGAAGGGCTGAGCGGGCCCGGGCCGGAGACGGTCTCCGGCGGTCCGCACTCCGAGACCTGCATCCACACAAGGAGAAGCGGGATGTACAGACTATGCGCACTGACGAGGTATGTTCTGGGCAGCGTGGTGGTGCTGGCCAGCCTGGCCGGTTGCCCCAGCGCCGCGACGCCGGACGAATTACTGGACTTGCTGCTGGGGAACCAAACCGCCGCACGCGAAGTGGCCGCGACCGCGGAGGACGAGCCAGTCGTGGCCGCTCCGCAGCCCGCGTCGCCGACGAATTACGGCGACTCCACCGCCGGCACGCCCGCAGGTGCCGCCGGAACCGCAACGGAATCGCCCGTCGGCGAAACCGCCGCGATCAAAGACGAAGACGTGTTCAAAATCCTCCAGGAAACGGCGGCCGCGGACACCACGGTGACGCCGGAAGAGACTGCTGACGAAGCGCCTTATTTTGGTGAAGATCCGGCCGCGTACGATGACGCGGAAGGCGGGTCGGAGTCCGAGGACGTATCGGTCGCGGACGACGTCGGGGGGCTTGACGCCGACGTACCGGCGGGGCATGGCCGGTTGCACGGTCAGTATCGCCACGACCTGCCGGACGCCACATCCGACACGGTCGGCGGCGTGTTCCGCGCCCGGTGGCGGTCGGCGGACGGGCTGGAGCGCGGCGTGATGCGCGGCGAGTACTGGCCGCTGCCCGCGGGCGAAATGCCGCTCGGCTTGCTCGGCGGCGGGGTCTTTCACGGCAAGTACATCGATGCGAAGGGCGTCTTCCGCGGCGTGGTGCGCGGGTGCTATGGTCACGGGGTGGCCGGCCGGCGGCTGTTTTTCGGTCATTGGATCGACGCGACCGGCCAATTCGTCGGCGTGCTCAAGGGCCACTGGCGCGACGAGCCGGGCACGGGTGGTGGGCATCTGTGGGGCCGCTGGGCCGCGTTCAACATTTGCGATGAGACCGAAGCGCTCCCGGATGTCGCTTTCGCGCCGGACGACTTCGGCGGGTTGACCGCGACGGATGAGAATCTCGACACGTTTGGTGATGACGGCGGCGACGTCGTGCTTGCGGTTCAACCCGATGTCGTCAACGCCGACGGTCCGCCCTGCATCGATCCTGATACGCCGCACGGTTTTCTGCACGGCTGGCATCGTGAGTTCGCGGACCCGAACGTGCCCGGCGGCTGGCTGCTGGGCCGCTGGCGGACTGCGGATGGCAACCTGGTGGGGTACTTGATCGGGCGATTCGAGCCGGTCCCGCCGACCAGCGTGGAGACGGGTGCGCAGGTCGCCGGGAAGTTCTACGGCAAGTACGTCAGCCTGACCGGCCACTTCCACGGCTTCATCCGGGGGGCGTATGGGCGGACGAAGCACAAGTTGGACGTGTTCCGCGGCCAGTACTTCGGCTTTGACGGCGTGCTGAAAGGTGAGCTGCGTGGCCGCTGGGCCGGCGCGCCGCAGCGTCCCGGCGGACCGTTCTTCGGGGTGTGGTACGGCGAGGAGTAGCTGCGTGCGAAACGCGATGCGCCTCGAATGACCGGGAGCATCGGCGTCCCGCCGGTGCGCACCGGCGGGACGCCGATGCTCCCCGTCCCGGCAGCGCCGCCACCGCCGCCCCGATCTGTGGTGCGCACCGGCGGGACGCCGATGCTCCCCGTCGCGGTCACTGCACCCACTCCGGCACCAGCAGCGCAAATACCACCGTGCGCGCGTTGAACAGCACGTGCGCCAGCAGACACGGCCACAGGCTGCCGCTGCGCAGCCGCAGATAGCCCAACACCAGACCGAGCGTAACCAGCGGTACGACATCTTGCGGCTGGGCATGTACCAGGCCGAAGGCCAGCGCTGAGACGATCAGTGCGGCCCGCGGCCGTCGCCACAACTGGCAAAGCCCGGACAGAACCAGCCCGCGGAAGAACAGCTCTTCGACAAGCGGCGCAACGACGGTCGCCCCCAGGACGAGTTGCACCCGGCCCCATTCGCCCCACGCACTGTGGCCCAGCGCCTCCAGCACGGCGTGGACCGGCAACGGCGCATCGCCACGCACCGCCGTCCACATCCGCCGCCCAAACTCCAACTGTAACTCGACCACCGGCAGTACCGCGACACACGCGAAGACCGCCGCGGCGGTCCCGCGAAATCGCCACAGATCGCTGCGGCGCGGACTGGCGACCACCAACAGCGCGACCATCACGCCGACGGTAACCAGCTTGGCCGCCGCATCGACGCTCAGCGCGCGGTGCCAGGCGTCGCTGCCCGGCGCAGCGCCGGTGAGACTGACGCCCCCGGTCAGGAGCGGGCTGAGCAGACCGGTCAGACCTACGTACATGAGCACGGCGATGCCGGCACCCACCAGGCTCGGTCCGCTGGACGGAAGCGGTGGTTCGGTCAACAGCAGCCGCCAGCGTCCGCCTCGCGCGACAAAGAGCAACCAGCCCCCCGCGCACGCCGTGCCGCACGCCAGCAGACCGACATGGATCGCTTGGACAACCTCGACCGTGGAAGCTAGCATGGCGTTCGTCGCGGCGCGGGTGTGGCCCGCCTGTTTCTCGCATTTGCGGCGCGGTGGATGAACGACGTTCTGACCGAGATTCTGGCGCACAAGTCAACCGAAGTCGAGCAGGCCCGCCGCACGCACCCGGTCGACGAGTTGCAGCGGCAGCCGGCTTATGCGGCGGCCCGCCGCGGCTTTTGCGCGGCCGTGACGAAGCCGCGGGTCGGCCGGCCGAACCTGATCGCCGAGATCAAACGGGCCAGCCCCTCCGCGGGGCTGATTCAGCCGGATTTCGAGCCGGTCGCGATTGCCCGGCAGTACGAGGAGGGGGGGGCGGATGCGCTGAGTGTTCTGACCGACGAACGGTTCTTCGGCGGACGGCTGGAGTACATCACGGCAGTGAAGGCGGCGGTGGCGCTGCCTGTGCTCCGCAAGGATTTCGTGATCGATCCGTACCAGATCCATGAGGCCGCTGCGGCGGGAGCTGACGCGGTGCTCCTGATTGCCGATGCGCTCGACGACGCGCGGCTGGCGGAGTTGGCGGACGTGGCACGGCGGCTGGCGTTGGATGTGCTGCTCGAGGTGCATTCGCGCGCGCGTCTGGCCGCCGCGCTGAAGGTGATCCGCGACTGGCCCGCCGGTGTTGTGCTCGGGATCAACAACCGGGACCTGAAAGCACAGCGCATCGACCTGGCGACATCGGAACAACTTGCGCGCGAGCTGCCGCCGGGGCTGCCGTTCGTTGCGGAAAGCGGCGTGAAGACCCGCGCGGACGTGGTGCGACTGCACGCGGCGGGCGCGTGTGCGCTGCTGATCGGCGAGACGCTGATGCGCAGCGGCGACCCGGCGGCGACAATCCGCGAGTTGTTCGGCTGAGCGCCGTATCAGAACCCGCCACGCGAGTGGCGGGCTGGCCCCGCACTGGCGTGCGGGGTTCGGATTGTGCTCGATCGGAGAGTGGCGATGACTCGACGCGCAGAATGGTTGATACTGGCGGCGGCGGGCGTGGTTTGGCTTGGCCTGCTGACCGGCTGCATGGGTACACAGTTCGGCGCGGAGCTGTCGGCCAAGCCCAAGCCGCGTCCGCTGCGCGCGACGCAGCCCACGACCCTGCACCTGCCGCAGGACGAGCCGTTCGCCATCGCCCTGCCGAGCGCGAGCAAGAAACCCGGTCTGGACGGCGCCGCGGACGCGGACGCGACCGCGAGACCCGCAGGAGAAGCCGAGGCGACGGCGAGTGTCAAACAGAGCGGCACCGCCGAGGCGGTCTTTCAGCTCGGGCACGCCCTGGCGAACGAGACCGATCGGCAGATGGACCTCGATTGCACCGTGCGCCTCAAGTACGAGTTCGAGGTGAGCAACACGCCGGCGCAGCGGTTGCACGATGCGACGATCGGGCTGCGGCTGTACGCCCGCGAGGCGCGGGGGCGGCTGCTGCGCGATCTGGCGTTGCTCGACTATACGACCGAAAGCGGCGCCGCGGGTCGCACGGGCGACGAGTCGTTTCGCTTCATCGTCACGCTGGCGCCGGGCGACGTCGTCCACATGTTCCTGGCCGGGCAGGCGAAGGTGGACATCCCCGCCGAGCGGACGGCGACCGCGAAGCTGAAGGTGACGGGCGTGCAGTTCGACATCACCGCCCAGCCGGCCCCGGCCGTGCAGACCGCCACGCGACCTTCCGAACCGCGACCGTGAGGGAGCGGAGAAGTGACAACGTGGGAACGTGGGAACGTGGGAACGGGCTCGGGCGCGGAGCCGTTCTCACCTTCCCACGTTCCCACAATCCCACGCTTTCGCGGCTGAGTGCTGTGCATGGCCAACCCGACCAGAGACCCCGCAACACGACTCGCCGCCTTGCGGGCGGAAATCCGCCGGCACGACCACCTCTATTACGTCCTGAACGCTCCCGAAATCAGCGACGAGTACTACGACCGGCTGATGCGCGAGCTCCAGGAGCTTGAAACCGCGCACCCGGAGCTGGTCGCGCCGGACTCGCCGACTCAGCGCGTCAGCGAGCGGCCCCTGCCCGGCTTCACGCACGTGCGCCACGCCGTGCCGATGCTGTCGATCGACAACACGTATTCCCCCGGCGAGCTGCGCGAGTTCGACGCTCGTCTGCGCCGGCTGCTGCCGGACGAGCCGTACGAATTCGTCGTGGACCCGAAGATCGACGGCGTCGCGGTGACGCTGCGGTATGAAGATGGAAGCCTCGTCCTAGGCGCCACGCGCGGCGACGGCGAAACCGGCGACGACATCACGCAGAACCTCAAGACGATCCGCAGCGTGCCGCTCAGGCTGCGGGAACGCGGCTGGCCGCGGGTGCTGGAGGTGCGTGGCGAGGTCTATTGGCCCCGCCCCGCGTTCGCGGCGTACAACGAGCAGCGTGTCGCGGCGGGGGAGCCGCCGTTTGCGAACCCGCGCAACGGGGCGGCCGGTGCGCTCAAACAGCTCGATGCCCGGCTCGTGGCGGAGCGCGGATTGGCGTTTTGTGCGCATGGGCTGGGCGAAGTCAGAAGTGAGAAGTCAGAAGTCAGAAGTGAGAAGGCAGAAGTCAGAAGTGAGAAGGCAGAAGTCAGAAGTGAGAAGGCAGAAGTCAGAAGTGAGAAGTCAGAAGTCAGAAGTCAGACCGACGCCGGCCGGGACGCACTTCATACTTCTGACTTCATACTTCTGACTTCATACTGTCCGACCCACAGTGCCTTCATGGCCCGCCTGCGCGACTGGGGCCTGCCGACCAGTCCACACTTGCGGCGCTGCCAGGACATCGATGCGGTGATCGCGTTCGTCGCTGAATGGGACGCGCAGCGCCACGCGCTCGACTTCGACACCGACGGCCTGGTCGTGAAGATCGAGCGGTTCGACCAGCGCGAACGACTGGGCGCCACGAGCAAGTCGCCGCGTTGGTGCATCGCGTACAAGTACGCCGCGGAGCAGGCGCAGAGCCGGCTGGTGTCGGTGGACTTCCAGGTCGGCAAGCTGGGCACAATTACGCCGGTGGCGAACCTGGAGCCGGTGCAACTCGCGGGGACAACCGTCCGGCGGGCGACGCTGCACAACTTCGAGCAAGTGCGGCGGCTGGACCTGCACGTCGGCGACACGGTGACGGTCGAGAAGGCGGGCGAGATCATTCCCCAGGTCGTCGCCGTCGATTGCAGTCGTCGGCCGGGCGGCGCGCGACCGATTGAGCCCCCGGCGCACTGTCCGGAGTGCCAGGCGGCCGTGTCGCAGGACGTGGGCGGCGTTTATTACCGCTGCACGAATCCCGCCTGTCCGGCGCAGATCGTCGAGCGGCTGAGGTTCTTCTGCGGGCGCGACCAGATGGACATCGAGGGCGCGGGGACCAAGCTGATCGAGATGCTCGTCGCACGCGGCTTCGTGCATACCTTCGCAGACTTGTACCGCTTACACGAACGCCGGGCCGAGCTGATCGAGTTGGAGCGGTTGGGCGAAAAGAGCGTTGATAGCCTGCTGGCCGGCATCGAAACGAGCAAGCGGCAACCGCTGGCCCGGTTGCTCGCGGCGCTCGGGATTCGGCACGTCGGCGTGAACACCGCGGAGTTGCTGGCGGGTCATTTCGGCGACCTGGACACGCTCGCGGCGGCGGACGCAGAGACGCTGCAACAGGTGGAGGGCATCGGCCCGGAAGTTGCGGCGTCGATCTGCGCGTGGTTCGGCAGCGCGGCGGGCCGGCGTGTCGTCGCGGACCTGCGCGCTGTTGGCGTAAACCTGACCCAGCCGCGGACCGCGAAGCCGGTCGCCGGGCCGCTGGCCGGCAAGACCGTCGTCGTCACCGGCACGCTTGAGAAATACAGTCGCGCCGAAATCGAGACCCTCATCAAGCGGCACGGCGGCAAGCCGACCGCCAGTGTGAGCAAGAAGACCGATTTCGTGCTCGCGGGGGCCGACGCGGGCAGCAAGCTCGACAAGGCCCGCACGCTGGGCGTCCGCGTGCTCAGCGAAGCGGAATTCGAGCGGCTGCTGCACGGCGGGTGACGCGCAGGTATCCTCCGCGGCGATGATGACACACACGGCCTGGTCGCTGGTCCTCCTCGTCGGCGGCGTGTTGTCGCTGGCTGTCGCCGTCGGCACGGTGCTGGCGGACTGGCGCTGGCGGGTGCGGCGGTGGCGCACCGAGCCCGCCCGGCTGGTGGAGCGCCCGCCCGCGCATCGGCGGCTGCACCGGTTGGTCGTCGCGGCGAGCGTGCTGGTGGGGTTTGCCGGCATCAGCCTGGCGCGTGAGCCGCTGACGCCGGTGGCCGTGCTGCTGGCGGCGTATGCGTGCCTGACGGTGGGGCATCGCGAGTGCTCCAACGGCATCGGGCGGGCGGGGCTGGCCCTGGTCGGAATGGCGTTGGCGTGTGCGGCGGTTGCATGGTTGCCTACGTCGCCGGCCAATGCGACGCTCGGCGCCGCGGTTGCGGCGATGCTGATGCTCTGGTTGGCGCGGTTTTGGGGGCAGCAGCTCAACGACGGGCGCCCGTGGACGACAACGGGGCGGTTGATCCCGGAGGCGCGGTATCTGACGTGGATCGCCGTGCCGATCGAGGGCGGGTTGGCGGCGGCGTGGCTAGCGCGCGGCGTGTTCGCGGATTGGCAGTCGATCGCGGCGTGTGTGTTGGTGCTTATACATTGGGGGGCGATTGTGTGGGACTGCGCGACGCGGCGCGAGGCGTGCCAGGCCGAGCCGCGACCGGCAGGGAGCGATCCGCGCAGCACATCCGAGCCGTGACCGGCAGGGAGCGATCCGCGCAGCACATCCGAGCCGCGACCGGCAGGGAGCGATCCGCGCAGCACATCCGAGCCGTGACCGGC
>CAYMXT010000053.1:14914-20978 GCA_964394415.1 uncultured Planctomycetales bacterium
AGGGAGCGAGCCGCGCAGCGCGTAAGCGAGGACCGAACAGATGCCGTCACGCACCCCGCGGGCGTACTTCCTCACCTGGACCTGCTACGGCGCCTGGCTCCATGGCGACCCGCGCGGCTCCGTCGCTCCCGGCTGGAACGCACCGGGAACGGCGTACCTGGCGCCGAACGCATCTCGGATGCGCCTCGAGCAACGACGTTTAGAGGGCGCGCCGGCCGAACTCGATCCGGCCGCTCGTGCGGTCGTTGCGGCGGCGCTGCGCGATCATGCGACGTTTCGCGGCTGGGAACTCGTGGCCGTCAATGTGCGCAGCAATCACGTTCACCTCGTGATTCGCGCGGCGGACGTCAGCCCTGAGCGGATGATGACGGAATTCAAGGCGTGGGCGACGCGTCGCCTGCGGGAGCAGCGACTCGTCACCGCCGAGGCACGCGTCTGGACGCGGCACGGCAGCACGCGCTATCTCTGGCGGGCAGAGGAGATTGAAGCCGCGGCGGAATATGTGCTGCACGGTCAGGACGGACCGGGACGGGCGCGCAAGGAGTGAGCGCAGGGCGGGGCGCGACGTCCACACGCTGCGCGGATCGCTCCCTGCCGGTCGCGGCTCGGAATCGCTCCCTGCCGGTCGCGGCTCGGGCGCGCTCGCTAACGCTTCGCGGCTCCGATTCGCTCCCTGCCGGTCGCGGCTCGGGCGCGCTCGCTAACGCTTCGCGGCTCGGAATCGCTCCCTGCCGGTCGCGGCTCGGAACTGGACCCGGAACGTGCGCCTGTTGTCGCCGCACACTGGCGTCCTATAATGGCCCCTCAACACGCCGTCTCGGCCGGCGGCAAGGAGCGGTACCAACATGGCGGACAACAGCTCGGAGCTGCGCAGCATCGCGTGGTCGCAAGCGTTCCCCTTTGTCCGGCTGTTTCAGACGCTGCGCCTGGCGCTGAGTCCCGGACGGCTGGTCCTCGCGCTCGCCGCGGTGGTCCTGATGTACGTCGGCGGGCGCGTGCTGGACCGCGTGTGGGGCGTGAGCCACGGCGTGGTGGCACGCTTGCACAACGGCCGCGTGCAGACGGAAATCGAAGCCTACGCGCGCGGCTCGCACGCCGACTACCGGCAGTGGGTGAAGGACGCCAGGACGGAGCAGGATCAACGCGGCTTCCAGGCCCTGCGTGACGCGAAGGTCGTCACCACGCTCGAAGAAGCCCGCGTCTCGCTCGCGGCGCAGCCGCTGCGTGAATCCGTCCTGGACACCAAGCAACGCCAGGAACTCGGTGAGCTGGCGCGCGAAGTTGAACGGCTGGAACGTCAGGGGTTGGACGCCATCGCTGCTGACAAGGATCTCTCTGACGATGCACGACGTGAGCAGCGCAGTGCCTTGATCGACGCCGCCGACAGCCTGCGACGCATGTTACGCAGCGCCCGCAGGCATGGCCTGCCGGAGGCGTCCGCGGGGCAGCGGGCGATCGAGAAGCTGATCTCGGCCGACCCGAACGGCGACCGGGCCGAGCTTGGCGGCCTTCAAGCGCGCCTGTTGCTCGCGACGGTGCGGGTCGCCCAGATTGGCCAGTACGAACGCCTCCAGCCGCGCGGGCCGTTCATTTCGCTCATCATGTATGAATCCAACTGTTTCGCCGCCGCGATTCAGGGCGTGTGCAGCGGTCGCTGGGGCTTTCAGGCCGGGGCACTCGACCCGCAGCCGGCGCTGGCGGGGAGCATTGAATCGGCCGTGCGCGGCGGGCTGTGGCTGCTCAACCAGCGCCCGTGCTACGCCGGCATGTTCGGTTTGTTCCTGCTCGTCGTGTTTGCGTACTTCGGCGGGGCGATTTGTCGCAGTGCGGCGGTGCAGTCCGCGCGGGACGAGGTGATCCCTTTGAAGGACGCGCTCGCTTTTGTACGGGCGCGGTACGGCAGCTTCCTCGCGGCCCCGCTGCTGCCGCTGGGCGTGTTCATCGGCGTGGGCCTGCTCCTGCTGCTCGGCGGATTGTTCGGGGCGTTGGGTTACATCGGTGAACTCGGCACGGGGTTGTTCTACGGCCTGGCGCTACTGGGTGGGTTCGCCCTGGCGCTGATCGCCCTCGCCGCGGCCCTGGGCTTTCACCTGATGTGGCCGACCATCGCGGTCGAAGGCTCGGACGGCTTCGACGCCCTCTCGCGGGCGTGCAGCTACGTCAGCAGCCGCATCTGGCACGTGCTGTTCTACACCGGCGTGCTGCTGCTTTACGGCGGCATCGCGTTCGTGATTGGCCGGCTGGTCCTCGTTTTGATGCTCAAGTTCGCCCACAAGTTCACCGGTCTGGGCATGAACCTCATCAGCAGCGCGGAGCTGACCGCCGCCGGGAAGCTCAATGCGATGTGGTCCTTGCCCGCGTGGGCCGACCTTTCGCTGCTGCCGTCCACCGCGGACACGCCGTTCTGGGGCACGTTCGTGAACGGTCCGCTGGACGCGACCGAACGGGCCGGTGCGCTTCTGATTGCGGTGTGGGTCCACATCCTGATTACGCTGCTGGGCGCGTTCGTGGTGAGCTACTTTTTCTGCGGTAGCACGCAGATGTACTTCCTGCTGCGGCGGGACGTGGACGCGACGGACTTCGAGGAGGTCTATTACGAGGAACCGGCGGAAGAGCCGGCGCCCGCCGCGGTTGACGCCGGCCTGAGCGACGCGGCGCCGGCCGCACCGGCCGAGCCGCCGGCGGCCCCATAGGTGCAGTTGCGCGTCACCCCGAAGGGATGCAGGGCTGTACTCGCTCGTCACCCCGAAGGGGTGTAGGGTTGTAGCCACGGGTGGCGCAGGCCGCAGGCCGAAGCCACCCGTGGAAGGCGCGCTCACACGATGTCCCGCCCCGAAGCGGCGGCGGAAAGAGACGACGCCTCCGGCACCCCTTCGGCGTGCAGCGCACCAGGTTGGGTTGACCACGGGTGTCGTCCGCTACCGCGGACGCCACCCGTGGCTACAGCCCGGCACCCCTTCGGGGTGCAACCCAGTGCGGCAAGCAATTGGTCGCGATGAACACCTGCTGAATGGGAGCCTCGTCGCTCCCCAGCTTCGGTAATGAACTTGTGAGGCAGGATCCCAAGGCGCATGTCCCGGTTCGACGACAAGGGCTTTCGGGCGCTGCGTGAATCCGGCGCACCCGTCGGGGCCAGCCGGTCGATCGGCGGCGCGATCGCCGCGGCGCGGGATGACGTAGCGCGGGTTCTGATTCGTTGCGGCGCGACGCCGAATCACGTCACGATCGTGGGCTTTCTGTTTACCTGTGCGGCCGCGGGCTGTCTGGCAGGGGGGGCCGGGCACGGCGCGTCGTACCTGCCGCGTGGTGCGCCGACTGTCAGTT
Organism: uncultured Planctomycetales bacterium; assembly: GCA_964394415.1. Classification (GTDB taxonomy): domain Bacteria; phylum Planctomycetota; class Phycisphaerae; order UBA1845; family Fen-1342; genus JAGVEP01. The sequence goes on from CAYMXT010000053.1 coordinate 18,239, forward strand.
GGTGGCCGGTGCTGGCCCTGGCCGGGCTGTTTCTGGCGGGCGCGTGCGACATGCTCGACGGCGCGGTGGCGCGCGTCGGAGGACTGGGAAGCAAGGCCGGGGCGGTGCTGGACTCGTCAGTGGACCGCCTGAGCGATGTAGTCATCTACATCGGTTGCGTGCTGCACTTCGGGCTGGGGACGACGCCAAACCTGACCTATCAACTGCTCGCCGTCATGGCGCTGGTCAACGGGATGCTCATCAGCTACGTCAAGGCGCGGGCGGAAAACGTGCTGCCGGATTGCGGCGTCGGCTACTGGCAGCGCGGCGAGCGCGTCGCCGCCGTCGTAATCGGATGCGCGACGGGGCACGTGCCGGCGGTTCTGTGGCAGCAGGCCCTCTCGACCGCCTTCACGGTCTGGCGGCGGATGTCGTACGCGTACCGCGTTCTGGCGGTTGAACAGACCGGGCAGCCGCCACCACAGCGCGGCCCGGTGCCCGGCCGGCTCGGCAAGCTGCACCTGTGGCGGTATCCGCGGGGGTCGGTGCAGTACGACCTGGTCACCGCGTTTCACATTCTATTCATCATCGTGGGGCCGTGGTATTGCCCCGTCCTGCGCGGCGGCGGCCCCGGGACCGACCCGCTACGGGCGATATTGACCGGCTTGGCGGGTTGACCCGCGCCGGCGGGCCGGGATACTTAGAGTGCCTGACACAACTTGTGGCACATGCTTCCAGCCTGTGTCTTCACCGACAGGATGCCGGTGCCACAGGTGGACTGGAGGTTGGCACATGTCCTTGCGACGAACACGTTTGGCGATCGCGTGCCTGAGTTGCTGGCTGCTGGCGACAGTCATCGCAGCGGGTCAAGAGGCGGCCCAGACACAGCCAACCACGCAGGCGGCCGCGCAGCCGATCAAGGCCCGCGTGCTCGAAGTCCGCGGCGATGTGCAACACGCCCCCGCCGACTCGACCGATTGGAAGGACTGCGCGGTCGACGATGAGTATCCGCAACAGACGATCATTCAGACCGGCGTGCGCTCATCCTGCATGCTCCAGATCGGGAGCGACGATACGTACACGGCCGTCATCCTCGATTCCGCGACGCGGACGCTGCTGAGCGAACTGGCGGTCGCCGGCGACACGAAGCGCGTGCGGATCGGCGTGGGCTACGGGCGCATCCGCGCCGGCGTCGCCGAGGGCGGCCTCAAGAGCGATTTTGTCGTGGACAGCCCGGTCGCGACGCTCTCGAAGCGCGGCACGTGGAACTTCGGCTTGTTCTACGAGCGCGGCACGGACCGCTTCGAGATTTTTCTGCTCGAGCAGGGCCTCGTGGACGCGTTCAGCAAATCGACCGGCGTCCGCCGCGAGATTCTCCCGCAGCAGGTCGTCACGCAGGTGATGCGCCGCTGGCTCGACGAAGTGCAGGTCCGCCGCAACGTCGCGATCCCGGACATGCTCGGCCAGGGCGACGTGGACGTGGCGTTCAACTCGCTTCAGCAGAGCGGCCTGCGCGTGCTGAACCCGGAGGGCGGACAGGCGGTGCTGGTGGACCTGTCCAGCCCGTTTGCGCAGAGCCACTTTGCTGACTTGGCCCAACTGGGTCTGCGGGCGCCTCCGCTGGCCGGGCGGCTCGCGCCGCGGGAGGGCTTTTTTGGAACCGGGCGTGGGGATGACCTGATTCCGATCGTTCTGGAAGCGAATTCGCCGCTGGTGGAGAAGGGTTTCGCGCAGCCTGGCAAGTACAAGTTTCGGCGTGAGGCGCTGGAGAACTGGCTCGCCGGACGTGGACGCGGGCCGGGGCAGTAGCGTCACATGCCGCTGCACTTCACCAAGATGCACGGCCTGGGGAACGACTACATCTACGTCAACGTGTTTGACCAGCGGGTTGCCGACCCGCCGGCGTTGGCGCGGGCCATCAGCGACCGACACCGCGGCGTCGGCAGCGACGGGTTGATTCTCGTCGCGCCTGCGGAGGCCGCGGGGGCCGACGTGCGCATGATCATGTACAACGCCGACGGCTCGCGGGCGCAGATGTGTGGCAACGGGATCCGCGGCCTGGCGAAGCTCGTGTGGGACCGCGGCTGGGCGCGCCGAAACCCGCTCAACGTGCAGACCGATCGGGGGGTGCTGACGCTTGACCTGCTGCTGGATGCGGCAGGCGCGGTCGAACAGGTGCGGGTAGACCTGGGGCCGCCGCTGCTGAATCCGCGGGACGTGCCGGTCGCCCTCGACGGCGAGCGCGTGGTGGCCCACCCGCTCGAATGGGACACGCACACGCTTTACCTGACGTGCGTGTCGATGGGCAACCCGCACGCGGTGTTTTTTGTGCCGGGGTTGTCCGCGATTCCGCTCGCGGAGTGGGGGCCGCGACTCGAATGTCACCCGCTGTTTCCGGAGCGGACCAACGTCCATTTCGCACACGTCGAGCAGCGCGACTTCGTCCGCATGATCTCCTGGGAACGCGGCGCGGGGGCCACGCAGGCGTGCGGCACCGGCGCGGCGGCCGTCTGCGTCGCCGGCGTGCTGAATCACCTCACGGACCGCCGGATCACCGTGGCACTGCCCGGCGGCGAGCTGCGGCTCACGTGGGCGGAGGGCACGGACCACGTCTTCATGACCGGCCCGGCGGTCGAGGTCTTTACGGGAACATGGCCATCGTAGCGCCCCGCGCCCCGCGCGGCCGGCTCAGAGCCGCGAAGCGTCAGCGAGCGCAATCAGAGCCGCGAAGCGTCAGCGAGCGCAATCAGAGCCGCGAAGC
>CAYMXT010000054.1:0-12362 GCA_964394415.1 uncultured Planctomycetales bacterium
ACCCCATGAACAGCACCGTGATGCAGGCCGTCCGCAACCGCTCGTTTGGATAACTCAGGGCGTCGCCCCCTTTCGCGGTGCGCCGAGTGCGTCGCCGGTGAGTAGAAACGCCCGCGCGCGGTGAATATACGAGATCGCCGAAAGGGCCGTGACCGCAACCGTGGCCCACAGACACGCCGAACGGAGCGGCGAGAGCGCGTTCCATTCCCAAGCCAGCTCGGCGAGGATGACCCCGATAGTGATGCACTGAACAAACATCTTGAGCTTGCCGACCCACGAGGCGCCGAATTCGCGGCCTTCGGCCTCCGCGTGCGCGCGGACCGCGGAGACCAGCAGCTCGCGCGTCAGGATGACGACCACCATCCACGGCTCGACGCCGGTGAGGTTGACGTTCCGGCCGGCGTCCCAGAAGGGCCGGCAGGCGAACAGCAGGAACACCCCGCAGATCATGACCTTATCGACGACGGGGTCGAGGATCCGGCCGAAGGCGGTGACCGACTTCATCATGCGGGCCAGCAGACCATCGACCACGTCCAGCAGCGCGGCCACGACGAACAGCCAGAAGCTGACGTGCAGCAGCCAACGCTGCGCGGTCAGATGCCCGGCGTCAAACCAGCTCAGCAGCACGAGCAGCAGCACGACCAGCCCGAGCCGGCCGAGGGTAATCTGGTTGGGGAGGTTGATGTTCATCACGCTGGCAGTAGCCCGTTTCGCGGGTGGCAGTGTAGCGTTGCAGGCGGGCCCGCGAAACCGCGCGGAGAATTCGGGGAACGTGACACATCAGGCGGGCACGCCTGGAGAGCGCTTGTCACGAGGGCAGGGCCAACCGGCGCCGGGCTGCCGGGGGGTCGGCTGAAGCCGGCCCGGGCGCCCGCCTCGAGTGTCACGCACCCTCGGCCGAATGCGACGGCCCCCGTTGTGCTCCTCTGCCCGTCCAGTCCGGTCTTTTCCGCCGGGTCAGCGCGCCAAGCACAGCATTTCGGTCAGCCGCTCCGCCGCGACGTCGAGCTTGTGAGCCGTCAGGTACGATCCGGCCGCGATCTGCCGCCGCAGCACCCAGATCAACTCGGGAAGTTGCGGCGCCGCGCCCGGCACGCGCGTGCTGGCGAGGGCATGTCGCCGCTCGCGCGCCGCCCGCCGCGCCGGGCCGCGTGGTCGCGGTGCGGTTGGTCCGGGCCGCGCGTGGGGCGAACCGGTCGTTTCGAGCAGGGCAAACAACAACATGGTTGGCGTCCTTGGCGAGTCCGTGGCCCCGGAAACAGGTTGCGGCGCCGCGGCCGGGCGACAGCCGCCGGCCTGGAACGCCGGCAACCGCCGACGACCAGCGCGAAACGTTGCCCCGCGTCGCGTCGTGTCCTGTGCCTTCAACATCATGAGGGTGTTATCGCCCCACATTCTGAGTCGCCTTAGACCTATTCCGACGGTCCGCCGTCCGGTCGGGCATCCGTGGCGCACAACTTGCGGGCGCACACCACACGCGGGCACCAGAAAGGGCGGTTTCACGGACGATACAGCCGCGTGGGCCAGTCGAACGCCGGGTATTCTCTGACGCCTGGAACCGCGCGGCTTGCGCAAGACCTGCGCGTCGGCGTCGGCCTGCGGCGACGGGGCGTTTACGTCTCGAAACGCCGTCACCCCCGCGCCGCCGGCTGAGCGGCGCGGCGGCGGGACTTTGCGGTCCGGGTTGGTCGAACTAATATGCGTCGCCCTGAAACAAGCGCCGGGGCGTGTCGCCCCCCGCCGGGCCTGACCCGGACCGGCCCCGACTGCGGGCGCGTTTGACGCTCAGGCAGGGTTCGCACGAGGTTCACTATGCCCGCCGACACCGCTTTCATGGACAAGCTCACCGCCCTCTGCAAGCGCCGGGGGTTCATTTACCAGTCCAGCGAGATCTACGGCGGGATCGGCGGGTTCTGGGATTACGGCCCGCTGGGGGTGGAGCTGAAGCGGAACATCAAGGAGACGTGGTGGCGCGACATGGTCACCAACCCGCCGAATGGGCCGGACGGCCGCGAGGTCGAGATGGTCGGCGTGGATTGCTCGATCATCATGAACCCGAAGGTGTGGGAGGCGAGCGGGCATGCGACGGGGTTCAAGGACCCGATGGTGTCGTGTAAGACTGAGGGGTGTAAGGGACTGTTTCGGGCCGACCAACTGGACTCGACGCCGTGTCCGTTGAAACCCAGCAGAATGGCCGGCCAGCACGAACGATGTCAACTGACCGAACCGCGCGCATTCAACCTGATGTTCAAGACAAACGTCGGCGCGCTGGAGGATGCGTCCTCGCTTGCGTATCTTCGACCCGAGACCGCCCAGGGCATTTTCGCGAACTTCAAGAACGTCCTCGACACCACGCGCGTAAAGGTGCCGTTCGGGATCGCGCAAGTTGGCAAGTCGTTCCGCAACGAGGTGAACCCGCGAAATTACACGTTTCGCTCACGCGAGTTCGAGCAGATGGAAATCGAGTTCTTCTGCAACGAACGCGATTCGATGCAGTGGTACGAGTTCTGGCGGAGGGTGCGTTACGACTGGTACGTCAACCTCGGCCTCAAAAGCGAGAAGCTCCGGCTGCGCGACCAGGGGCCGGAAGAGCTGGCGCATTATTCCAAGGCGTGCGCGGACATCGAGTACCTGTTCCCGTTCTCCGATGAGCACCAGGAACTCGAGGGCGTCGCGCACCGCGGCTGCTTCGACCTGACGCAGCACCAGAAACACAGCGGCAAGGACTTGACGTACTTCGACGACGAGGCCTGGCTGCGCGACCAGGGCCAGTACCCGGACAAGGAAGCCGCCAAGGAAGTCAAGAACAAGGAACCCTACCGCTTTTTACCGACCGTGATCGAGCCGTCCGCGGGCGCCGATCGGGCGACGCTCGCGTTCCTGTGCGAGGCGTACACCGAGGACCAGGCCCCGGATGAGAAGGGTGTCATGCAGACGCGGGTCGTGATGAAGTTCCACCCCAAGCTGGCCCCGATCAAGGTCGCTGTGTTTCCGCTGGTCAACAAGGAAGGCATGCCCGACCTCGCCGAGGCGCTCTACAAGGACCTCAAGAAACACATGCCGGTGTTCTTCGACGACAAAGGCGCGATCGGTCGCCGCTACCGCCGGCAGGACGAGGCCGGCACGCCGTTCTGCGTCACGGTGGACGGCGACACGCTCAGGGACGGCACGGTGACGATCCGCGACCGCGACAGTCTCCAGCAGGTCCGCGTGCCCAAGGAGGGCGTCGTCGCCTGGGTCCGCGAGCGGCTGGGGTAGCCGCCCCGGCACCGGCGCCCCGTGGGTCCAGAACCTATCTCAGAACTCCTCTCCCCTTTGGGGAGAGGGCAGGGTGAGGGGCAAATCGCCGTGAATTGCGACCCTCCCCCAACCCCTCCCTGAAAGGGAGGGGGGTTCTGGGATAGCCTCTAGCTTTGCCGGCGGCGCAGCTTGAGCGCGCCGAGGCCGAACAGAGTCAGGGGGACATAGCCGACCACGCCGGCGCCGCACGCACCGGCCCCGCAGCCCAGCGTCGACGCGACCTCATCGGGCTTGGTTTCCGCCGACTGGTCAGCGCCGTCCGCCGCGGAGTCGGGCGCGTTCGGATCCTCGTCCGCTTCGTCGGCGGTAGCGTCGTCGTCCGCCGGCTGGTCATCGGCGGCGCCCTGCGGCTGACCGTCCGACTGCTGCTGGTCAGCGCCGTCCGACTTGGCCACGAACACCGCCGTCACCGTTACGTCGGTCTCAATCGTGAGCGTGGCGGGGTTCTGTGAGCCGGTCAGGCCGTCCTCCCAGTGATCAAACTTGCCGGCCGATTTCGGCTTGGCGGTCAGCTTGACGCGCTCGCCGGGCGCGAACGTCCCGCCGTTGGGGTCGACCGTGCCCGGGCCTGCGACACGCACCGTCAAATGCACCTCCTGCGCCGGCGGCGGAGCCTGCGCGGCGTAGGTTCCCTTGACGTTGGTCGTTTGCCCGACGACGACGGTCGCCGTCTGCTGCGGCGGCGCATCGTAGCCATTGACGCCGCCGAAGGTCACCACGTGTGCGCCCGGGGAAACCTCACGCGATTGCGGGGCCAGGCCCCAGAGCGCGCCATCGACCTTGATCGTGCCCTTGACCGGTTCGGTGTCGATGGCCAGCGTGCCAAGCGCTGCGGCGTAGACGCCGGTGACCGTCGTGGTCTGTCCGGCCGTCACGGCAGCCTGCTGGGCGGCCGGCGCGGCGTAGCCGCTGACCGTGCCGAAGGTCACCGTGTGTGCCCCCGGCGCGAGCTGGCGCGTCTGCGGGGCCGACCCCCAACTGGCCTGGTCCACGAAGACCTCGCCCTTCACCGGCGACGTGTCCACGGTCAGGGTGCCGAGTACAACTTCCTTCTCCGTCGCGAGCACGTTGACGGTCGTCAAGCCAGTCGCGCTGCATTGGATGGTCGCCTGGCCGTTGGCCTGATCGCCGTCCGCCGCGGCGGCGAGCGTCACGGTTTGCCAGGCGCTCCACGTATTGGCGTCAAAGCTCAGATTCGCGCCGCTCTGGACGGTGATATCCGTGTCGCCGGCGCTCCGCGCGACCGCGACCGCCGTAGCGCCGGTGGGCGCGGCGCTGAGCCGCACCTGAAACGTCGCCGTGCCGCCCTCGGGCACCTCGACCTGCGTCGCACTGGTCTGAATCTCCACCGCCGCGCCGCCAACGGGAATCAACTGCCCCATGCGGAACAGCACGGCGTACTTGTTCCAGGTTCCGACGTCTTGCGGGTAGGCGTCCGCGACTCTGAGCGTCCACGTGCCGGCGGGCGACTCGCCCCAGAACGCATTCGTGCAAAACGTCCAGTTGATGTTGTCGTCGGGGTCGTTGTAACGGTACAGGAGCCGGCTGGTCGTGCCGCCGGGCGACGTCAGATACGCCTCGACGTCGCCGCGGTAGGGGTGCGTGATGTCCAGATAGACCAGCACCTCTTCGAGCGCGTCGGTGAGATCCGCGGTGAACGTGCGGCTCACGCCGCCCGCCGGTTGCCCGTCGGGGATCTGGGCGCCGACGTTCGTGACGGAGGTCTGCGCGGCGACCAGTTCCGACACGCCCGTGAAGTCCAGCGCCCGCTGCGTCAGCTCGTTGGCGTCGATCAGGCCGAAACCGTAGTTGTTGTTGAAATGGAACCCGGCGGCGTTCGTGTGCCAGCCGCCCCCGCTGGTCGCCGTGTTGTCGTTGGGGTCCACGACGTCCGAAGTGAGGGCCAGCAGGTGCTTGGCGAACCGTGCGTTGAGGTTCGGCTGAACCTGCTTGACCAGCGCGAGTACGCCGGCGACCAGGGGTGTCGCGGACGAGGTGCCGCCAAACGTACTCGTGTAGTCCGGGTTCGGAAAGGTCTCGCCGGGGCCGTTGTTGTAGCCGGCGGCGGCGCCCAGGCGGTCGGTAGTGGTGATCCCGAAGAGGCCCTGCGGGACGAAGCTACTGGACGGCGCGGTGACCATGGCACACGTTCCGTAGTTGCTGTACGAGGCGAACCTCCCGTCGCTGCCCAGGGCCAGCACGGTGATCACGTTGGGGTTGTTCACGGTGTGCTGCTTGACGCACTCCTCCGCCAGGGGCTGCTGCGGCGTGCCGTACCCCCGGTCGTTGCCCGCGGCGATGCAGTGAATGGTGCCCGCAGCCGTGGAGGTGGAGTAGGCGTCGTACTCCGCTTGCGTCGGCAGGTAACAGGTGGAGTTCCCGTAGCTGTGGTTCTTGATCTTGATGTTGGTGTTGTTTCCGCTGCTGTGGAACAGGATGACGTCCGTGTACTGTTCGGGCGGTCCGCCCCCGCCGCCGAGGCCGAGCCGCAGCCCCGCGAGGCTGGCCTGCGGCGCCGCCCCGCAGACGCCGATGCCGTTGCCGCCGCGTGCCGCGGTGACGCCGGCGACGGAAGTTCCGTGTTTGTCCGTGCCGATGGGCGTGGGATCCGCGTCGTTGCCCACGTAGTCCCAACTGTCGGCGGCGACATAGGCCGGGGCGAGGTCTGGGTGGGTCAGCTCCAGGCCGTCGTCGCAGATGCCGACCAGCACGCCCGCGCCGGTGATGTCGCGCTGCCAGGCCCCGGCCACGCGGGCGTCGCGCCCCGCCACATGTTCGTTAATCAGGTGCCACTGCCCAGGCCAGCCCGCGGCGGGCGTATCCTTGTGAAAGTACGGATCGTTGGGCACAAACGCACGCGTGTAGCGGGGGATGGGGTCGTTGCGATAGACGTGCTGCGCCCGCACGTCGCCGCGTGCGACCTGATGCGCGGCCTCGCGCGCGGCGAGCGTGCCGGCATCGAACACGTGCGCGTCGGGGGTGCTGCGCAATGTCCGCAGGAATGTCAGCCCGGAATCGTGCGCGAATGCCAGCGGATCGGTTCCCGGCTCCAGGAATACAAGCAGCTCGGATGTCTGCTGGATGCGGCGGTCCGGCTTGGCGGGCTCCGCGCCGGCCGAGACGCGGTCGGTCTGTCCACTGGCCGCGGACAAGACGCCAAGCCAACTCGCCATCGTCAGCGCGAAAGCGACGTTTCGTTGCGGGCATGCTCTACCGGCCATGTTTCACCTCTGCGAGTACTGGGCCGGAACCGTTGGCGTTCTGACACGATTCGGCGCCAAGATCCACGGTCTCTACGCTGCTGAACGAGATTGGCGCCCTGGCGTTAACGTCATGCCGCCAGACTGCTGCGTCCCGGTCTTCTCCTGCGGATTGCTCCGGTCCGACACCGTTGCTACCGGGGTATAAGGGGCGCGGCCGCGGATTTGGACGCGCGGCGGAAAGAAGTGGGGTGGGCGTCCCGCCCGCCCGCCGGTCCGTGACAGTTTGGGCGGAGTAGTTCTGAGCCTGTGAAAGGGCGCGACTTCCTTACGCCCCGGATGGGGCGCGGCCGCGCCGCCCGCCGATCACCTGCGTTGCGGTTGGTTTCAGGGCCGCTTTTGCTTATGCTCCAGCCATCGTCAAGACGGCGACACCTGCCGGATTTGGTGGACTGGGCCGTGCCTGCGCAACGAACTGCAACTGCTCTTCTGTTGCGCGTCCGCACCACGGCGGACCACGAGGCGTGGCACGAGCTCGAGCGGCGTCATCGGGGGCTGCTATCGGGGTACTGCACCGGCGGGGGTGCCGCATAGCGACGCCGAAGACCATGTGCAGAAAGTACTTACAAGCCGGACGACCACGCTGCCGCAGCTTCTGCGGCGGGCTGGGCGGCGTTTCGCTCCGCCCAGCCCACGAGACCCGAAGCTGAGGCCCGGCCGCGCGGCGGGCGAGGCCGCACGGCACGGGCCGACTATGACGCTTTGCTTACCGTCCGCTCAGCAACGCCACGAACGCATTGATGTCGCCGAAGTCCACGACGCCGTCGCCGTTGCAGTCGGCGAGCAGGATGTCGCAGTCCGGGTATTCCGCCGCGTAGGCTGTTGGGTCGGGGAGTGCGAGGACAAACGGGTTCAGGTACTGCGCCTGCGTGCCAGTTGCCAACCCAAGCCACATTCCCACAGCTCCGATGCGCCGCATGCAGCTTCGCCTGTACATACGGTTGCTCCTCTGCTGGGCAAGGGCGGATGCCGTGCCCGAGCGTGTGCCGCACGATCCGTCGCACAGCCCACGTGGCCCGCTGCCGTTTCTACGAGGGACTATGGGGCTGGGGGGCGGATTTGGACGCGCGGCGGGCAAAAGAACTCCTCGCTGGCGCGAAAGGAAGGGCGGATCCGGGGCCCTGCGCCGGGGCCGCCGGTCCGAATCCCGTATCCGAGGCTACCCGTTTCGAAGTGGTTGGTTTCGGCTCCTCTTTCGCCTATACTGGCAACCAGTTCGGACCCAGGTTCCGCGACCGCGCTTCCGTTATCAGGGCATGCAGACGCAACAGACGTCCACTTCATTGCTGTCCCGCGTTCGGAACACCGCGGACCATGACGCGTGGCTCGAATTCGACCGCCGCTACCGGGGGTTGCTTGTGGGTTACTGCCGGCGGCGCGGCGTGCCGCACGTGGACGCCGAAGATCTTGTGCAGAAAGTACTTACGAGCCTCACCGCGACGCTTCCGCAGTTCGTCTACGACCCCGAGCGCGGCCGCTTCCGCGATTACCTCTACCGCAGCGCGAAAAACGCGATTTCCGAATGGGCGGCGCGTCCAAATCGCCGCTGGCAGCCGCTAGACACTAATGACGCCGCGGTCGACCGGCCCGGGGCGTCGGCGCCGGACGCCGACACCACGCTGTGGGAGCAGGAATGGGTCGCGCACCATTACCGGCTCGCGCTGGAGACGGTGCGCAAGACGTTCGAGGCCCGCAGCGTGGAGATCTTCGACCGGAGCGTCGCCGGGGCCAAGGTCGCCGACCTGGCCCGCGAGTATGACATGAGCGAGCCGGCCGTACACAAGGTGCGCCAGCGGATACGTGATCGCATGCAGGAGCTGATTGCTCAACAGGTGCGTGAGGAGGACGACGTGGATGGCCCTTCCTGCGCCTGAGCCCAGGTTGGCGCCGGAGGACGGCGCGCTCCGTGAGCTGTTCGGCTTCCACCTCGACACCGACACCTGGTTCGCGCACGTGGGCCAGTGCAGCCAACCGGCGACCCTGGGCCGCCTTGGTCCGTACGAGCTGCTCGCCGAGCTAGGCCGCGGCGGACAGGGCGTGGTCTACAAGGCCCGCCAGCCGCGCACCGGACGCATCGTCGCGCTCAAACGTCCCGCCGCCGGCGCCTTCGCCACGCCGCAGACGCGGGCACGGTTCGAACGCGAGATCGACGCCGCTGCGGCCCTCGATCATCCGAACATCGTCACGCTCTACGGCACCGAGCTGATCGACGACCAGCCGGTGCTGACGATGCAGTGGATCGACGGCGTGCCGTTCGACCGCTGGGCTGGCCCGCCGGCGGGGCCGCGGCGCGACGCACGCACCATCCTGACGACGTTCCTACAAGTGTGCGACGCGCTCCACCACGCCCATCTGCGCGGCGTGATTCACCGCGACCTCAAGCCGTCCAACATTTTCGTGGACGCCCAGGGCCGCCCGTTCGTGATGGACTTCGGCCTGGCCAGGCTGGCGTCCGACGCGGCCGGCTCCCTGACCATGACTCGCACCGGCGAATTCATTGGCACGCCGGCGTATGCGGCCCCCGAACAAGTGCGCGGGGATGTACGTGCGATCGATGTGCGGACGGACGTGTATGCCCTGGGGGCTGTGCTGTACCAGGCGCTGACGGGGCGACTGCCGTTCGAGACGAACGTGCCGGTGCAGCGGCTGCTGGAGCGCATCCAATTCGACGATCCGCCGTCGCCGAGCCGCGTCTGCCCCGCTCTGGGCCGGGAGCTGGACGCGGTTCTTCTCAAGGCGCTCGCGAAGGAGAACGACGAGCGCTACGCCTCGGTTGCGGCCCTGGCCGATGACGTGCGGCGGCATCTGGCGGGGCAGACGGTGTCGGCCCACGCGCCCAGCCGCGTGTACCGTGCCCGCAAGTTCGTGCGCCGTCATCGCGTCGCCGTCGCCGTGGCGCTGGGCTTTGTCATACTGCTGCTCGGCGCGACGGCCGTCAGCACGACGTATTACCTGCGTGCCGCGGCGGCGCTGCGCGCGGAACGACAGGAGCACGAGCGGGCCGAAACCGCCCTGCAAGCGGAGCGCGAGCAGCGCCAGCGTGTCGAGCAGGAGCAGGCCCGCGCGCAGCGCGAGGCCCAGAAGACGACGGCCATCAACCAGTTCGTCGCCGACATGCTCAAGCACGCCGACCCCGCCGCGCAGCAGGGGCGGGCGAACATCACGATCCGTGCGGCGCTCGACGCGGCTTCGGAGCGGCTGATCACCGGGCAGGTGCGGTATGACCCGGAGGTCGAAGCCGACCTGCGCATGACGATTGGAGAAATCTACAACAGCCTCACGTTGTTTGAGCCGGCCAAGCAGCACTTCCAGGCGGCGCTCGAAATCAAGAGGCAATTGTTCGGGCCCGAGTCCGAGGCGGTCGCGGCGACGCTGGGTTTTCTGGCCCGGGCGTACCGCGGGCAGGCACGCTACGCCGACGCGGAAGAAATGCAGCGCGCGTCGCTGGCCCTGCGTCGCAAGTTGCTCGCGCCGGACAGCCCGTACCTGGCGCAGGCCCTCTCCAGCCTCGCCGTGACGCTGCGACATCAGGGCAAATACGCGGACGCCGAGGCGCTCTACCGCGAGGCGCTGGCGATCTACGAGCGCTGCTTCGGCGCGGAGGATGAAAACGTTGGCATCGTGTGCAGCGCGCTCGGCGTGGTCCTCACGCTCCAGGACCGCTTGGACGAAGCCGACGCCAGTCTCCGGCGTGCCCTGGACATCTGCCAGAAGCACCACCACGGCGCGGACCACGGCGATACCGCCACCGCTCAATTCAACCTCGCCGCGCTGCGTTGGCGGCGGGGGCGGCGCGCCGAGGCGGAGTGCCTGGCGCGCGAGACCATCGCCATGTCGCGCCGCTTGTGCGGCGATCCGCACGCGGCCACGGCCAATCAGGAGCAGATGCTCGCGAACTGGCTCGGCGAGGCGGAGAACTGGGCGGACGCGGAGCCGCTGTACCGCTCTGCTCTGGCGGCCCAGGAGACACTGTTCGGCGACCAGCACGGCGCGACGATCGGCAGCCTCCACGGGCTGGCCAACGCGTTGCGGAACCTGGGACGCACGGACGAGGCAGAGCTCTACGCCGACCGCGCGCTGGCCGCCCAGGCGGCCGTGAACTCCAGACAACCCACCGCCCCGTAGTGTAGTGACTCAGAACTACTTGGACGTTTCGGGCCGGGGAGCATGGGCCTCGCGCCCGCCAGCCTCTCCTCCGTGCCCGCGTGCGCCTGAAAAAGCCGGCACGGCCTGAGTCTGTCAGACCGTGCCGGCCCGTTATTGGGATGCCCAGTCCCAGCGTGGTGGGTCACTGACCGAGCAGCGCGACGAACACGTCAACGTCGTCGAAGTCGACCTGCCCGTCGAGGTTGCAGTCGGCGTTGAGCCACTGGCAACTCGCGAAGCTTTCGTAGTAAGCGTCCGGTCCGGCCAGCGCCAGCACGAGCGGGTCAACGTCCTGGTAATCCACAACGCCGTCGCAGTTCATGTCCCCGGGCGGCAAGACGCCGGGGGGAGTCAGACACTCGCTGTCCAGGCGCACCCGCGGCGCACGAACCAGACTCGCCACATCCACGTTGGGGTCTACGAGGATTCCGGCCGCACAGATGCAGACCTCGGCGTCGGCCGCGATGACCACGCGATCGGACGGGATGTCCCGCAGATCGACCACGCCGTCCGGGCCAACGTCAATGTAGACCCCGTAGCCGGCGGCGATGGCGTCCGCCTCGAGCGCACGAAGATCGGCGTTGGCGGCCTCCCCGCCGGGGATGTACAGGTATGCCTCCCGGTTCGCGAAGAGCGCGCCTGCTTGCAGTCCGCGCAGCTCAAGCTGCCCGCCCGGCTCGGTTTCCAGGATGGCAGCCTGACCGCGCAGCTTGTCAGCGGGCTTCACTTTGACCTTCTGCGGGGCCTTCCCGTTAACCTTGCCGTCCGTTCCCCTGGTCCTGCCAGTGCCGCCGACGCCGCCGACCTTCTTGCCAACGTCCACCTTCCGTTCGCCGGCGCGGTTCACAACACTGCCGCCGTCGCCGCCCTTGCCATTAACGGCGTTACCGTCACCACCGTTCCCGCCGGTTTCGCCAAGGTCATCGTTCACCACACTGTGGCTGGCGCTCACGGTCACGCTGCCACCGTTGCCCCCGGCCTTGCCGGCCCCGCCGTTTCCGCCGCGCAGCTTGCCCTTGTTCGTGGCCGTGCCGGCCGGGGTATGAGGGGCATTCAGCGCGACCCGGCCTCCGTCGCCGCCCTTGCCGGCGCCCAGCGCCGCCCCGCCGTTCCCGCCAGTGACGTCGCCGTTCTCCCTATTCGTGACGTTAGAATTCTTTGATTTCAGAATCGCGTCGCCGCCCTTTCCGCCGTCGCCCGCGCCAGCGTCGGGGGCGCCGTTGCCGCCAGCCACGGCCCCGTAGTTTTCGATCGCCCCCGTGGCGTCAAGAGAAACGTCGCCACCATTCTTCCCGCCGGCGACGGCGCTTCCGCCCTTCACTGTCGCGTGGTTCGTAATGCCGCCGTGCGTCGTGCTGAGTTTGACCATACCGCCGTCTCCGCCGGCGGCATTCCCATCCGCGCCCTGCACGGCGTTGTTCTTCCCCAGCTCTATTGGACGCCTCGACTCGATCGCAACGGCCCCCCCAGGTGCGGCCCCGGTGATGGTCGTTCCCTTCCCCTCCGGGCTTACCAGAATGTACAGTCCAGCCACGCGCTTCGGGTTGCTTACGGTAATCGTCTGGGGCTCCCCGGCGGGATTGGAAGGGATGACAACCTCGTGGGTGGGGTCGGGCACGCCGCGCGGCTCCCACATCTCGGGATCTTCCCACCGCC
>CAYMXT010000054.1:12462-20588 GCA_964394415.1 uncultured Planctomycetales bacterium
CCCACCGCCGTCATCATCCGCAGCCGCCGCGGAAACGCACAGCGCACACGCGACGATGGCCAGTACAGCAACCGACTTACACATGATCAGCACTCCTTCGTTGCTTCGAAACACTTCTCCGGCGACCACGTCGGCCGCTCCCCATCCCACGATTGGCACGCCGGAGGACCGACCTTTCGCGCCCCCCGGTCTTTCTTCATCTGGGCGGTGTGGCGCGGTATACTCGGAGCGAATCCGATCGGGCCCGATACCGCTTGCGCGACGGCTGATCGCCCCGTCCAAGAACCCGGCGCTTCGGCCGGCTGCCAGGAACCGTCGTGATGGGCGTGGAGTCGCATTCCCCGCGGCTGAAGACCGTCACCAGCACGCACCTGCTGGAAGCGCTCCGCGACCCGGACAATCGCACCGTCTGGCGCGACTACGTCGAGCGCTACCGGCCGGTGATCGTCGCGCACGCGCGGCGGTTGGGGCTGGCGGACACGGACGCCGAGGACGTGGCCCAGGAGACCCTGACGGCGTTCTGCCTGGCCTACCGCGACGGGAAGTACGACCGGTCCAAGGGCCGACTGCGGGATTGGCTGTTCGGCATCGCCCGCAACCAACTTCATAACTGGTGCCGTCGCCGCCGGGCGGAGGCGCCGGCCGCCGCCGACAGCGGCGTCTTCGCTGGGTTGGCCGCGGAGGACGAATGGGAACCGCTGTGGGAGCAGCAGTGGCGCGACGCCGTGCTGCGGCAATGCCTGGAGGAAATCCGGGTCGAGGTGGACCCGCGCACGCTGGCGGCCTTCGAGCTGTTCGCGGCGCAGGGCTGGTCGGCGCAGCGCGTGGCGGAACACCTGGGCGTCACAACGAACGCCGTTTTTCTGGCGAAGCACCGCATCTTGAAGCGCGTCCGCGAGCTGCTGCCACAAATGGAGGAGTGCTGGTAGGGGCGCGACGCCGCGGCGCGCGGCGCGGACCTCGCCTGACACCCATTTTGGATTTTGGATTTTGGATTCTGGATTCGACGCAACCGAGGCGCTGCCGGACGACACGGCGTGTCCGGCGGTCGAGAACTTGGAAGCGTACTGCGCCGGATGCGGCTCGCCGGCGCAGGCCGCGGCCATCTCACGGCACGTGCAGACGTGCGCGGCGTGCCGGGCGCGGCTGGCGGAGGCACAAGCCGCGGAAGACCTGCTGGGTGACGTGGTGCGCGTGCTGCGCGACGCCGATGGCCGCGTCGAACGCGGGCCGCCGCCCGCGGAAGCACCGGCTGCGGGCGCGCCGCCGCGCTTCGTGGGGAGATATCGCCTGATTCGTCCCCTGGGCGAAGGCGGCATGGGGGTCGTGTACGAAGCGGAGCAGGCCCACCCCCAGCGGCGCGTGGCGTTGAAGATGATCCGGCCGGGGGTCTCCGGCGAAGGCGCCCTGCGCCGCTTCGAGTTCGAGGCCGAGATCCTGGGCCGGCTGCACCATCCCGGCATCGCCCAGATCTACGAAGCCGGCACGACCGACCTCGGTCTCGGGCCGCAGCCGTTCTTCGCGCTGGAACTGGTGACGGGCCGCCCGCTGACCGAACACGCCGACCGCGCCGGGTGGGGGCTGCGCCAGCGTGTGCATGCGCTCGCGCAGGTCTGCGACGCGGTGCAACACGCCCACCAAAAGGGCGTTATCCATCGTGACCTGAAACCCAGCAACATTCTCGTCGATGAGCAGGGCGCGCCGAAAGTGCTGGACTTCGGCGTGGCCCGCGTGACGGGTGACGACGTGCGCCCGACCGCCGCCCGCACCCGGGCCGGTCAGCTCATCGGCACACTGCCGTACATGAGTCCCGAGCAAGTGAGCGGCGGCGCCGAAGGCGTGGATACCCGCTCGGACGTGTACGCGCTGGGCGTGATTCTGTTCGAGCTGCTCGTGCGTCGCCTGCCGCACGACCTGGACCAGCGCACGCCCGCCGATGCGCTGCGGCTCATCTGTAGCGCGGACGCGCCGCGCCTGGGGGCCAGCGACCGCACGCTCCGCGGCGACCTCGAGACGATCGTGGCCAAGGCCCTCGCCAAATCGCCTGCGGAGCGCTACCCGTCCGCCGGGGCACTCGCGGAGGATCTGAATCGCTTCCTGGCGGACCGGCCGGTCGCCGCCCGGCGACAGAGCCGCATCTACCTGTTGCGGAAGGCCATCCGTCGTCACCGGCAGTGGTTTGCCGCCGCGGCGCTGGCGCTGCTCGCCCTGGTTGCCGTCGCGATCACGGCGACGTTTGCCGCGGCCCAACGTCAGACCGTCATCGTGACTCTGAAGGCTCAGGCCCAGGAGCGCGAGACGCGCCTCGCGGCGGCCGACGCGCGGCGGGCCGCTACTTCGTACTACTACCAGGCGGTGGACCTCATTCGCCGCGGCGTGGGCCGCACGGACGCGCTGCGATTGCTGAACCAAGCCATCGCGATCGACCCCACGTTCGCCGCCGCGCGGCTGGAACGCGGGCTACTGCGCGGGGTGGACGAAGCCTACCGCATGGGCACGCCCTCGGCGCAATTCCGGCCGGACCTCGCCGCGGCGCTCGACGACTTTGATCTGGCCCACGACCTGACGGGCGGGGATTGGCTCGTGGATCCACAGACCGGTCGTCGGCTCCCGCCCGCCGAGGCGCGCGCGCTGCCGGCTGACGCACACGGTTGGCTGATGGCGTTTCCCGGCGTGCGGCGTTTGCCGGACGGTTCGCTGGTGCGTGTCGGCGACACGGGTGCTGAACTGCCCGTTGGCGGCCCGGGCTTCCCGCGCGCCCTGGTCTCCGCCGGAAACCTGCTGGCCGCGCGGCTGCGGCAGGTTCCGAGCGGACTCTGGCGCGATGCGATCATCACTGAGCTGATGGACCATTACTACGATCGCGCGTCGGCCCTCGATCCGGCGGACGTCTACACGCGGCTCAGCCCCGCGCTGGCCGCGGCGGCCAAGCCGGGCAGCCAGGACGAGGCTGCCAGGTTGCTCGCGGTACTCCGGGACGACCCCGCGGCCGCCGGTCTGGTCGAGGTGTGGCAAGCCCTGGCGGAGATACATCTCGGCGGCCCCCGGCGGTCGTTTCCCGAAGTCCACACCCAGCGCGACCCCATCGCCGCAGAGTTCGCGGCCCGGCGGGTCACGATCCTGGCACCCGGCGATGCGTACGGGTGGTACCTCCTGGCGCTGGCACGGCAAGAGCAGGGCCGCTATGCTGAGGCCCTCGAGACCAATCGCCGGGCGATCGCCATCCTGGACGACAACGCCTCGGCGGACGCCACTGACCCGCTGGCACCCGGGCCGCGTGCTGCGCAGCTCGCCGGCCCGGTGCTGACGAACGCTGCGTCCTGTCTGGCGCAGCTCGGACACGCCACCGCCGCGGAGTCGGCGTACGCCCGAGCCTGGGAACTGAGCGGGCGCTCGGCGCTGGTGTTGCTCGAACGGGCGGAGGCTCGCCATTGGGTTGGACAGCGTGCCGCCGCGGCGTGCGATCTTCAGGACGCCGCGGACGCCGTCCTGTCTCCGCCTTGGGCGCCGGTGCCGGCCATCGCCGTGCCGGTCGCGTGGGCGCTGCTCACCTTTCCCGACGCCGAGCTGTGTGACCCGGCGACGGCGCGCCGCATTCTGACCGAGCTTAGGCAGAGACCGACGTGGGCCGATGATCCCACGGCGCAGATGCTGCTGGCGTACGCCGACACGCTCTGCGGCGCGCCGGTACCGGAGTGGGCGCGCGCGCCGGCCGCGGGCTCCGCCGCCACGTGTCCGTTTCGCGCCGCGGTATGTGCCGCGGTTTCTTGCGCCCGGGGCGCGTGGCCCGAAGCCGCGCTCTGGCTGGATCAGGCCGAACGGCAAGCCCGCGGTTTGCCCTACCCGGACCCGCGACTGGAGCGACTGCTGACGCAGATTGGACGCTGCGTGATCGATCACTGAGCCAGTCCGACGTGCCGACGACCAATTGGCGCGCGGATGAAACGAGCCTATCCTGCCGCGTCGTGAGCTGAAGGCCAAATCGCCGGGTTGGGTCGCCCGGCCGGCAACGACTTCCCCGGAGAATGCGCATGAGCCGCAACATCGTGCATGCCAGCCAGCACGGACTGGACACCATCGGATTGGACCACCAGGCCACCGCGTACTGGAACATCCGCCCGGCGACGCTGGTCGTCGAGGCCCTGCGGCGGCGCGAGGGGACGCTGGCGGACAACGGGGCGTTCGTCGCCCTGACGGGTATGCGCACCGGACGGTCGCCGCGGGACAAGTTCGTCGTCAAGGAAACCGAAAGCGACGCGCACGTCCACTGGGGCAAGATCAACGTCGCGATTCCGCCGGAGCGGTTTGTCAGTCTCCAGGACAAGGTCTACCGGCACCTGCGTTACCAGGACGTGTTCGTGCAGGATCTGTACGCCGGTGCGAACCCCAACTACCGGTTGAAGGTGCGCATCGTCACGGAACGGGCGTGGCAGAGCCTGTTCGTGCGGCAGCTCTTCATCCGACCGGAGGATGAAGCGACGGCCGATTTCAAGCCCGATTTCACGGTCGTCTGCGCCCCCAACTGTCTGGCCGACCCGCAGCGCGACCAGATCAACTCCGAGACCTTCGTCGTCGTCAGCTTCTCGAAACGGCTGGTGCTCATCGGCGGCACGCACTACGCCGGCGAAATGAAGAAGTCCATCTTCACCGTGCTGAACTTCCTGCTGCCCCTCAAGGGCGTGCTCTCGATGCACTGCTCCGCCAACATCGGGGCGAACGGCGACACCGCGATCTTCTTCGGCCTCTCCGGCACCGGCAAAACCACGCTGTCCGCCGACCCGCAACGCCGGCTGATCGGCGACGACGAACACGGCTGGTGCGATGACGGCGTGTTCAACTTCGAGGGCGGCTGCTACGCCAAGGTCATCAAGTTGTCGCGCGAGTACGAGCCGCAGATTTTCAATGCGATCCGCTTCGGCAGCGTGCTCGAGAACGTAGTGCTCGACCCGGCGACACGCGCGCCGCAGTATGAAGATGATTCGATCACCGAAAACACGCGGGCCGCGTATCCGCTGAGCTACATTGAAAACGCGGTCGAACCGTCGGTCGGCGGCCATCCGCAGCACGTCATCTTCCTGACGTGCGATGCGTTTGGCGTGCTGCCGCCGGTGGCCCGCTTGACGCCTGCGCAGGCGATGTACCACTTCCTCTCCGGCTACACCGCCAAAGTCGCGGGCACCGAGGCCGGCGTGACAGAGCCGCAGGTGACGTTCTCGACCTGCTTCGGGGCCCCGTTCATGATCTTGAACCCCGCCGTCTACGCCAACTTGCTCGGGGCGCGCATCGCCCGCCATCAAGCCCGCGTTTGGCTCGTCAACACGGGCTGGACCGGCGGGCCGCACGGCGTCGGGCATCGCATGAACCTGCCGCACACGCGGGCCATGATCACCGCGATCCTCAGCGGGGCGTTGAACGACACCGCCTACGAACGTCACCCGGTGTTCGGCGTCGAGTTTCCGAAGGCGTGTCCGAACGTACCCGCGGAGGTGCTCAACCCGCGGAATACGTGGAAGAGCGGCAACGACTACGACGCCAAGGCCCGCGAACTGGCCCAGCAATTCGTCAGAAACTTCGCGCAATTCCCTTCCGCCGCCGCGGACGTGCAGGCCGCCGGGCCCACGGCGTAGCGACGACGGACCGTCGTGCGATTCCGAGCGGCGGCGCTGGCTCGAGACCATGGCGCGTGGGTCCGCGACCGGCCGGTTCGGCGTGGGCGAGGCGGCGGCCGAGCCGACCGCTATCAGTCCGTTGAAAAAGGGGACTGGCTCCGCGGCAAACCGCTTCTGCGGCAGCGCCAGCGGGGCTTTCAGCGGTGCCTGTACCCTTTTTCAACGGACTCCTATACGCCGGCCTCCGCGACCAGCCGCTGAATCCAGGGCGGTGTGAAATCCGCAAAATCCGCCAGATAGCGCCGCCGCGTGTAGTAATACAGCGCCAGCCCGCCCTGCGCCGCGATGCTGGCGAGGATCACCAGTCCGTAAACGCCGTACGTGATGATCGGCATCCAGAAATCGAGCTGCCGCTGCAAGTCCTGCCCATAGCCCTGCAACTGCGCGAGCTGCCCCTGAAACTCCGGCGAAACAGCGAGCAGACCACCGCCGCCGCGCGCCGCCGTCAGCATCTGGTACACACAGTACGCTGTAATCAACCCCAGGAACACGAGTTGGTTCTTCGCGAGAAACGCCGCGGCGTCGCGCTGCCCACGCCGCAGCCTCCCGGCCCCGGCGTATTCGACGCCGCCAAGGACTCCGATGCCGGCGACCATCACGAACCCGATCCAGCTTGGGAAGATCAGGCTGACGAAAAAGCCCAACCCCGCGATCACAAGCATGGTGATGGCCGAGCCCCGGGCGGTGCGCACCGCACGGGCCAGCGGCTTGCGAACCGCGAGGGCCTGGCGCAGCTCGCGGTAGTGTTCCGCAGTCAGCGGCCCCAGCTCGGCGGCGAGCGTGGCGGCGCTCGCGGCATTCAGAGGCGGCGTGTCACCGGCCGGGCGCGCGATGAACTGGTTCATGCCCGTATTATCGGTGCGGTGGGTGCCGCGGGCGAATGGCGCGGAGGTGACCAGAGGAGAGCTCGGCCGCTACGGGCCGCCGGCGGGGTAGATCGGCACGACGCCGCGCACGCCGGTCAGGTCTTCGCCGAAACCCGGGGCGCGGCGCTGCATCACCAGCGGGTGCGTCAGCCACGTCCACCAGTCCGCGACGTTCTGTGTGCGCGGCGGCGGATACCTTTCGGTCAGCACGCGACTGCCGCCGCAGAGCCAATGCGGCGCGTCCGCCGGCGCACCCGGCTCCGCGCACCATTCCCACAGCCCGCCCGCCGGTGAGCCGGATTGCCCGCGCAGCTTCAGCGCCGCGAGGAACCACTCGTCGCGCGTCGGCAGCCGGCGGGGCGTGGTGAGCCTGGCCTCCGCCGGGCCGCCGGCGGGAGACTCGTCCGAGTCAACGTAGTAGATCAACCAGTCGCGATCGGCGGGGGTTTTCGCCGCGTGTGCCGACAACGGATGTTCGGCCTTCAGTGCTTTCCCCAACCCGCGCAACTCGTCCCACAGCGGATCCGCCGCGGGAACCGACATTAGCGCCAGCGACCTGCCGGCCTTGTCCTTCAACTTCGATGGGTAGCCGGTGAGCGCATCCGACGAACCGTCCGCGGTCAGGCCCGCCTTCTGCAAGTCGGCACGCTGCTGATCCCACGTCGGCGGCAGCCTTCGCGCCAGCGTGTCCACGTCTGGCAGGTTGGGTGCGCCCGCCAACTGCTGGACCACGTCGCGCAACGCCGCCAATTCCCTGTGTGCCTGAACAAGGTTGCCCTGCCGGGTGTTCTCAAGCACGCCGTCGCGATGCTGCTGGACGGCGGTCAGCCGCTTGGCGCGGAGCGCCTCCGCCTCCGCGGTTCGGTCCGGCTCCTGGGCCGGGGGCGGCGCCGGCTCCGGCTCGGGCTGCGGCTGCGGTTCGATCACGGGCGGCGTCGGCGGCGGCTCGGCCGGCTTCTCCTCGGGCGGCGCGGGCTTTGGTTCCGGCTCCGGGGTCGGCACGATCACGTTCGGCTTGGGCGGCGTCACCGGCGTGCCGGACGACGTTGGCCAAAAGACCAGCATCACGACGCCGATGACCGCTACAGCGCCCAACCCTGCGCCGAGCAGCAGGCCACGGCGCCGGGGTGCGCCCTGCTTCGCCGCCGCCGGAGCGGTCGGAGCATGCGCCGGTTCCTTCTTTCGCGGCGGCGCTGGCGTTGGTTTCGCAGCACTCGGGACCGCGACGCTCTGCT
The DNA here is from genome assembly GCA_964394415.1 of uncultured Planctomycetales bacterium. GTDB lineage: Bacteria > Planctomycetota > Phycisphaerae > UBA1845 > Fen-1342 > JAGVEP01. The sequence goes on from CAYMXT010000054.1 coordinate 20,233, forward strand.
TCGCGTCTTTGGGCTTCGCGGATTCCGTCCGAGCGGCGGCTTCCTTCTGAGCCTGAACCTCCGCGGCCTTTCGCGCGGCCTCCTGTTCCGCCTTGCGCTTCGCTTCCTCGGTTCGCCGTGCCTCGACGGCCGCGTGACGGGCCGCCTCTTCGTCGGCCTTGCGTTTGGCCGCTTCCGCGGCGCGGGCCTCTTCCGCCGCCTTGCCGGCCGCCTGCTCTTCCGCCTTGCGGCGCTCCTCCTCGGCCTTGCGAGCCGCGGCCTCCTCGGCCTTGCGGCGGGCCTCCTCCGCCCGCCCCGTCGCGGCGAGGCAGCGGGCCTCGAGGTAGAGCATCGAGCGGCCCTGCGCGTGGCCCATC
>CAYMXT010000055.1:0-19830 GCA_964394415.1 uncultured Planctomycetales bacterium
GCGCGGGTCGCCGTCGCCGTCCGGGTCCTGCCAGCGGCGCGTGACGTTGAAGATGTGTTCCTTGACCGCGGAACAGGCGAAGCCGTCCTTGGCTTTCTTGAAAACAGGTAGTGAATCAACGCCGGCCCAACCCTCGTACTTGAACGGCTCCCACGAAGTGATATTGAACCAGTCGGCGTACTTTGAGTTCCGGCCGTTCTTCTTGACATCCTGAAAGGCCGGGTGCCGGGTACCCACATGATTGAACACGCCGTCAATAATGACTTTGAAGCCGAGGGCGTGCGCCTGTTTGAGGAAGTCCAGAAAGCGCCGGTCGGAGTCGGTCCACTGCCACGTATGCGGATCGAGCAAGTCCTCCTGGGCGGCGACGGCGGCATAATCTCCCTTGGCGCCGAAGTGCTCATCGATGTGCAGGTAATTCGTAGCGTCGTACTTGTGGTTGGATTCGGCCTGGAAGACGGGATTCAAGTACAGCGCATTGACGCCCAGTTCCCGGAGGTACGGCAGCTTCTCCGCGAGGCCGGCGATATCACCGCCATAGTGGCGGTGAAAGACGAAGTGCTTGTAGAAAGTCTGCCCGTCGCGCAGCTCAAACGGCGACGGCGTGAACCATTCGCTGGTCCACGGCCGCACGGGCTCGCGGTCGTTCGCCGGATCTCCGTTGCGGAAGCGCTCCGGGAAGATCTGGTACCAGATGGCGTGCTTGGCCCACTCCGGCGTACGGAACAACTCGGCCGTCATCGGGACTCCATAGGTATTGGGGCTGCTGGTCTGTAGACTGCCGTCGGTGAATACAAACGTGTAGCGGCCGGCGCCGGGTGTCACCCCGGTCGCGATACCTTCCCACAGCGCGAAGACCGGCCCCTCGTCAACCAGCGTCAGCGCCGCGGTCGTGCCGTCCTGCACCGCCACGCTGATGCCGTCCACGTCATGGGCGAACGTACGCACGCGGACCAGGATGCGATCCTCCGGCAAGCGCTGCCGGTAGAGCGGTGCGGCGGGGTTGTGCTCGAGCGCCAGGGCATCGATCTGGCCGTCACCCGCACGGGCCGGAGAGGACTTGAGATTTGCCAGCCGGCCGAGCCGCAGCACCGAGTTCTGGCCGTTGTGGTTGTCGTTGGCGCCATCGGAGTTCTCCGGGTCACGCACCCAGCGTCCGCCGTCCACCACGAACTTGTATTCGTGGACCCCGGCGGGCAAATCGAGGGAGGCTGACCAGTAGCCGTCCGCGTCGGGCCCCGTGAGCGGCGTGGACTCGCGACTCCAGCCATTGAACGTCCCGGCGAGGGCGACGGTCTTGGGGGTGTCCGCGGAGCGGTAGCGAAACGTACACCTCCAACCCGCCGCGCCCGCCGGGCTTGCCTGCACCGAAGGCGGCAGCGGTCCGGGGTCGGTGTCCACCGCGACGGCCAGCGGCGGCGCGGGCGGCCATTCGCCGGCATAGGTGGCCACGAACGACAGCAGCACAACGGCGGTCAGTTTGAAGCGCAGCATAGGGCGAATTATACTCGCCCGATCGTGCCGCGCTCCCCTCTCCAACGCGTTCTGCACGCCGGTCGCCTGGCGCTGGCCGGGGCGGCGGTGCTGTTGACGCTGGGGGCGTTCGCCTGGGTCGCGACCCGCCCGCTACGGCAGGAGGGCCTCAAGCCGGGGCAGGTACAGCTCTCGATCCTGCACTGGGGCGACAAGACCGAGGACGCGATCGTCGCCCGGCTGATCGCCGAGTTTGAAGCCCAGAACCCGGATATCCGCGTCGTCCGCACGAACACCGGCTCGCCCGCGCAGCTTGTGACCAAGCTCCAGACGATGCTCGCGTCCGGCGCGCCGCCCAACCTTTTCTACCTGATCTTCGAGAAAGTCGCGGTCATCGCGGCCCACGACGTGCTCGAGCCGCTCGAGCCGTACGTGGCGCGCGATCGCACCGCCGGCGTCTCGGACACGCCCGACCTCGACGATTTCTTCCCGGCCACGCTCGACGCCTTTCGCTACGACGCCGCCAGCGGACGGGTCGGCCGCGGCGAGTTGGTCGGCTTGCCGAAAGACTTTACGACCGTCGGTTTCTACTACAACAAGAACTTGTTCGAACAGGCCGGCGTGCCGTATCCGCCGCGGGACGGCTGGACGTGGGACGAGTTTCTTGCCGCCGCGCGGCGGATCGGCCGGCTGCCCGGTTGCTACGGGGCGGAGGTCGTCACGTGGGAATCGATGGTCCGCATTTACCTGTACACGCTCGGGCTGGATGTGGCGTCGCCGGGTTTCAAGGAACTCTATCTGACGCGGCCGGAGGTCGTCGCGGCGCTGGACCGCTTGCGCTCGTGGTTTCACGACGAGGAGCGCACGCTGCTGAGCGCGAAGACGCAGCTTGAGACCGGGCAGGCCCCGTTTCTGACCGGCAAGATCGGGCTGGCCGGACCGTTCGGCCGCTGGCAGGTGCCGCTGTACCGCCACATTCCCAAGGAGCAATTCGACTGGGATTTTGCCCCGCTGCCGCACGCCGCCGGCCGGCCGCCGTCCAATGGCGTGCTCACGGTCGCCTGGGCAATGGCGAAGAACAACCGCTACAAAGAACAGAGCTGGCGGCTGATGAAGTTTTTGCTCAGTCGTCAGGGGCAGGAGTTGGTGTGCGACACGGGGTTGGCCATTCCGGTGCTCAAGAGCGTCGCGTACAGCCGCTGCTTCACCGACCCCGCCGCCAAACCCGAAAACGATGAGGTGTACTTGAACGGCGCGCTCGTCGCCCAGCCGATCGAATGGCCCGCCGATCCGCGCTACATGGATGAGTTGAAGACCGGCTTCGAGAACATCTTCAAGCTCGGCCGGCCGACGCGCCCGGAATTGGAACGTGTGCAGCAGACGTGGACGGAGATCGCTCGTTTCACGGCGGCGCGCCCGCGGATGCCCTGGCGCGCGATTGCTACGACGGTGTTGGTCGTTCTGGGATGTCTAGTGGTGTGGGGAGCCGTGCGCTGGTGGCGGGGACGGCCGGCGCGGATGGCGTGGCGCGAGGAACTGGCGGGGTTTGGCATGGTTTCACCGTGGGTGGCGGGTTTTATCATCTTCTGCGCGTTTCCGATCGTGCTATCGCTGCTGCTCGGCTTCACGCGCTGGAACGCGATGCTGACGCTGGAGCGCGCGGAGTGGGCGGGCGCGGACAACTTCCGCGAGCTGTTGACTTTTGACCCCACGTTTCGCCGGGCGGTCGTGGTGACGGCCTGGTATGCCTTGCTGGCGGTGCCGAGCAGTCAGGTCGCGGCTCTGATCGCGGCCTTGCTGATGAACCGGGAACACAAGGGGATCGGTTTCTTCCGGGCCGTGTGGTATCTGCCGAGCGTATTGGCCGGCGTGGGCATGGCCATCATGTGGAAATGGGTGTTTCACCACGAGCACGGTTTGCTCAACGCCCTGCTGGACCCGCTGCTCGCGCCGCTGGGCGAAGCCGCCCCGCGCTGGTTTGAGAAAGACGCCGCGCGGTGGGGCGTGCCGGCCTTTGCGCTGCTGAACCTCTGGGTGCTGGGGGGCACGATGATGATCTACCTGGCGGGGTTGAAGGGCATTCCGAAAGACCTGTACGAAGCCGCCCACATTGACGGCGCGACCGGCTGGCGGCGCTTCACGCACGTGACGCTGCCGATGCTCAGCCCCGTCATTTCCTTCAACACCATCATGGCGCTGATTGCCTCGTTTCAGATCTTCACACAGGTATTTGTAATGACCGGCGGCGGCCCGGGGACGGCCACGCATTTCTATGTCTACTACTTATACAAGAAGGCTTTTGACCTGGGCGCGATGGGCTACGCCTCCGCGATGGCGTGGCTGCTGTTGTTGATTGTCCTGGGACTGACGCTGCTCGTGATGCGCGGGACGCAACGGTTTGTGTACTACGAGGCACTGAAGACGTGAATCAGGACTGCGTGCCCCATCAGGCCGGCTTGAGTGGGAGGGCGCGGCAGCGCAGCCCTTCGACGCTGTGGATCTGGGTATCATTGGTCAGTAGTTCCGCATCCAGCGCGACGGCCGTGGCCGCGATGATCGCATCGGGGATCTTCAGGCGGTACTGCCGCCGCAGGGCGACCGCCTGCTCTTTGATCGCGGCCGTCAGACTGACCACGTCCACTTCCGTGAGCAGCCGTCGGATTCGCAGTTCACCGGGAGCGTCCAGAGCGGGGAACGACAGCAGTTCAATCTCGGTGATGACAGAAACGACATACTCACCGGGCGGAAGCGGATCGGCCAGGCGGCCCATGAGTAGGTACAAGACCGCATTTGTGTCAAGAACCTGGATCACGGCCACTCCGCCCGCATGCGCCGCTGATACTCGAGGGCGTCCAGGTTCGACGGCAGGACGCCTTGGTAGGACGACAGGTCGATCTGGCGCTGTCCAGACGGCCCTGAATTCAGAAGCTGCTCGATGGCCAGCCAGTCAGCGTAGTCGATCTGGACGGCTACCGGTCGATCCGCCTCGTCGCGGACGATGCGTTTTCGTATCTTGCGCATGTGCCTGCTCCCATGCGAAATCACCCGCGCCATTATACCTGCCGCCAGGCGGACGGGGCCAAGCCACGCCAATTGGTTCAGGATGCGAGGGGCGACGATGAGAACCGCAGCCGGCCGGCTGGGAACGATCGCACTTCTGGCACTCGGCACGGCCGTCATGGCCTTCCCGTTCTACTGGATGGCCGCGACCAGCCTGAGCACCCGTGCTCAGGCCGGCGCGTCCGGCTCCGCCGCCACGTTTAACTGGCTGCCGACCGACCCGCAGTTCCAGAACTACCCGACCGCGCTGCGGAAGATCGGCAGCCGCCCGTGGCTGGGCTTCGTCGACGCCCTGGCGAATACCATCGTCATCACCGCCCTGTGCGTCGTCGGTCAGGTCGTCTCGTGCAGCCTGGTCGGCTACGCCTTCGCCCGCCTGCGGTTTCGCGGCCGGGGGCCGCTGTTCCTTCTGATGATCGCGACCATGATGTTGCCGGCGCAGGTCACGATGATCCCCATGTTCCTGCTGTTCCGCACGTTCGGGTGGGTGGACACCATCCTGCCGCTGGTCGTGCCGGCGTTTTTCGGCACGCCGTTCTTCATCTTCATGTTCCGCCAGTTCTTCGCCCAAATCCCCGAAGCGCTGGTCGAGGCCGCCCGCATCGACGGCTGCGGTCATCTGGGCATCTGGTGGCGGATCATGCTGCCGCTGTGCCGGCCGGTGATTGCGATCACGGCCGTCTTCACCTTCATCGCCACCTGGAACGACTTCCTCGGCCCGCTCATCTACCTCCAGAGCGAAAGCCAGATGACGCTCGCGGTCGCGTTGAACTCGTTTCAAAACCAGTACGGCGATTTCAGCGACATGAACCTGCTGATGGCGGCGAGCATCGTCACCATGCTGCCGTGCATCCTGCTGTTCGTCGTAGCCCAGCGGCAGTTTGTGGGCGGGCTGGCGCTGGGGGCGGTCAAGGGGTAGCGGTCCGCGACCGCTTTGCCGTCGTCTGCTCGCAGTCTCAGGCCCGCGCCGGGCTATTTCGGCATGAACTTCTCAGCCACGGCGCACAGCTCCTTCACGTGGCTGACGCTGGTGGCAAACATGGCCGCCTCGCGGTCGTCCAGCTCGATCGGGATGATCTTCTCCACGCCGCCCGTGCCGAGGATGCACGGCACGCCGACGAAGTACCCGCCCACGCCATACTCCTTGTCGCAGTACACCGCGCACGGGAGCACGCGCTTCTTGTCGCGAATGATGGCCTCAGCCATTTGCACCGACGCCGCGGCGGGGGCGTAATAGGCACTGCCGGTCTTGAGCAGGTTGACGATCTCGGCCCCGCCGTTGCGGGTGCGCGTGACAATTTGGTCGAGCTTGCCGGGCGGGATCAGTTGCGTGACGGGGATGCCGCTGACGGTGGTATAGCGCGGCAGCGGGACCATGTCGTCGCCGTGGCCGCCGAGCAGCATGGCGCTCACGTCCTCGACGCTGCACCCGATTTCGGCGGCGATGAAGGAGCGGAAGCGGGCGGTGTCGAGCACGCCGGCCTGTCCCATGACGCGGTTGGGCGGGAAGCGGGAAATCTTGTGGGCGGTGTAGACCATCGCGTCGAGCGGGTTGGAGACGACGATCAGGATGGCGTTGGGGCTTTGGGCGGCGGCCTTGGCGGTGACCTCGGCGACGATCTTCACGTTGGTTTCGAGAAGCTGATCGCGGCTCATGCCCGGTTTGCGCGGGATGCCCGACGTAATGATGACCACGTCGCTGCCCGCGGTGGCGCCATAGTCGTTGGTACCGACGATGTGGGCGTCAAACCCCTCGACGGGCGAGGCCTCGTAGAGGTCGAGCGCCTTGCCTTGCGGCATGCCCTCGATGATGTCCACCAGGACGATGTCGCCCAGCTCCTTGGCGGCCGCCCAGTGGGCACACGTCGCGCCCACGTTCCCCGCTCCGATCACCGTGATTTTGGCTCGCTTGGTCATGGCTCGCGTCGCTCCTTGCCGACATGGACAACCCGCGTCGCCGGTCCAGGTGGCGGCGCCGAGGCACAGTGTAGCAGATCACCGCCCGGGCCGCGACCACGCCGTCGGCCGCGCGCGGCGTTAGTTGACCAAGTGCGCGACGTACGCTTCGAGTTGGAGCAAATGCGCTCCCGCCATGCGGGCAATCTGGGCGAGGTGGAGCTGCGAGTCGACTTCCTCGACCTGCTCGTCCACGTACCACTTGAGGAAGCTGCACGTCGCGTAGTCGCGCTCGCTTTCCGCCTGGGTCATGAGCGCGGTGATCTGGCCGGTGACCTGGCGTTCATGTGCGAGCGCGGCCTCAATCGCGGCGAGCGGCGAGGGGTAGCTGGCGGGCGGCTGCGCAATCGCCTTCATCGTGGGCTTGCCTTCCACCGTTGTCAGATAGTCGAGGATCTTCAGCGCGTGGCTGCGTTCCTCCTCCGTCTGCTTACGATAGAGCTTGGCCAGCATCTTGAGCCCCAGACCCTCGAACATGCATGCCATCGCCAGGTAAACCTGCGACGAGTACAGCTCGTTGGTGATCTGATCGTTGAGCTTCGCGTTCAGCGCTTCCGAAATCGCCATGTGCAGCCACCTTTCGTGTCGGCGGGCGACCGCCGCGGCGGGCACCCGACCCTCATTTCCGTCGCCGCGCCCGTCCGGGGTCGCGGAGCCTGAGGATCCGCCGCGGTGAAGCGAGTTCACCGGAGTCGCGGCGGGGCTGGATTATAGTCGCGGTTTCCGCCCGGCGCCGCGGCCGCGGTGGTGCGCGAGAAGGACCCAGAAGCCCACGCGGCGGCCCCGCGCACCGCTCGAAGCGCCTTGCCATTCGTGGCGGCGGCCGCCCCTTCCGCCCCCGGGTGGTGTATACTGAAGCTGATGTTCGGCCAGAGCACCCACGCCACGCTCCTCCAGCGGGTCAGCGAAGGGCAGGATCCTTCCGCCTGGCGCGAGTTCCACGAGCGCTACGCCGACCTGATCTGCGGCTTCGCCCGGCGGCGGAACCTCCAACCGGCCGATTGCGAGGACGTGGTGCAGGAGGTGCTGATCTCGCTGAACAAGGCGATGCCGACGTTCCGCTACGATCCGACCAAGGGCAAGTTCCGCTCCTTCCTCAAGACGCTCACGCTGCACGCGATCTTCAAGCGGCAGGCCCAGCGCAAAGGCGAAATCGACCTGGAGCACATCGCCGAGGCGACCCGCCTCGCGTGCGCAGACCACGAGGTCGAGGCCGCGTGGGAGTCGGAGTGGCGGCAGTACCACGTGCGGCTGGCCATGCGGATCATCACGGTGGAGTTCAACGCCGCCGACCGGCAGGCATTTCAGCGGTACGCGGTCGAGGGCCGGGCCGTCCGCGAGGTCGCCGAGGAGCTCAGCCTGAGCGTGGACCAGGTGTACCAGGCCAAGTCGCGGATCATGCGGCGGCTGGCGGAGCTGATCGAGACGCAGGTGCGGGAGGAAGGCTAACACGGGGACACCGACCACATGGGGCCGCCATCCAACTGGTTTCGCGAAGAAGTGGTGGTGCTGGGGGCGCTCAAGGAAGTCCGGCAGGCCGCCCAGGCGGTGCCGGTCATCCCTGGGTATGACGACCTGCGCGAGTTGGGCCGCGGCGGGCAGGGCGTGGTGTTCAACGCGGTCCAACGCTCCACCCGCCGCAACGTGGCGATCAAGGTGCTGCTGGACGGGGCCTGGGCGTCGGCCGCGCGCCGGCGGCGGTTCGAGCGGGAGATCGAGCTGATTGCGGCGTTGCACCATCCGAACATCGTCCGCCTGTACGACAGCGGCGTGACGGAGGGGGCGTACCCGTACTACGTGATGGAGTTCGTCGACGGGGTGGGGCTGGACAAGCTGATCGGCGGCGGGGCGTGGTCGTTCTCGGCCTCGCGCTCGGAGGCACCGCCGGAAGAACCCGACCGCGTCGGGCCGGCCGACGCGGACAGCTTCGAGCCGCTCCTGCCGCTGCCGAACGTGCTGGAGCTGTTCGCGCAGGTCTGCGACGCGGTGCATTACGCCCATCAGCACGGCGTGATCCACCGCGACCTGAAGCCGAGCAACATCCGCGTGGACGGGGACGGCCGGCCGCACGTCCTGGATTTCGGGCTGGCGAAGATGACGTCCGCGAGCGGCGGGCGCGTGGTTACCGAGATGAGCCGCACGGGCGAATTCATGGGCAGCCTGCCGTGGGCCAGCCCGGAACAGGCCGAGGGCGACCCGCACGGGACAGACCTGCGCAGCGACGTGTATGCGCTGGGTGCCGTGCTGTTTCAGGTGCTCACCGGGCGGTTTCCGTACCCGGTGACGGGCTCGTTTCGGGAGGTGCTGGAGCACATTCGCGGCACGCCGCCCGCGTGCCCCAGTGCGTATCGCCGCGACGTGGACGACGAGCTGGACACGATCACGCTGAAATGTCTGGCGAAGGAACCGGAGCGGCGCTATCAGACGGTGGGCGAGCTGGCCGGGGACATTCGGCGGTATCTGGCGGGCGAGCCGATCGACGCCAAGCGCGACAGCATGCTGTACACGCTGCGGAAGGGTCTGCGGCGGTACCGCAACGTGGCGCGGGCGATGAGTGTGGGGGTGCTGCTGGTGCTGACCGCGACCGTGCTGCTGTCGGTGCTCTGGAGCCGGGCGCGGGAGGCCGAGCAGTCGGCGGCCCAGGAACGCGACGCGGCGGAAGCGGCCCGCGTGGCGGCGGACGAGGCCCGCGAGCAGGCGCAGCGCGACGCCGCCCAGGCCCGGGCGATCAGTGAGTTTCTACAGAAGATGCTGGCCACGCCGCTGGACCGCGGGCGTGAGGCGCGGGTCGCCGACGTGCTCGACACGGCCGCCGCGGAGCTGGCGCAGGCGTCCGCGCTCGACCCGTTGGCGGCCGGTGCGCTGCGCCAGGCGCTCGGCGATGCGTACGCGAGTCTGGGGTTGTACGAGCAGGCTGACCCGCTGCTGCGGGGCGCTTACGACCTGTACCGCGCCGAGCGCGGGGCGGCCAGCGTGGAAGCGCTCGACGGCCTGGCCAGCCTCGCCTGGCTGCGCCACCAGCAAGGCGCGCTGCAAGAGGCGGAAACGCTGTTTCGCGAAGTGCTGAGCGGCCGGCGGCAGCGCTTCGGTCTCGATCATCAGCAGACCGCCCAGGCGATGAACGACCTGTCGTACGTGCTCCACGCGCAGGGCCGGCTGGGCGAGGCCGAAACGCTGGCCCGCGACGCCCTGACGACGATGCGCCGCGTCGCCGGCAGCGACGCGCTCGACACGCTGACAACGCTGGGAAACCTCGCCACGGTGCTCGTGGCCCAGGGTCGGCTGGAGGAGGCTGCGGCGCTCCAGCGCGAACGACTGGAAACGGCGCGGCGCGTACTCGGCCCCGAGCACCGCGACACGGTGCGGGCCATGAGCAGCACGGCTGCCTTGCTGGGTCAGCTCGGGCGCTACCACGAAGCTACGGAACTGTCGCGTGCGGTCTGCGATGCGAACCGCCGGATGCTGGGTGCGGATCATCCCGAGACCATCGTCGCGGCCGCGAATCTCGCGCTCGGACTGGGCACGCTCGGCCGCCTGGCAGACGCCGAGCCCCTGCTGCGGGACACCGTCGTCCGCGCCCGCGCCACGCTCGGGACCACGCACCCGGACACCTTGACCGTGCTCTCCAGCCTGGCCGCCGTTCTGAGCGCCCGCGGCGAATACGCCGAGGCCGAGACGCTGTTGCGCGAAGCACGCGACGCCTCGGCGACCCTGCGCGGCGAAGACCATTACGACACGCTGTATCACACGAACAACCTGGCCGAATGTCTCCAGCGCCAGGGTCAGTACGCCGAGGCCGAGACGCTGTTGCGGCAGACCCTTGCTGGCTGTCGCACGGCGTTGGGCGATGAAAACCCCTACACACTGACCGTGCTGCTGAACCTGGGCGCGACGCTCGCCGAGACGCACCAGTTTGATGAGGCGGAAGCGCTTCTGCGAGCCGCCTTGGCGGGCCGCATCAAGCTCTTCGGCGAACTCAGCGTAGACACCCACACCGCGCGCCTGCAACTCGCCATTCTCGAATGCGAGCGCAGCAACTACGAGCTCGCGGCGGCGCAATTCCGCGAGCTGCTCTACACCGCCGCGCAGGTCGCGCCGGCGGGCCACTGGTATGCGGCGATTGTGCGGAGCTGGCTGGGTGAGGCGCTGCTGGGGCTGCGGCGTTATGGCGACGCCGAGCCCGAATTGCGGGGTGCCTACGACGACCTGCGGGCCACTCTGGGCGATGTCAACCCGCGGACCCAGAAGACGATCCAGCGGCTCGTGCGCCTGTACGAGGCCTGGGACAAGCCGGACGAGGCCGATACCTTCCGGGCGCAGCTCGCCGACACGCCGCGCCGTTGACGCGCGCCCATCGCGGCACGTACTATCTGTCGCAATCCCGCCGAACGAACGGATTTGTTGCCGGCGCGGATGACGCGGCCCGTCGTGCCGAAGCGCCGAGCGCATCTTTTGTCCCAGGAGCCGCACGTGAGTAAGGAAGCCACCCCGGTCTCCTCAGCCTCCCTCGCCGCGGAAGAACACGGCCCCCAGCCCCTGCCGCTCGACCGCACGTCGCCCCAATTCACCCTGCGAGCTATCCTCACCGGCGTCGTGCTGGCGTTCGTCCTGGCAAGCTGCAACGTCTACGCCGGGTTGAAGATCGGCTGGGGCTTCAACATGGCCATCACCGCCGCCCTGATCGCCTTCGGCGGCTGGACGGTCATCAGCAAGCTCTTCGGCCGCTCGCGCTTCGGGTTGCTCGAGAACAACATCAACCAGACGGCGGCGGCGGCGGGCGCGTCGGTGTCCTCCGCCGGCCTGGTGGCCCCCATCCCCGCCCTGACGATGCTCACCGGCCAGACCCTCGAATGGTACTGGCTGATCCTCTGGGTTTTCTCCGTGTGCATGGTGGGCATCGCCGTCGCGATCGGCCTGCGCCGACAGATGATCCTGGTGGACAAGCTGCCGTTCGTGACGGGCGTGGCGACGGCGGAAACGCTGCGCGAGCTATATGCCAAGGGTAGCGAGGCGCTGAAGCGCGTGCTGGCGCTGATCGGTGCCGCACTCGCTGCCGCACCGCTCTTGTGGGCCACGCAATACAAGTCGCCGCTGTTTGCGCAGAAGATGCCCGCCGTCGCGCTGCCGGCCGACTTTCGGATCGGCGGGCTGGCGGCCAAGGCCCTGACGTTTGGGCTGAACACGACGCTGATGATGTACGCGGTCGGCGGACTGATCGGCATCCGGGCCTGCACCTCATTGCTCATCGGGGCGGCCCTGGCGTGGGGTGTGCTCGCGCCGGCGCTGATCCACAGCCGGCATCTGCGCCTGGAAGTCGCCGAACCGCTGGCGGCGCTGCCCGCGGGGGTGGTGCTGCCGCCCGAACCCACCGGCTACGCCCGTTACGACGACAACAGGTTCGCGCTCGCGTGGAAGGGTGTGATGTCGCCGGCGGAACGCGACGAGCTGCTGGCCCGCAGCGCCGACCCCGCCTTCCGCGAAGCCGTTATCAAGCTTCACCTGCGCAGCCAGTTGGAGCGGGCCGCTCCCCTGGCCGCGCTGCCCGGCGGTGCCACGCTACCCCCGGACGGACCGCTCGTCTTCGACGCGGCCGGTCACAAGCTCGTGGCCCGGCGTGGCCTTGATCGGCAGACCTACGCGGAGCTGCGGCAACGCAGCGACGACCCGGCGTACCACGCCGCGCTCGCGGAACTGTCAGGTTTCTACCAGTATGCCACCACGCGCCGTGTCCCTGTCAGTGAGCCGCTGGCGCACCTGCCGGCTGGACTGACCGTGCCGCGCAACCTGAGCGCGGTCCTGCGCTTCAACGCCGGACGCGCGGCCCTCACGGCCACCGGAACGCCCGACGAAGCCGCGCTGCGCAAGTGGCGTGACCAGGCCGCGGAGTTGGCCGCAAGCCAGCCGGGCGTCCGGTCGGACGTTGACGCGCTGCTCGCGACGCTGGAACACTTGGTGGCACGTCTGGCGCAGCCGCCGCTGCCCGCGGATTTCGCCGTCCCGGCCGCGCTGGCCGAGATCGTCAGCTACGACCCCCGCGCCGGGACGCTGCGCGCCACCGGGATTCTGACACCCGCCGATTCAAAGGTACTTCTCGGCGCGTTGCCCGCCGACGATCCCGCCTACGCGGACTACCGCGCCGCCGTCCAGGCGCTGGTCGCCGGCAGCGCCTTCAAGCCCGCCGAGCCGGATTTCAAGAACGTCGTCACCTGGCTGCTCTGGCCAGGCGTCGCGCTGATGGTCGTGGCCTCGCTGGTGTCGTTCGCCTTTTCCTGGCGTTCGATCGCGGCCACCTTCGCGGGCCGGCACAAGGTCACCGACGACGGCAGCCCCGCCGACACCGGCGAAGTCACCCGGCAGTGGTTCATTGCAGCGCTCATCATCAGCCTGGTGGCTTCGGTCATCCTTCAGGTCTGGTTCTTCGAAATCAAGTGGTGGGCCGCCGCGGTTGGCGTGCTGCTGTCCTTCCTGCTGGCCGTGGTGACGGGGCGCGTCTCCGGCGAGACGAACATCACGCCCGTCGGAGCGATGGGTAAAGTCACCCAACTGCTATTCGGCGTCATCTCGCCGGGCCGCGTCGAGCCGAACCTGATGGCGGCCAACGTGACCGGCGGCGCAGCCAGCCAGTGTGCCGAGCTGCTGCACGACCTCAAGTGCGGGCACCTGCTCGGTGCGACGCCGCGGCTCCAGGTCTGGGCGCAGATTTGGGGTGCCCTGGCCGGCTCGGCGGGCGGCTCACTCGTGTACCTGTTGCTCGTGCCGAACCCACGGGAACAGCTCATCACGGAGGAATGGGCTGCCCCGGCGGTGGCCACGTGGAAAGCGGTCGCCGAGCTGTTCAAGGTCGGCTTTCACGCGATTCCCAGCGGCACGCCGCTGGCGATTCTGATCGCGAGCCTGGCCGCGATCTTCCTGGTCGTGCTCGAAAAGAAGGTGCCGAAGAAGGTCCGGCCGTTCGTGCCCAGCGCCGCGAGTCTGGGGCTGGCGTTCGTCATCCAGGCGTACACCTGTTTCACGATGTTCGCCGGAGCGCTGGTCGCGTGGGCCCTCATGCGTTGGTGCAAGAGCTGGACCGAGCGGTTTCTGGTGACGATCTGTGCGGGCGTGGTGGCCGGCGAGACGCTCACCGGCGTAGGCATGAGCCTGTACGAGATCTTTGTCCACTGACGGCCCTCCCCACCCGCCGCGGCGCTGGTATAATAGAGGCGTGGGACTGATCGGCCGGCGCGGCGAAAGGTGCGCCAGGTTTCAGTAGGCTGGGTGCGCCCGGGCAGGAGCGGGGCCATGGAACGTCCGTCCCCCAAAGGTGGCGGTCAACAAGCGACGCAAAGTCCGCGGAGCGGTGCTGACTCGGCCACGGCACACGATCAGAGCACGACCTCGGCGTGGTACGCGTCCGAGAGCGAGCTGTTGCACTCGCTCACCGACCAGCCGGAGACTGGGCTGCGGCCCGATGCGCTGCCCGGCTATGAGATCGTGCGTGAAATCCACCGCGGCGGGCAGGGCGTCGTCTACCAGGCCCTCCAGAAGTCAACCAAACGGCAGGTGGCGATCAAGTTCATGCGCGAGGGGGCCTTCGCCACGCCCGCCGACCGCGCCCGCTTCGAGCGCGAGGTCGAGATCCTCGCGCAGCTCAACCACCCGAACATCGTCACCATCCACGACAGCGGGTCCGCCGCCGGGCACGTCTATTTCGTGATGGACTACATCGACGGCGAGCCGCTCGACGCGTGGATCGCGGGTGGCCGGCTGCCGGAGCCGCTTCGGCCGCGGCCGAGCCGGGACGAACTGCTGCGCGTCTTCGCCGTGATTTGCGACGCCGTCCACGCCGCCCACCAGCGCGGCATCGTGCATCGCGACCTCAAACCGAGCAACATCCGCATGGCGGCCGACGGGCAGCCGCACGTGCTCGACTTCGGCTTGGCCAAGGTCTCGGGCGTGCCAACCGGCGATACCCCCTCCACGCCGGTCCTGACGTTGACCGGGCAGTTCATGGGCAGCCTGCCGTGGGCCTCGCCGGAGCAGGCCGAAGCCCAGCCCGACCGCATCGGCGTCGGCAGCGACGTGTACTCACTCGGCGTGATGCTCTATCAAGTGCTCACGGGCCGCTTTCCGTACGACGTGACCGGCAACATCCGGGAGGTGCTGAACCGCATCGCGGCCGTCGAACCCTCCCCGCTGAACGCCACGCCGCGCGAGATTCCCACCGATCTTCAGACCATCGTCCTCAAGTGTCTGCGCAAGGAACCCGAGCGGCGGTATGCCCACGCCGGCGACCTGGCCCAGGATCTGCGGCACTTTCTCGTCGGTGAGCCGATCGCCGCGCGGCGGGATAGCATGCTCTATCTTGTCCGCAAGCGCACGACGTTCGCGTTGCGGCACCATCCGCGGGTCACCGCCGCGCTCACGATCATCGGCGTGACGATCCTCGCCCAAACCGTGCTCGGGCCGGCGCTGACGGCGGCCACGACGCGCCACGTGGCGGACTGCGGTCGCGCGTTTCACACTTTCGCGGCGCAACACCTCCTGCGCAGCTTCCAGCACACGCGCGTCGTCAACCTGAACGACCACACCGACCTGGGCGCCATCGCCGCCGCGAGCGGCCTTTCGGCTGGTTGCTGGACGAACGACAACAAGTGCCTGCGGGCCGCCCACGGTCACGTGATGAGCCGTCTCGCGACGGCCCAGCCGGCGGTCGTGGTCTGGGCGCTCGCGTTTCGGGGGTCCAGCGAATTCGACCCCGCCTTCGTCGCCGGCGTCGAAGCGCTGCGCGCGGTCAACTGCCCCGTCCTGATCGGCACGCGCACCTGGGCCCCGGACGACGAAGCCGCACGCGGACTGAGTCCCGCCATTTGCAGGGCCACCGCAGCCGCCTGCACGACGGCCATGCTCACAGCCGAAACGCCCTGGAGCATCTACGTCGGAGTGCAACACGGCAACGCCGAACCCGTGCGCTCGCTCGCCCTGCTGACGTACTCCGCGTTCCGGCGCCCATTCGCCCGGGCGCGCGTGGAGCTGGACGAGGCGACGCAGGCGCTGCACATACACTACGAGCAGCCATCCGAGCGTATCCCCGGACGGACGGAGCTCCCGCCCACCGACACGCTCGCGCTCTTTTCCGCGTACCCCCTCGACACCGCCGAACCCGACGTGGGCCTTGCCGCAGGCGACCTGGTCGGCGCGCTCTTTTTCGCGCTGCCGGCGGACGCGCACCTCCAGGCCGCCACGTGCGAATATGGGCTGCTGTTCACGGCCGATGATGCGGAGCTGCGCGCGCGCTTTCAGAACAAGGTCGTGATCTTCGGCGACGAGCGCGCCAACCACTTCTACGAGACCCCGGACGGACGGACGCTCTGGGCCGTGTATGCCCACGCGACCGCCACGGAGCTGCTGCTGCAAGATGCATCACTGCATGCACCTGCCGCGCCGCTGACGTGGGGCCTGGTCGGACTCGCGGCCACGCTCGGCTGGCCGGCGGGCCGCAAGCTGCACCGTCGGACGGCGCACCGCCTGGGTCTCGTCGTGGCCACCGTTCCGCTTTGGCTGGCGGTCGCACTCACGGGCGTGTTCGTGTGGACCGTGGCGTACAACCCCCTCGCGGCGGCCCTGGCCTTCGTCTTGACGCTCGAACTTGCGGCCCGACACCGCCGGCTCGTACCGGCGGAGGAGCCGCACGCTACGGCATAGGAGAATCTGCTCATGTTCGCACAAGTGTACGCAGGCGGAGCTGCAAGCAGAACGAACCCCAAGCTCACTGACGCGCCTGGCCCCGCACTGCCGTGCGGGGTTCGGATGCGTGTGAAGCGTCCTGTCCGAACCCACCACGCCAGGGGTGGTCCGCCGCGCACACAGCCCCCGCGCCCCGGACTTGCGTCCGGGGTTCGGAAGGGCCTCGTCACGAGCTTGTGCCTGGCGTTGCTCGCCGGTTGTGCCGCGCCGGCTCCGACGGG
Organism: uncultured Planctomycetales bacterium; assembly: GCA_964394415.1. Taxonomy (GTDB): domain Bacteria; phylum Planctomycetota; class Phycisphaerae; order UBA1845; family Fen-1342; genus JAGVEP01. Next base: position 16,437 of record CAYMXT010000055.1, read on the forward strand.
GTCAGGCACGGCGAAGAAGTGGACCCGGCTGATGGCGAGCCAAGCCCCGGCGGGTGCGCCGCAAATCCACATCACGGGGTATCTGTATCGTGACACCGCCACCGGCACCGACCAATTCAACGACCTCACGACCGGCGGCCAGCCCGGCTTTCCGGTGCTGGCGTACACCCCGGTCGGCGGCCCCGTGGCCACCCGCCTGCGCGTGCAGCAATCCGATCCTGCGGGTACCGACTATCAAGCCCTGCTGGACAGCGACCCGGAGTATGCGACCGCCGCGCTCGGGCACGTGAACGCCGAAGGCACGCTCGTCCCCATCAGCGGCTGGACGATCATCATCGGGCGCGGCCCGCGCGTGCAAGGGCGGCAGGTGCAGACCATCGCCGATGGGACGCAGATGGCGGTCCGCCTCATGACTATTCCAATGGTTGATCGCATCTACAACCTCGAACCCGACCCCAAAGGCAGCGTGCTCTGCGTTACGCGCCTGTTCATGCCGCTGGCGCCGCCGATCACCGTGCCGCCCGGCACGTACGTGGACGTTTCCCCGCTCCTCACCGCCGAGCCGGTCCCGGTCCCCATTCCGGATGGCGACCCCTTCCTCGTGCATGTGTACAACCGTGCCACCGCGGCCCAGATGCCGCCCGCGGCGTATCACCGCTGGGGCACGTCGCCCCCCACGGCCCCGCGCGCATGCGTCCCAGAGTGAGCGTCGCGCTCCCGACGCTCGGAGCACTCGACACTCGTGAAGTACGCGCGGCAGGCGCGCGCAAACAGGCGGCCCAGGGCGTTTGGGCCCGGGGCCGCCAGTGTGAGAGAGAGGAATGGAGGGTGGATTCGTTCGCTCGGCGGTCGTTTCTACGCGCCGAGCAGCGCCACGAAGGCGTTGATGTCGCCGAAATCGATCACGCCGTCGCCGTTGCAATCCGCCAGCATCACGTCACAGTCGGGGTAAAGCAGGCTGTACGTGCCGGGGTCGGTGAGGGCCAGGACGAACGGGTTGATGTCGTCGAAGTCTGTATCGCCGTCGCAGTCCAGATCGCCCAGACCGTACGACGCCGTCGGCGTTTCGGTTGCATCGAGCCACGTGCCCAGCGGAGCGCCCGGCACGCCGCCCAAGTCCTCGAAGTAGTCGACGATCATGAGCATCGCGACCGTGCCCGGCGGTACGGCCAGATCCACGTACGTCGAGTCGTAGGCCGCCAACGAGAACGGACCGGCGTCGATCGGGATCGCGGTGACTTCCAGCGGGCTGCCGATCATCAGGTCGGCCAGCGTGATCGGGGCGGAGCTGTAGTTGATGCGCCGGTAAACCCAGATGGTCGTCGGACCGGGGTTTGTGACGCGGTTGCGCACCGCCGTGACGCCGCCGCCGTCGCTGTGGCCGCCGGTGAGCGCCCGCCAGGTCGAGCCGTTGACCGGGACGGTGCCGATGACAACGTTGTTCTGTGTCCATTCGAACTTGTACGAGAGCGGGGTGAGGTCGCCGGTGATCTTGAAGCCGAAGTGGGCCTTGTCGCCGGGGTTCACCTGCCCTTCGCCCGGCCCCCATTTGACGACGGTTCCGTTGGTGGTCGGGATGGCCTGACCCTGCCCGAACGGCGACCAGCGCCAGATATCGGTGATGCTTTGGGGGATGATCCCGCCCAGCGTCACCTGGAAGTCGTTGGCGATCAACCCCGTGCGGTTCCAAACGTCGAAGTTGCTCAGCGTCCCCGTGATGTTGGGATACTTCCACACGTCGTCGAGCAGGATGTCCACGTCGGACTGCTTCGGCGTGCGGCGGACACCCTTCGGGATCGTGGGGTTCATCAGACCGTTGGGGTCGGAGTTCGGGTCGGTGTGGGTGCCGACGCCCGCGGGCGTGAGCGGGGTGGTCGTCCCGGCCCCGTCCTCGTACTTGCGCGGCCCGTTCGGGTCGTTCGGGTCGGCCGGCGTCACGTTGCGCGCAAAGCGCGGGCACTGCACCGTGAAGCCCAGCGCGTGCATGATCTCGTGGTTCATGACCGTCCACAGGTCGTACTTGTCCGCCGGCACGTTTGGGTCCGTGCCGTTGTACCACGGGATCGCCGCGTTGCTGTTGATCCGAATGCGTGCCCCGGTGGGCCGGCCGTCGGCGTCGTAGGTGAAGCTGTCCGTTGAAGCCAGCGTGGCCCGGTCGTCCCCGCGCAGGCCGTCGTCCGCGGTCCAGAGCACCTCGGAGAAGGGGCCGGGAATGTAGAAATCGGCGCCCAGGTCCGCGTTCGCGAAGCTAATCGTGACGACGTGCTCCGGGTTTTGGTGTGGCAGCCGGGCCTCCCAAAGCTCGATCTTCGCCTCGATGACCGCCCTTTGCTCCGCGGTGATGTTGGCGTCGTAGACCGGCTGAATGTCAACCGCCAGGGCGGACACGGTGGCGAGCAGCGTCACCACCAGGGCGAGGCTGCGAACGGGGCGGACACGAGACGAGAAGGCCGCTGTCATGTTGCTTGCTCCTTACGTGCGTTGTCTTGTCGTTGAACCAGGAGACGTGGCCCGGTCACCGCCCATAGATAGACCGCGTGCGCACGGCGTTTGACGCGCCGGAGCAGACGGGGGCAGGCCGGCCTTCGATTCGCACCCGCGTGGCGGAAGTTCGCCCCCCCCACCCCACCCCCGCGTAAACCTCGGGCCCCCGTGTTACGGTCGCGGCCCGCCGCGCCCCATCGGACCGAACGGCGGCGGTTGAATCCCGCGCTCCTCCATCCTGGCGCGCACCGCGGCGAAATACGCCATGCGCCGGGCCTGCTTGTCCGGGTCGCGTGATTCCATGCGCAGCTTGCGCTCCTGGGTCGTCATGGACGCGAAATCCGGGCGCGGCGGACGCGGCCGCTCTTCGCCGGCGCCAGGTTGCTGCTCGCGCTGCTGGCGGCGCTCCTCCCGCTCCTTCATCTCGGTCTGCATCTCATCGATGTGCCGATCCAGAATCTCCGACTGGCTATCCGCGGACGCCGTGAAATACTCGTCCAGCCGGGCGTCCATCCGGGCCTCCCAGACGGCGCGCATCTGCCGACCCAATTCCCGCCGCTGCTCCTCAGACAGGTTGGGATCGTCCATCTGCGCCCGGAGCTGGTCTGGGTCCGTGGAAACGGCCGCCGCCGCCGGTGAATTCCACCAATGCGCGTACGTGCCCCACGCCCCGGCGGCAATGAGCACCGCCACGAGGCCACTGCCCGTCAGTCCCCAGCGGCGCCGCACAAGTGCGAATCCGAGGCGCATGATTGGTTACTCCTACATCTCGAAGTCTGTAACGCGGCCATCGCCGTAGAGGTAGCGGCGCGAGCCGGCGGCGCCCGCGGCGGCGTGGAAATTATTGAAATCGCGGAAGATCCAAATCGAGTTGACCGGGATGACCCGCTGCGTCTGCTCGAACACGTCG
>CAYMXT010000055.1:19840-20458 GCA_964394415.1 uncultured Planctomycetales bacterium
GTCGCGCGCGAACTGCTCGAGCGTCCGTCCGCCCAGCCGCACGTGATACTCGTAGCTGGAACGCTCCGTTTGGAAGTAGGTCTTGCCGTAGTTCGGGGCGGGCCGTTCGTTGTCCGTGCGGTCATTCGGACACTGGAAGATCTCGGTTTGGCGACCGGCGTCAGCGGCGAGAACGTCCGTGATGTACACGGGCACCGGGCCTTCCAGCGGCGCCGGACCGATCGAGGGCATGAACGACGCGAACGGCAGCCGGTCATTATTGGCCCCGAGATAGGCCCGGACGGCGACGCCGACTTGCCGCAGGTTGGAGGCGCAAGCGGTCAGTTTCGCACCGCCGCGGGCGCGCGCGAGCGTCGGCGCCAGGATCGCGACCAACAGGCCGATGACCGCGACGACGACGAGCATCTCTACGAGCGTAAAGCCGCGCCTGAATAGCACCGCGCGCGTACTCCAAACGGGTACCAGGGGAAACGTCTATGACCAGAGATTATTGTCGCGAGCGGGCTGAAGAACGCAGGGCGACGTGTGTGAAAATGTCCGTCCGTGTGCGCTCCCGATGGCCTCAGAACGCGAAGCGCAAGCGAGCGCAGGTGGGCGCGCACCATCAGAACGCGAAGC
>CAYMXT010000056.1:0-20360 GCA_964394415.1 uncultured Planctomycetales bacterium
CGCGACGCCGGCGAAGTCGCTGTTTGGGCTGGGCGGCGTCGCACCAGCGTGCCCCCAGTACGCCAGCGAGCCGTCCGCCCGTAGAGCCAGCCCGTGGTACCAGCCGGCCGTGATCGCGACGCAGCCGTTGTTCGGGAGGGGTCCGTGGCTTTGGCCGAACGAGTTGTCGCCCCACGTGCGCACTGAGCCGTCGGTCTTCACCGCGAGACTGTGAGATCCGCCGGCCGCGAGCGCCGCGAAGTCGGCGTTGGGCGCCGGGACATTGCATTGACCGGCGTCGTTCCGGCCCCACGCCATGAGCGTGCCGTTAGGCCGCAATCCCAGGCTGTGGTAGTCGCCGCCTGCCATGGCCACGAAGCCGCCGCTCGGGGACGGTGCGTTGCACTGGCCGTAGTCGTTCCGCCCCCAAGCCACGAGCGTGCCGTCGCTCTTCAGCCCGAGGCTGTGGTACGCTCCCGCGGCGACGGCGATGAAATCGCTGTTGGGCGACGGGACGTTGCACTGGCCATCGGTGTTGCTGCCCCATGCCACGATTGTGCCGTTGTTCTTCAAGCCGAGGCTATGGTAGAGGCCCGCCGCGACGGCCACGAAGTCGCTGTTGGGCGACGGGACGTTGCACTGGCCATTGTCGTTGAGGCCCCACGCCACGATTGTGCCGTCGCTCTTCGCCCCGAGGCTGTGCTCCGCGCCCGCGGCGACGGCGACGAAGTCGCTGTTGGGCGCCGGCACGTTGCATTGACCGTGGCTGTTGTAACCCCAGGCGCGGATCGAGCCGTCAGTCTTCAGCCCCAGGTTGTGAGAGCCATCCACTATGTTGAGCGACGCCGCGACGGCTGCGAACCCGCTGTTGGGCGCGGGCATGTTGCATATGCCAGACTTGTTCCACCCCCACCCGACGAGCGACCCATCGGACCGCAGCGCCAAGCTGTGGCGCGAGCCGGCCGCGACCGCGACCAGGTTGGTCCGTTGCGAGTCGCGCACGACCACGTAATCGCCCCACCCGACCACCGCGCCGGCGTCCTGCGCGCCGGCCGTCGCGCCGGTCAGGCCGGCCAGGACCAGCCCGGTCCGAACAAACGCTGTGATGTTGCACACCCTCTTCACTGTCTTTCCTCCAAATGTGATGCTCGAAAGAAACCTGCCCAAGCGCGCGGCCCACGCCGCGTTTGCACGCCATGTCACCGGGCTGCTGGTCGGCCCTACCTTCGGCGACCGCGTGCCGAACACAGCGCGGTCGACTGACCTTCCGGGAGTGTAGCCACTCGCGACGTTTCGAATCAAGCCCCCCGCGCCGGATGAATCCGGCGTCTCAGAAGCCGCGCCGCGTGCCCATCCGAACCCCGCACGTCCCGGTGCGCCGGGACGGGGCCGGCCCGCCCACCGCCTAGGTCTCGGCCGGGTTGGCACAAGGCCCGCAGCCCCGTACTTGCGTGCGGGGTTCCGATTGGCGCCCTCAAGAGCCGCTCAGCAGCGCGACGAACGCTTTGATGTCGTCAAAGTCCACATCGCCGTCGCCGTTCAGGTAGTTGCAGCTCGAGAATGCGGCGGCGTAGCCGGTTTGGCTGGTCAACGCCAGGACGAACGGGTTGATGTCGTCGAAATCGACGCTCCCGTCGCAGTTCAGGTCGCCGAGGGCGATCGGCAGACCCGGCTGGGCCGTCAGGACGCGAATCCAATCCCCAACCCCGGACACCCACATGTTCACCGTGAGCGAATCGCCGACAATTGAATAGCTGTCGGCGTTAACAGTCCGTTGAAAAAGGGGACTGGCTCCGCGGCAAACCGCTTTTGCGGCAGCGCCCGTGGGGCTTTCAGCGGTGCCTGTACCCTTTTTCAACGGACTCTCAACCCCGCCATCGAATCCGCGGTTGGCCTGAGGGGCCGTTGGATAGTAGAGCGTGTCGGGCGATTTGAGGAACGGGCTGGTCGCCACCTCGAAGTCGCCGTCGTGGTCTGACATCACGCCCATGATCGTCCCGTCGAATTCCCACACCGCGCCGAAGTGCTGCCAGTTGGGCCCGCCAGAATCGAAGAAGATCACGTGACTGCTCACCACGGTTCCGGCCGGAAGGAAGACGCCGCCCGGGTCGATCTCGACCGCGACCGGCAGGAGGACGCTCTGCGCCTCGTAAAACCCTGCTGATGGTCGTTGATGTTTGCGTTGTCGAGAATGGACTCGGGCGCCGCGCTGATGTCGGGCCCGCTGATCAAGCCGGCCCGCATCGCTGTTCAAACGCGCCCACAGCGCACGCGTGGCTGTTGAAGGCGCGAGAAACGGCCCACTCAGGCATCAAGGAGCGCCCGCGAGGCGCACGAACACGCTTGCCATGCAACACGCTGCCACAGGATTTGCAAGACCGTTCGGATACATCGCCGCGATTCCGCAGGGCGATCGCATCTAGACTCCAAACCGTGTTCTTGGGGTTGAAAACGCGGTGTTCGTGTCACCGTATGAAGACCGCGTCTGTGCGCCACCCGCGTTCCTGGTAGCGCCAGCAGGGTCCGACGCGTTTAGATGCAATGGCCCTGCCCCCGCGTCCATGTCGGTCGTGCTCCACTTGACCGCCCCGCCCGGTGCGCCTTATTATCGAATCCCGATATCTATGAAGGATAGCGTCGCATGAGCCAGTCGGCGCCGCCGGCGCTGCCCATCCCGGAAATCTACTCAGGCCTCATTCGCCTGCACATTCTCCACCACGCCGGCGAGAAGCCGGTCTACGGCTTGTGGATCATCGAGGAACTCGCCCGCCACGGCTACAAGCTCAGCCCCGGCACGCTCTACCCCCTCCTGCACGCTCTTGCACGACGCGGCTTCCTGCGCGCGCAGCCCCGCCGAGCCGGCGGACGCCTGCGCCGCTTCTATTGCATCACCTCCGCGGGCCGCGCGGCGAGGCGGTCCGCGCGCCCGCGAGTCCCGGAGCTGTTTGGCGAACTGTTTGAGGCGGAACTGAAGCTGGTGTTCGGCCCTCACGCCCGCCAGCGGCAGGCGCCGCCACGCCGCGCGGCCCGCCGGAAGAAAGGAAACGACTGATGCGCGACTATCGACTGCTCGACGCCGTGGCGTTCAAGCTCCGCGGATTGGCCCTGGCCCCGCTCGTAGCCTTGCTGGGATTGTGCCGTTGGAACGAGCTTGAGCACCCCGGGGGGGTGTGGGGGGGGGGTCGGCCGATCTTCCGGGCCGGGGTGGGGTTGCGCGTGTGGGCGCAACGCCACCTCTGCTACCGCCTGAAGACCGCGCCGCGGCTCGCGGTCACCGGGCCGTATGCGCACGTGCGAAACCCCGTGTACATCGGCAACCTGCTGCTGCTCGCGGGGCTGGCGGTGGCGTGCGAGCTGCTCTGGGCCGTGCCGCTCGTCCTGGCGTGGGGCGGGTTGGTGTACGCGCTGGCCGTCCGGTTCGAGGAAAGCCGGCTGCTCAAGCGCTATGGCGCGGAGTACGAGCGCTTCCGCGCGCGCGTGCCGCGCTGGCTCCCACGGGCGCGGACCAGCGCATGGTCATGGCCGGGCTGCGCCCAGGCGGTCAGTTGGGCGTGCGCCGGGCAAGCGGAGTGGCACTGCCCCCTGTTCCTGCTGCTGCCCATTGTAAAGGAGCTGGTCGGACATGGACCGGCTTGAACGCGGCGACGCGCTCGCGCTGCCGCTCGCGCCGCCGCGCCCACACCGCGCGACGGCGGCGGGCTACAACCTGCTGCGCCTGCCGCTCGTGCGGGCGCTCGTGAACTGGTCGGGGTTTCCGTACGTCTTCCAGGCCGGTTTGCTGGCGGCGTTCGTCGCGCTGGCGGCGCTGGGCTGGGGTCGCACGGCCCCGCCGGGCGTCCCGGCCAAGACCTTCGCCAAGAGTCACCTCGTCACGCTCCTGATCTGGGGTCTGTGGTGGCCGGCGATGGTGTGGACCGCCGTGTTGCTCGGCCGCGCGTGGTGCCTGGTCTGCCCACTGGAACTGGTCAGCAACCTGTGCGAGCGGGCCGGCCGGCGGCTGGGTCTGCCGCAGCGCGGGCTGGCGCACTGGCTGGCGGCCGGCTGGCTCATTGTGGCGCTCTACGCCGGCCTTCAGGTGCTCGTGGCCGGCCTGTGGTTGCACCGCAGTCCGCACTACACCACGGCCTTTCTGTTGTCGCTGCTCGGGCTGGCCGCGGTCACGGGGCTGCTCCTCAAGGACCGGGCCTTTTGCCGCGGCTTCTGCCCGGTCGGCGTGTTGCTCGGGACGTACGGCCGCGGCGGGATGCTCGCGGTCCGGGCCGCGGGCGGCGAGGCGTGCGCCGCGTGCTCCGGGCAACACTGCCGCCGGGCCGGCGACCGCACGAAGCTCGACGCCCGTAGTTGTCCGAGCCTGCTGAACCCGCCGACGGTCAACAGCAACCGCGATTGCCTGGTCTGCGGGCAATGCCTGAAGGCGTGTCAGCCGGACAACATGCAGATCCTGCTGCGTCGGCCGTTCGCGCGGCAGGACGCCCGCGAATCGCCGGCGAGTTGGCCGGTGACGCTGTTCGCGATGTTGGTCTCCGGTTTTGTGCTGAGTGAAGTTTGCAGCGAGTGGCCGGCGGCGCAGCAGTTGTTTCTGGCCGCGCCGCAGTGGATCGAAGCCCGGCTGCACGCCGAGTCGGCGGCCGGCTGGCTGGAGGGCGTCTGGACGCTCTTCGTCGTACCGGCGGTGTTCTGGAGCATGCTCGCGGGGATCGCGCGGCTTGCCGGGGCGCGCGGGACGCCCGGCGCGATCTGGCGACGGCTGGCCCTGCCGCTGGCGGTGCTCGTTTCCGCGGCGCACATGGCCAAGGGGCTGGCCAAAGTCTCTTCGTGGGCGGGGCACTTGCCGCCGGCGCTCGGCCTCGCCGCACGCCCCGCCCCAGCGCTGCTGCCGCTGCCGGTGTGCGGTGTGATCGGACTGGCGTTGTTGGCGGCGGCCGGCCTGCTGGCAGTTCGTGAGGCCCGCCGGGCGGCGCCCACGGCCCGCGTCGCGCCCGTCGCCTGGCCCGTCGCACTCACCGGCGTCCTCTTCGCGGCCATCGTGGGAGGCTGGATGTGGGAAGCGTGAGCGGAGGGCAAGACGTCGGAACGCGCAGCGCCCGCAAGCGCCGTGAGCTCGGATTCGCTTGCTTGCGCTTCGTAATCTGATCCCGCCGCTGCATGGCAGTAGATCATTCGGGCGATCGGCCAGCGATCCTCGCCCTCCCCGAAGCGGACGATGCCCACGACGGCCTTCGCTTCGCGACCGGTGCGTCGTCTGGCGGGTTTAGGGCCGGCGCGGCCCGCTACTTGTTACATACGCGAGGCGTTAACAGGTTGGTGAGCAACGAAACTGTGATCCGGGCGGGGTTTCGGACAAAGGGACGCGCTGAAAATCGCAATGGACCGGCGGCGCGAATCATTAGTAGATGCGTCGATGATGCCGACGTTGCGCACCGGCAAATGCCGCGAGTGTATCCGCGATCGCGACGCGCCGAGCGCTCATCAACTTGTTCGTGATCCACCCCTTAAGGTGGGCGCGTAGAAACACAAAGCCACCAAACAGGGTCGAGATGCCCACCGCCATGCTGTTGATGTCAGGATTCCAGTTTCCGGCTACGGCACCGACTCCGGCGCTAATCGCTCCAAGCGCAATCGTGGACGCAACCTCGGACGCCGAAGGCAGATAGCGCTTATCATTAGCAATGCTACGTAGCTTCGTGCTTAGGATTTCTGCGGTGACGTGCGGATCATATACGGCTATTAGTTCATCGTGAAGTTCATCGATCAGATCCAGCGACTTCGTTCGCAAATCGGTATCGCGAATCCAACTGATGAAATTCTCAAAGGCCATCTCGTCTGTGATTTCTACGGGTCGCAGATTCGTCGCGCGTTGACGTCCTTCGGCAAACTCGCGAAGCACCGCCAGAATTGCGCACCAGCCGGCACGGGCGATCCCGTCCCCAGTTGCCCGCCGCCCATCGGGACGCGAGATCAAATCTCGTGACGAAGACCCCCATAGTTCGCAGAACAGATCCCAGTCGGCAATCCGAAATTGCGTGTGGCCACCGAAGGCCGCGGTGAACGGTGTGGCTAGGTACTGCTTTATGCCCTGCAGCTCGCGTAGCCAGCGGATCGCGTCAGGGGAGGCGAGCGGAGCATCAGGCAGTTGTTCGTATTGGCTCAACCAGCGGCTCGCCAAGGCATCTCCATGACAGAGCGACCGAACATAAAGCAATCGTCTTGCGGTCGCTGTGAGCGCGCCGGACAGGTCGTCATCGTAGTACACGGTGTGCCAGTCCCTTCGCGACATGGCTGTGAGCGCGGTCGAGAACAGTACGCGCGCGCGTTCGCCAATGGCCAGCTCGTCTACTTCCGCTCGCGCCGCCGCCCTTAAGAAGGCGTCGAGTCGGATTGCGTGAATACAACACTGTGGCAATTCCAGGAGCCGTTCGATTTTCGGACAAGCGGCCCCGTATCCTTTGAATTTGCGCCGCTGGTCCGACAGGTAGGAGTTCAGGTCGATTACAACCGCCCCGAGCTCCGCAAGACGTGCCAGCTGCTCTACCGTGACGCCGTGCCTTTGTCGAAACTCAGCCTCGGTTCGGTACGGCACAATGCAGGCAATTACCGTCGGATAGACGCACAGTAGGTCCGGAATTAGAAGTCCCGGGAGTTGATGCCCCCAGTCCCCGCGCTCGACGTACTTGCCTCCGACGAAGTGCCCCCTGCCCAGTGTCCTCACTCCCCCTTGGACGAATATTTCTCGAACAATGTCCTGCAGGTGCTGGCGCCTCGCGGCCTTCGGCGATGATTGGCGACTAAAGCCGCGCCGTTGCGCCTGCTCCCAGTTGTTGGAAATGTCGTGCTCCCTCGCGGCGAGTCTCTCCAACGCAGCCAAGCGATCACTCTTGGCCGAGAAACCCCGCGCTCTTGCGCTACCGGTGCCACTGCGTCGTCGTGCCATAAGCGTCCTTGTCCATTGTTACCGGGTTCCAAGCCGCGCTCCAGGGACTGCGCGTTCAGGCGGTGCGAGAGCGGTGTTCAAGGCGCACCGCCGACTCGTCCGTGGGGAAGACTCGAGCGAACACCGCCGCCGCCGCGATAGTGGCCCGGCGGAGGCGCGATCGCGCGCGTTCATGCCGGTGAGGTCTTTCCGATCAGATGCGACGGCGAAGGTTGGCCTGTTAACCGCCCGGTACGCGTTAACTGGATGGTCGGCTGTTAACGAGAGAAACGGAGAGCGCGGGGGCCGAAGGGACGCCCCGAAAGGCCCGCCGGCGCGGGAGCGGCCCGAAAACGCGCGCTCTCGCCGCCCGGTCCGCTTCGGCTGCATCCGTAAATCCTTGCGATTAATTGCGTTAGAACGAGCGACCCCGGGCGCTCTCCGGCCCGGGGTTTCGCGTTAACTCGTCGGTCGTCAGACTCGCGACCGATCGTTGATCTCCCGGCGAAGGACTCGAACCTTCAACAACCCGGTTAACAGCCGGGTGCTCTACCATTGAGCTAGCCGGGATCGGGCCGGACCCGCTTCGCGAGCCGGAAACCACGACCGTGAAGGTAACCCAAACGACGTTCCCGCGTCAATGCCGGCATTCGCTGAACCGAAAACGGACCCTGACGCCGCCCAGGCGGAGCTCAGCGAACGGTGTGCTGCGCCTCACGCACCTGACGCAGGTGCTCCCGATCGTGAGCACGCGGCGGCCGCGAACCGGGCGGATGCGGACCAGGGGGACACGGCGTGTCATGGCCGCCGTCGCCCCAATCGTATTCGCCCCACGCTTGACCGTGGCCGTGACAGACCATGCACGCGGTGCAGTAGTCGTGCCACCAGTCCGCGCCCAACGTGTCGAGCCAGGTCACGTGGCAAGCGGCACACAGCCCCTGGGAACCGCCCCAGCCGACAACCGTGTCGTTTACCGGCACCACGACCTCGCGGGCGACGCCGTAGCTCGTCCAGGGCGGCCCGGTCCACGGCGGAGCGTACAGGTATCCGTCATCGACGTACCCCGTGCCGTCCACGAAGTCGCGGATCAGGTACGGATTGCCGCTCGGATTCGTGGGCGTGTACGACCCGTGCGGGTCGTGACAGACCAGGCACGGCAGTTCGTAAGATGGCCCGCCCGAGTATTGGGGCCACCCGCGCTTGGAGTTCGGACCGTGGGCCGAGTGCGTCCAGGTGTATTCCACCCACCACGGCGTCCCGGTGTAGTCGCAGCTCTCCAGGCCGCGCAGGGCGTTGGTCGGTCCGACCACGCCCGGCGGGAACCCGGGGTCCGCGGGGCCGTTTCCGCCGCTGTGACACGTCAGGCAGAAGCCGTTGTCGGTCCCCGCCCACGGCGTCGTCGCGTTGAACGGGTCCGCCAGCGGTTGTGAAGCCGCCGCCGCGTGGGCGCCGTGGCAGTTCAGACACTCGAGCTTGGCCCCGCTGAACGCCTGGTCGGCGTCGCTGAGGTCGTGGTGGCTGTTCACGCCCCGCAGCGTGCCCTCAAACCCGACGCAGTAGTCGCCCTGGTACTCGACCCATTGGAGCGTGCCCTGGAACCGCGTCGCCACGTCCGGCGGCGTGTTGCCGTTGCCGAACGGATCGAGCGGCGTCGCCAGCCGCGTCGCGCCGTCCGCGTCGTGACAGTGGCCACAGAAATCCGACAGGTCCGGGTCGGACGCCAGCTCGCCGCTGAGCACAAAGCGGTAGATGCTGCCGTTGTCAGGGTCGATCAGATCGACGTAGCCGTCCATGTGCGTGCTCTGGCTGTGGCAGACCGCGCACGCGTCGCCGCCCAACTCCACGCCGTAGTGGGCGTGCGCGTTGCTGACGGGGAATTCGCCGACCACCGCCCTTCGGCCGCCGGGCGGGACGCCGTCGCCGTTGTCTTGCGGGACGCTGTGGCAGTCGAGGCAAGAACCGCCCATCGGCATGAACCCGGCCCCGTGCGGATGGCAATCGGTACACGTCGTCCCGTCGTTGTGTGATGCGCCGCTGCCGTCGTGCTTGTGATACGCCGTGCCCGTGTGGCACACCTGGCAGATGCCGTCGTTGGCCGCCGGATCGCCGTCGTCGAAGCTGTTCGCCCCACTGCGTGCGGTGAACACCACAGGCTTCGATTGCCCCAATGTCTGATTGAAGACCGCCGTCCCCACCAGCGACAGATTCTCGCTCGCGGGGTTGTGCGGATCGTGGCATTCCTTGCAGCCCGGCTGCCAGCTCCCGCCCGGCGTGTGCCCCACGTGCCCCGTGTGACACGTCTGACAAACCTCATCACTCGCCGCCCGCAGCAGCAGCCCATCGCCCTCGCCGTCGTTCACCCCGCCCGAATCCGCGTAGTGCGGGGCATGGCACGTCAGACACTCGACCTTCCCATCCTTGATGAACAGCGGCGTCACATCCGCCGGAAACTCGCCCGTCCCGCCGGGATACGCGAAACCCACCGCGTGCGTGCCGCGCTGCCCCAACCCCTCGTTCCGCGGCGCATGGCACTCCTTGCACATCGCGTCGCCTTCGTTGCTCACCCGCAGATACGGCGACCCCGCGTCGTTGTTGTGCCCGCTGTGGCACGTCGCACATTTCATCTCCCCGCTCGTCAGGTACCGCGCCATCTCGCTGTTCGGCAGCGGACCCACCGAGTCCGCTTGCGCGTTCACCGCCGGCACGCTCCACGCGTGCGACCGGCCGCGCCCATCGACCGCCACCGGATTCGTGCCGTACGGGTCCGCCAGATCGAGCACGTGCAGCGGCAAATCGAGGCCCTGTCCGCCCGCGGTGTGGCACGACATGCACAGCACCGCCTGCCCGTCCGGCAAACCTTCGTGCCCGCCCGGCTGGCTGCGGATGCCGTGGCAGCGACCGCACGTGATCGGCGACTCGATGAAGTGCGGCCCTTCGTAGATCGTGCGATACCAGCTCTGCCCCTCGTTAAACACTCCGCGCAGCCAGTCGTATTCACACCACGACGAGCCCCACGTCGGTCCGCCCAGCGGCGTCGCCGGCCGCGGCACACGCGGGCTCTCCGTCACCTGGTACACCTCCACCGCCGCCGCGTTCGTGTTCACCACGTACGCTTTCGTGCCGTCGGCACTCAGCGTCAGATCGCAGGGCGTGTTCAGCTCGCCAGGGTTCGTGCCGTACGCCAGCACCTTGGCCAGCTCCGTCCCCGACGAGTTGAACAGCCGCACGTGGCTCATCATCGCATCGGCGACGTAGATGCGGCCCTGTGCATCGACCGTCAGGCCCTGCGTGCGCGGCGTCCAGCCCTCCGCCGGCAGACCCTGCGGATACTTGTTGCGATTGCCGAACTTCAGCACGTAGGCCCCCGCCGTCGTGAAGACCTGCACGCGGAAGTTGTCGTGGTCGGCGACGATCAGCCGGTTGCGCGGCTCGTCCACCGTCACGGCGCTGGGGTAGCGGAACTGCCCGTTCCCGCCGCCGCGCGTGCCGAGCGTGAGCGCCAACGCGCCGGCCGCGTTGAAGCCGTAGACCCGGTCGGCTTCGCCATCGACGACGTAGATGTTGCCCGTGTTGGTGGCGACGTCTAGGTCGGTGGGGCGGATGAAGTTGACCGTTCCTTCGCCGAGGTAGCCGATGCGGGTGAAGGTGCTGTCGTAGATGGCGACCTGGTTTGTTTCGCGCAGGGAGACGAAGAAGCGGCCATCGGGATGAGCGGCGATCCCGAGCGGCCCCTCGGCGACGGGCCAGGAGCTGAGGAAGTTGCCGTCGGCATCGAAGCGGACGACGTGGTCGTAGAAGGCGTCGGTGGCCCAGACGCTGCCGTCGGGCGCGACCGCCAGCCGCGCCGGACTCCGCAACTGGTCCTGCCAGGAGTCGAGGTACGTCAGATTCACTTGGCCCAGCAACAGGGCAAGGGTGATTAACATGCGAGCCCTCGAAACTTAGACCAGCTTGTAGTAGATTTCGCCTGGATCATCTGGGCAGGTGGCGTGCCTGCATGTCTCGATCGGGTGAATATCAACGACGCCGCGCAATCAAGCCATAAACCGTTTACATGTAATTGCTTATGCGCGCCACCGGCACCCCGGCGCTACGGGGTATCAAATGCCTGTTTTCCCAGATATAAGGTTTCTTCGTAGGGGACTACCGAGCGTGGGAACAGGTCCGTCGAGGAGCGCGTAGGCCCACACGTCTTACTGGACCTCGATAGTCCTGACGTCCACCCAGTTTGCCTGCGCGGCCACCGTTTTGAACCCTCTCCTGGCTGACCTGGGATTCTTCCGCGGGGTTTGTTCAGAACTGTTACCCGCAAGTCGTAGGGGTAGGCGAAGCGCGTTGGCCTGCGCTTGCGGTGCGGCGCCCCGTCCCGGTCGGCGTCAGGAGAACTGGCGATGCGCTCACGCGGGACACTTCGCTTTCAACCGGCCTCGGCCGCCTGGATCGTGGCCTTCGCCGCCGCAACGCTTGTCGTGACCGCTGTCAGCGGGCAGGACGACGGCGGCGTGCCGAACGCCCTGCGCTCCGGCCCCGGAGTGTCCAACCATCCGGTGAACGTCCGCCCGTCTGAGCAGATTCACATTCCCAAAGGCTGGCCGCTCGCGTCCGACGGCACCGTCACCTGCCTGACGTGTCACTCCGAGGTTCCCGCGCTCGATGGCGCGGGCGACCCGCATTTGCGCACGACTGAGAAGCTCGCCGACGGCGAGTCGTTCTGCACCGCCTGCCACAACGACCAGGATCGCAGCAGCGCTACCGCGGCCCACTGGCTGGCCGTTGATGTGGCACACGTACGGCCTGACAAGCACATGTCGTCGCACGGGGCCGGCGGGCGCCTTGACGATGATTCCGCCCACTGCCTGTCCTGCCACGATGGTGTGAACGCCAGCGAAGCACAGAACATGACGACCTGGAACCGCGGTGCGGGGTTCAACGGACCGGTCAGCGGCAACCACCCCATCGGCATGCAGTATCCGAGCCGGCCGTCGCGCGGCGTCGAGTCGGGCTTTCGCCCGGCGAGCCTGCTGCCGCGCGAAGTTCAGCTCCCGAACGGCGTGGTGGGCTGCGTGTCATGCCACAACCTGTATGGCCGCGACAAGGACCGCCTGGCGGTTCCGATCGAAGGCTCGCAGTTGTGCTTCACGTGCCATGACATGAAGTAGCCGACGCGCCGTTGCCAACCACATGTCCTGCACCGGCCGGTATCAAGAACCGGGGCGCTTTCGTGCGGGGAGCTTGGGCCTACGGCCCGTGTTCGTTTCTTGTCATACGGGCCGATGGCCCATGCTCCCCGGCCGGCCCACCACGGACCGATATATCGCGGCTGGGTGCCGCGTTCTCAAAATCGAGAAGTGCTGGACGCGTCCGAGCGGAATTGATCGAAGAATAGGGTGACGAGCGAGGTGCCCACCGACCGCCCGGCGGTTTCGACCGCATCCGCCGGGTCGCCTTCTGAGAGCAGCACCGCCTGCGTGGCCGACTCGGCGGCGTCCACCACCGAATCGCGGAACTCGGGGCATCCGCCGCAAACCAGCGGAAACACCGCTGAGACCAGAACAAGCAGTAGCGGGATTCGCGTTGGTTGAGGCTTCATCGTGGCCAGCTCCCAGGGCGGCATCGTGCGCGCGAAGTCCGCCGGACGCAAGGTCTGCACGATTCGTGCCAGCGTGTCCCGGCCAGTCCCAAGCTGCTAGTTGCGTCACAGCGGACATGGAACGAATCTTGCACATCCGAAACCGGCAGCCTGTGCGCGCTTGGCGATAGATTCGCACGCGGTTCGGAGAGATAATTGAGGTTGGGAACGAATGGCTTGGCGGTAGGCAGGATGCCCAAGCCTGAAGACATCTCGGCGCGCGCTGCGAAGAACGGCAACGGGTCCGCGCCCACATCGTGCTGTGCCACGCCGGCGACACCTTGTCGCCAGCAGCACGGCCAGCAGCGCACTGCGGCCGGGATCGCGCACGGTCCTGGCTACAAGGTCGTACCGGGGTGGCGACGCCATTGGCGCTGCGTGCTCGTCCCGCTACTCGGGCTCGGCGTGTTCGCGACGTTCTTCGTCGGCTGGGACGTTCTGACGCGCCTCTTTCTTCCGCAGCTTTCGACCGCCGCCCGTCACGCGCTTCTGACCGGCTGGGCCGCGTTGCTGACGGGCATCGCCACCACGACGATCTACCTCATTGTCCACCGGCAGCATCAGCGGCTCTCGGACACCGCCGAGCGGATCGCCCGCCTGATCGACGCCTGTCAGACCAATCCGACCAACGCGGGCCGCTTCGAGAATTCGAACCTGGTGCATTGCCGGGCGGTGCTGGGCTGCGACCGGCGCGAATGCCCGATGTACGACCAGCCGGGGCAGCGCTGCTGGCAGGTCATGGCGCTTGACCGGGCGGCGCGCGACGGCGTGGCTCCGCGGATCGAATTGGAACTGTGTTTGAATTGCGAGGTGTACCGCCGATCCTGCCCGGACAAGCTCACGGAGTTGGGCGAGAGCTTCAACAACCTGATGTTCCTGCTCGAGGCCGAGTCCCAGCGCTTCGGACGCATGCAGGGCGAGCTGTTCGAGAAGGAGAAGATGGCCGCCATCGGGCAGTTGGCCGCGGGCATCGCCCACGAGGTCTGCAACCCGCTTTCGAGCATTTCCGCGGTAGTCCAGGTGCTCAAGCGGGAGCACGTCAACGCCGCGGTCGGCGAACGGCTCGACCTCATCCAGACGCACATCCAGCGGATCACCGACATCGTGCGCAAGCTGATGCGGCTCGCCCATCCGGGCGTAGACCGTTGGGAGACCGTGGATCTCAAAGCCACCCTGGACGAGGTGGTGCGCCTGATCGCCTACGACCGGCGGGCCCGCAACGTCCGCATCGACTGGACCCCGGGCGAAGCGACGCTGGAGCTGCACGGCGTGCGCGACCAGCTTCAACAAGTATTCATCAACCTCGCCCTCAATGCGCTGGACGCGATGCCGGAGGGCGGCGAACTGCGCATCCGCGCTGAGAAGCTCGGGCCCAACATCGTCGTGCGCCTGGCGGACACCGGTTGCGGCGTGCCGCCCGAGCTGGGTCGCCGCATCTTCGATCCGTTCTTCACGACGAAACCGCAGGGGCAGGGGACCGGTCTGGGCCTGGCGGTGAGCTACGGCGTGGTGCAGCGGCATCGCGGCACGATGGACTTCGAGTCGAACAACGGACGGGGGACGGTTTTCACGATCGAGTTGCCGATCCAGGCGACCGCAGGGGACGTGCGTTCATGAGCCAGGCGACGATCCTACTGGCGGACGACGAGGAGACGCTGCGAACCAATCTCGCCGGCGTCCTGAAAGAGGAGGGTTTCGACGTCATCGCCTGCCCGGACGGCACCACCGCCCTCCGCGCCCTGAAGAGCACGACCATCGACGCGCTGATCACCGACCTGCGGATGCCCGGCGTCAGCGGCATGGAACTGATCAACCACGCCCGCAAGCTGGCCCCCGACGCCGCCATCATCGTCATCACCGCCTTCGGCGAGGTCGAGACCGCGGTCGAAGCGATGAAGAAAGGCGCCCGCGATTACATCTGCAAACCGCTGATCTTCGACGAGCTGATCTTCCGCCTCAAACGGCTGCTGGAGCACGAGGAGCAGGCCAAGGAAAACAAGATCCTCCGCGCCCAGATGCAGCGGGCCTTCGGCTACACCGACGTCGTCGCCAAGTCATCCGCGATGGTCAGCATTCTCGACACGCTCAAGCGCATCAGTCACACGATGAGCAACGTGCTGATCTGCGGCGAGAGCGGCACGGGCAAGGAAGTGCTGGCCCGCATCCTGCACTACGGCGGCATCACACGCGAGCGGCCGTTTGTCGCGGTCAACTGCGGCGGACTCGTGGACACGCTCGTTGAGAGCGAGCTGTTCGGCTACCGCAAGGGCGCGTTCACCGGGGCCGAGTCGGACCGCATCGGCTACTTCGAAGCCGCGAACGGCGGCACGCTGTTCCTCGACGAAATCGGCAACCTGCCGCTCAAGAGCCAGGCCGTGCTGCTGCGGGCCATCGAGGAGAAGGCGGTCACCCGCGTCGGCGACAGCCGGCCGCGCAGCGTCAGCATCCGCATCGTCGCGGCGACCAACCGCGACCTGGAGAAAGCCGTCGAGGCCCGCGAATTTCGCGAAGACCTGTACTACCGGCTCAATGTTGTCCGGATCACCGTGCCGCCGCTGCGCGAACGGCCGGACGACATCCCGGCACTGATCGAACACTTCGTGGCCAAGTACAACGGCGAACTGAAGTGCCAATGCCCGGGTTTCGAGCCGGAAGCGCTGGAGGTCATGCTGGGCCACCCGTGGCGCGGCAACGTCCGCGAGCTGGAGAACGTGACCGAGCGGGCGATGATCTTCGCCGGCAACCAGCACGTCAGCGTGCAGGACCTTTCGATCGCGGGGCCGCGCGGTGCGACGGCAACATACGCGCTTGATTTACGCAGCGCGGTGCATGAGTTCGAGCGGCAGCACATCATCAAGGTGCTCGCCAGCTTCGGCGGCAACAAGGCCACCGCGGCCGACGCGCTGGGCATCGGGCTTTCCAGCCTCTACCGCAAGTTGGACGAACTGGACATCATGAAAGCGCCGCGTGAAGCGTCGCCGACCGCGTGATGCGTGCGAGAGCACATCGTTGCGTCTCGGCCGAGCCGCGGTATCCGGGGAGCATGGGCCTCCGGCCCCTGCGAATCCCGGCGCGCCCGGACACGGGCCGGAGGCCCCTGCTCCCCTCGGATGCAACCCAGAACCGGAAATCCAGAATCCAAAATGACATGAATCTCAAGTCAATTACCGCCCGAACACTCATCGTTTTCGCGGCGCTGGTCGCGCCGCCGGCGCCGGCCCAGATGTCTGGGCACCACGCCCACCCGCCGCTGCCGGACCAGAAATACGTCTTTCAGTGTCGGATCGAGTCGGGGGATGAAGCGCAGGTAGTCGCCGCGCCGCTGCGGCTCGCTGCGCCGACGACGGCGGCGACTCTGGATCAGGCCGTCGAGCTTCCCGCACCACACAAAGCGCTGCGGCTGGGCCGCTTTCTGCCGCGCGCGGAGCTTGAGCAGCGGGTCGTGCCGGCGGACGGAACAGAGGGCCGGGCCGCGATCGAGTTGCTGGTCGAAGGGCCGACGCAAACACACCGCTTGTGGCTGGTTGCCAACGACCCGGATCGGAACCAGTTGGTCAGCCTCATTGGCACGTGGCGCTACATGGCCGTGGACGACGAAGCCAAGCGCGACGAGCTGCGCGCGCAGTTTCGCACGGAGTTCACGCGCCCGCCGCTGCTGCGGGTCAGCCGTGCGGACGGCAGCGCGCTGCGTGAGCTGACGGCCAAGGCTGGCGAGGTACACGAGGTTGCGGACTTTGGCTGCACGGTGCGCGTCCTACGATTCTTTCCAGACTTCGGCATCGACCGGGATTCAAACGAGCCGGTGAATCGCTCTGAGCAGCGTTTGAACCCCGCCGCCCTGGTGCGTCTGGAGCGCGAGGGGCAGCAGGAAGAGCGCTGGGTCTTCGCGAAGTTCCCGGATTTCAAGGCGCAGCCGGGGAAATCGCTCCCGTACCGCGTCACGCTCGATTGCCCCGTCGCCAGCAAGGCCGGCACGCCTGATTTCGTGGTAATCACCGTCGCGGGGCGCACGCACGAGGCCTGGACGCGGCGCGATGGGGAGGTCAAGGTGCTCCCGCTCGATCTCGAAGCGCGCATCGATGTGGGCACGTCGCAGTACACGTTTCAGCTCGCCAAGTTCGTTGCACACGGCCGGCTGATCGAGGAGTATCGGGCCAGCGACAAGAAGTCCGCGGTGCCGGCCCTGGAGGTTGAGCTGCCCGATCAGCCGACCGGCGCGCGCACGGTCTGGCTCGAACTGGGCGCGCGGCGAGCGGTGGGCGGGACGGACGGGCGGCTGGTGCTCTGGTTCGGTCCGGGCGAGCCGGAGGGCAAGGGGCATGGCTCGCCGCCGTGAAGATTACGGGACGTTCAATCCGCCCATAAGAATTCCCACACTCTGGAACGGGTTTCGGGCCGTTCTCGCTTGTAGGAACGATTCCGCAGCTCGTGGGATGCCCGGCGCGCGACCGCAGGTGCGGCCGTCGCGGTAACCAATTGACATCAGGGTACTTATGGCAATCGTGAGCGACGCGGCTTGTTGACGGCCGGCCGCCGCGCCGCGTTGGCACGTCGGGTGCATTCAGAAAACTACGCGGCGGTGCCTTGGCAGCAGGAACAGGATGCGTGGCCTCGCCCGGCACGGAGTGGCGCGTGCGTTCGGCCGCGCGGCCGACGATGCCACTCGGAGCACCAAGCTGAAGTTTTTCGAGGCTCGTACCCAATGGAGGTAGCCATGAAGCGACTTCTTCCCGTACTGGTTGTGGTTCTGGCGGTCCTACCCGCCGCGGCGCTGGCGCAGATCACGAACACCCCCCATAACCTGAACAACTACCCGGGTGTCGTCCTGCCCGGCAACCAGGTGTGCCTGCCGTGCCACGTGCCCCACAACGCCTACCCGTACAACTACAACGACCCGCTCCAGCGGAAGGTGTTGTGGAACCACGCCGAGACCCAGCAGACCTTCACCATGTACACCACGCTCGGCGGCAACACCGGCGCCGGCCCCGAAGGCCCCAGCAAGATGTGCCTGAGCTGCCACGACGGCGTGACGGCCATCGATAGCTACGGCGGCGCGACCGGGTCCGTGGTCATCACCGGTTCCGCAGCCCTCGGCACTGACCTGTCCAACGATCACCCGATCGGCATCGCCTATCCGTCCGGCGACCCGGGCTACAACGATCCGGCCGGGTTCAACGGCGTCAAGCTGGTGACGATCAATGGGCAGCAGCGGGTCGAATGCACCTCGTGCCACGAGCCGCACAACAACCAGATGGGCAACTTCCTCCGGCGGACGCTCGACGAGAGCCTGATCTGCCTGGAATGTCACAACAAGTAACGGCACTGTGCCCGCCGCGCCGCGCGCGGCCAGGTCTTTTCCGCACAGTCACCGCGGAGCACTCGCACGTCGTTGCCACGATGCGCGAGTGCTCTGTGCTTGGGGAGCATGGGCCTCCGGCCCGTGTCCCAGCGCGCCGGGATTCGCACGGGCCGGAGGCCCATGCTCCCCACAACACGCTGGCACGCTGGTTGCCTTGAACGACGGGTACTATGATGCCGCGCATGTCGCACCGCCGCTGGCGAGTCGGGTTTGCGTTTGTTTTCACGGGCTGCGGTCTGACGTTGGCGAGCGCCAGCGTAGGCTGCGCCGGCCCGGCCCGCCCCACCGAGGCGCGGCTCTTTTTCCCGGCGCCGCCGGATGTGCCGCGCGTCCAGTTTCTCACCTGGTTCAGCGGCGCTGACCAGATCGCCCCCGCCCGCAGCAAGTTCGAGGACTTTGTCCTCGGCGAGCAGCCGCGCATCTCCAGCAAGATCGACAAGCCCTACGGCGTCGCGGTCCGCGATGGCGTGATCTATGTCTGCGACACGAAGGGGCTGTGCCTGTGCCGGCTGGACCTGAAGAACCAGACCTATTCGGTGCTCGGCGACCAGGGGCCGGGGCGCCTGCGGAAGCCGATCAACATCGTCATCGACGAGCTCGGCTACAAGTTCGTCGTGGACCCGGCGCGGCTCCAGATCGTGGTGTTCGGGCCGGATGATCGGTACGTCACGGCGTACGACGTCCCCGAACCGTGCCGACCGGTGGACGTTGCCCTTTACGGCAACGAGCTGTACGTCCTGGACAACGACGACACCTGCCAGATCGTGGTGTTGGAGCGGACCACCGGGCAAGTGCTGCGAACGTTTGGCGGCCCCGGCGGCGAGCCTGGCCAGTTCAAGATCCCCAACAGCTTGTGCATCAGCCCGGACGGGTTCCTGTACGTATCTGACACGCACAACTATCGGATTCAGAAGCTCACGCTGACCGGCGAGGTGGTCTGGGCGGAGGGTGTGCCGGGTTATCGCCTGGGGCAGTTTGGCCGGCCGCGCGGCATTCGGGTCGGGCCGGACGGGATCATTTACGTAGTGGACGGGGCCACCGAGCTGGTCCAGATGTTCGACGCCGAACGGCAGATTCTCATGCGGTTCGGCGGGCCGGGCACTGTGCCGGGCGCGCTGGTGCTCCCCTCGTCGCTGGCGGTCGACAAGACGTCGGTGCCCTATCTCAAGTCCCACATTCACAAGGATTTCCAGGTTGAGTACCTGCTGTTCGTGGTGAACCAGTACGGGCCGTACCTGGTCAACGTCTACGCCTTCGGCGCTTTCCCGGACGGATACAAGCTGACCGAGTCCGAGGTGGCGACGCTGGCGCCGCTGCCGCCGAAGGACGATGTCGCGCCCGGCGAAGGCGAACGCACCTTGGAACCCGTGCCCACACGCGAGCCGCCGCCGTCCGACCCGCACAAGTAGCGGGCGACTGGTCGCCCGCGCGGGCGTCGCAGGAATACCCGGTGAGCCGTCACCTGATCGCGATTGTGGCGGGCGCGTGCGCGGCGGCCGGACTCACGGCCTGCGCCGAGGCCACACGCTATCGTGTGCTGAGCTTCTTCTTCGACGGCGTGCCGGAGCCGGGGGCCGCGGACGCCGGTACCTCGACCCAGCCGGGGACGCTCTCCGCACCGCTGGCGGCGCGGCGGGCGGCGCCAGTGGTCTATCGCCACCCGCCGTATCGCGACGGGGCGTGCCGCGACTGCCACGATCCGGGCGGGCGGTGGATGGTGCGCACGGTGGAAGAGGGGTTGTGTCAGCGCTGTCATCCCACGATTCCGGGGGACGCCCTGTTAGTTCATGGACCGGTGGCGTCCAACGGGTGTCTGTCGTGCCACCATCACCACGAGTCGCCCTACCCGTTCATGCTGGTCGTCGCGCCTGACGAGCTGTGCGCGCACTGCCACGAGCGCACCAACCTCAGCACGGGTCCGCATCACGCGACGTTGGCGCAACAACCGTGCCTGGAATGTCACGACCCGCACGGTGGGGACAACCGGTACTTCGTCAAGCCGGTGGCCAGCAACTATCCGAACCCACCACGCAAGTGGTGGGCGGCCGGCCCCGGACTTGCGTCCGGGGTTCGGATAGGCCGCGCATCCGAACCCACCACGCCAGTGGCGGGCGCTGCTCACGAGCTTGAAGCCGGCGCATGGACGCGGTAGCCGCCTGCCCCCGGCGGCTGACGCCCCGCGGCCGACGCGCGTCGGCGGCGCTCGTCGGCGTGTTGCTGCTGGCCACAGGCGACGGATGCCAGGCCCCGCCGCCGGCCGGCGGACCCGCGCCCGGACCCGGCCAGCCCAGCGTCAAGACTTTGGAGGTCGCCGATCTGCACGGCTTCCTCGAGATCGTCGCCCGCCGGAGGGAGCAGGAGCAGCGTTCGAAAACAGACTCCGGCGACACGCTCTCGAAAGAGACGATCTTCCAGGAGAACATCGGCCTCAACACGCGCGGGTACGTCTATCACCCCAACCTGTTCGAGTTTGCGCTGGGCGG
>CAYMXT010000057.1:0-20103 GCA_964394415.1 uncultured Planctomycetales bacterium
GGCGAGATCATCGGTACGCCGAAACGCTGCGCGACCTGCCCGCCGGCGATCGAGCGCGACGAGGCGACTTCGCCGAGCACGGCGACAACCTTGTCCTGCGTGATGAGCCGCGTGACGGCGGTGCCGGATTCCTGCTGCTTGCCCTGGTTGTCGTACGTGATGACTTTGATGGGCCGGCCGTTGACCCCGCCGGCCGCGTTGGCTTCCTTGACGGCCAGCCGCACGCCCGCGTCGGTCGAGACGCCCCAGGTAGCCTCGGAGCCGGTCATCGAGGCGAAGTGGCCGATGAGGATCGGCTCGCCGGCGTTGCCGGGTTCTGTGGCACCGGCACTTGTGGCACCGGCATCTTGCCGGTGTTCCGGAGCAGTGGCAGCCGGTTGTGTCCCCGCCGGCTTGGCCGCGCCGGACGGCGGTTGTTGCTCGCAGCCCGTCCAGGTTGATGCCGCCAGCAGGACCACAACCGAATACGCCAGATTCGCACACTTCATGCGCCGTCCTCCGTGTGTGTCGCTGCGATAAGCGATCGGCGTCCACGCGTCAAGAACGTGGTCATGGCCCAGCCCAACGCCGCCCCCGCCGCCACGTCGCTCGGGTAGTGCGCCCCGTTGACCAGCCGCGCGGTCGCGGCCAGGGTCGCCGCGAGGTACCACCACCGGCGGCCGCGCGGGTACAGGTGCGTCAGCGCGGCGGCCAGCGCGAACGCCATCGCCGCCTCGCCGGAGGGGAAGCAGACTTCCTGCCTCGTCCAGAGTTGCGAGAACGGGGCAACGAACGCCAAGTGCGTGTCCGCGCGATTGGGTCGGAGGCGTCCGATGGCGGCCTGGAGCACATTCGCCAGCAGGGCCGTGGCGGCGACGAGCGCGAAGACACACACCGTTCGTTTCCAGCGCTGCGGCTGCCACACGAGCAAAGCGACGCCGATCACGCCGAGGCCGACGACGTGTGCGAAGGCGCCGCGCACCAGCCACCACAGCGGCCACGTGAGCGCGTAGAAGTCGCGATCGCCGAGCGCCGGCGTTTCGAGCCGCAGCGAGACCTGCGTGTAGAACCAGCGGTCCAGCCCCAGGAACCCGGCCAGAACCAGTACGCCCCCCAGCGCGAGCCAAACGGCCGGGAGTCGGTTTGCACGAGCAGCGGCCATCAGTATTTCGTACCCCCGCTGCTCAGCTCCGGCGGCAAACCGGCGAATTCGTCGCACACGTACACCGCCCACACGGCGACGGCATGGCCGCGCACGCGGTGTTCGACCGTCTCCGCGAGCCGCGCGCCGCGCAGGGCGACGTGCCCGGACGCCACCTGTCCGGTCAGCTCCGGCTTCAGCGCCCCGACGTAGAGGCAGGGCTGGCCGCGGAACGCGTTGGGGTCGCGCAGTGGGTTCGGTCGCCAGAGGTCGTACTGACTCTGCCGGTCGCCGAGGGCGGCCTGGAGGCAGTAGGTAGTCGGCTCGCCGGGGCAATACACGGCGATCTGACTGGCGACCTGGTAGTCGTCCGTGAGGATGAACGGTTTGTGCCCCGCGGCGCGCTCGGCGGCCAGGGCGCGGCCGGCCGCCGCCCCGAGCTGCGACCAGCCACGCAGCCTGGCGGATGGGTCGTATTTCGCGACTGGCGTCAGGCTCCACGGCGGTTCGTTGCGTGCCAGCCAGGCGAACAGGGGCATGAGCGAAGCGCTGGTGTGCAACAGCGCTACGCCGGTGCCGCCGACGAGTGTGCCCGCGACGATGAGCGCTGCGGCGGTCCGCCTGGTCGGCAGGTGCGCCAGCCATGCGACGAGCAGCGCGAGGCCGGGCAGCAGCGCGAGGACCGGCCAGTTTGGCTGGATTTTCGTGACGAGGCTGAAAAGCAGAAAGACCAGCCACGGGACGCCGGTGGCGCACGCCAGGAACACGGCCGTGGCGCGTCCCATCCGCACCCCGGACGCAAGTCCGGGGCCAGTCCGAACCCCGGACGCAAGTCCGGGGCCAGTCCGAACCCCGGACGCAAGTCCGGGGCCACGCAGAGCGTGTATCGCCGCCCACACCATCGCTGGGAACCACACGGGGCCGACGACCGCGAGTTGACCGGCGAGCATCGCCAGCGGGCCGAGCGGGTCGAACGCGGACCGGCCGCCGACGCCCGCCTGCCCGGCGACGTGCCGGAAACTCACCCAATCGTGCTGCGAATTCCAGACCAGAATCGGAATGATCCCCATCAACCCGAGCAGCGTTCCGAGATACGGTCCCGGACGGCGGAGCGCAGCTCGAAACGCCGGCTCCAGCAGCAGCGCCAGCAGGACGGTCGGAAAGACCAGGACCATCGTGTACTTGGCGAGAATCCCCAGCGCGATCAAGACGCCGGCCACGAGCCACGGCCACGTTCGACCGGCGCGCAGGCCGTGCCAGACGCACACCAGCGTCCAGACGTACAGACACGCCAGCGGCGCGTCGATCGTCATCAGAAACGACCCCGCCGCCAGGATCGGCACGGTAAACGTCAGCGCAACGGCGGCCAGCGCCTGCCGCGGGCGACCGAGGGCTTGCTGCGCGAGCGTGAAGATGCCCATTCCCGTGCAGACGGACAGCAGTAGCGCGGGAACCCGGACCGCCAGCGCTTCGTTGCCGACCAGTCGCTCCGACCACTCTGCCAGCACGGCCCGCGACGCGGCGATGAGATACGCGACCAGCGGCCCCTTGCTGTAGTAGCTCCAATCCAGCCGCCGGGACCACTCCCAGTAGTGGGCCTCATCGCCCGACAGATCGAACGGGCAGTCGCGAATCAAGAATACGAGGTGGGCAACCGCCTGGGCGGCCAGCAGCGCGGCGGCGGCCGTCGCGTACGGCCACGTCTGTGTGTGCGACCCGCGGTCGAGCTGGTCCGCCGGCGCGCGCATGACTTACGGCGCCGGCGCCGCCGCACCGTCGCGCTGCACCGCCACCCACTGCGGGCGAACGCTGCGGTCCAGGCCGAGCGTACCCCTGGCCGCGATGCGGTCGCCGACATGTAGATCAGCCAGCCGGCCCGCCACGCCGTTCACCTGAACGGGGCAGTCCGCCGGAATGACGCCGGCCACGGTCATCTTCTGGCCGCTTTTGGGGTGGACAAACTCGATCTCGCCGCGGGCGGCGGTGATCTCGTCGCCGTGGCGTTCAAAGTCGAGCTTGGTAATCGTGGCGGACTTGATCTCGAACGCGCGCGGGCGGGCGAGTTTGCGCGCGTACAGGCCCACGCCGGCGATGACCGCCACGCCGAGCGCGATCAGCAGCACTGTCCTGCGGTTCTTCAAAGCGACTCCAGCTTTCGAGCTGTCCGGGGCACGCGCGCCAGTGCGGGGGCGCGTGGGCCCGCCGGCCCCGGACTTGCGTCCGGGGTTCGGATACTACCCATCCGAACCCCGCACGCTAGTGCGGGGTACGCGGGCCCACCACTGGCGTGGTGGGTTCTGTCAGCGGCGCTTCGTGGGCCGGGGCGCACGCGCCGCCTCGGCCTCGGCCACCGCCTGCGCCGCCGCCAGCCGGGCGATCGGCACGCGGTACGGCGAGCAGGATACATAGTCCATGCCCAACTGGTGACAGAGCTTCACGCTGTCCGGGTCGCCGCCGTGCTCGCCGCAGATGCCGACCTTCAGCTTCGGGTTCACCTCGCGGGCCTGCTCGATGGCGACGTGAACCAACGTGCCGACGCCGTGCCGGTCAATCGACACGAACGGGTCGGTCGCGAAAACCGCGGCCTTGTTGGGGTCGCAGTAGTCCGGCAAGAACCGGCCGGCGTCGTCGCGCGACAGCGCCAGCGTCATCTGCGTCAGGTCGTTCGTGCCGAAGCTGAAGAACTGAGCGACCCGCGCGATGTCGTCCGACGTGAGCGCCGCCCGCGGCGTCTCAATCATCGTCCCCACCATGTAATCCAGCTTGACCCGCGACTCGCGAACCAGCGCGTCGGCGACGCGCCGCGTCTGATCCACGAGGATCTTCAGCTCCTTCGCATCGATCGTCAGCGGAATCATGATCTCCGGGCTGACCTTGCCGCCGCGCTTCTTGATCGCGATGGCCGCCTCGATGATCGCCCGCACCTGCATGTCGAGGATTTCGGGGTAGGTGATGCACAGCCGGCAGCCGCGGTGTCCGAGCATCGGGTTGGACTCGTGCAACTGTTCGGCCCGGTGCAGGATCATGTCGGTCGGCACGCCGGTCGCCTGCGACAGGTCTTCCGCTTGCTCACGCGTCTTGGGCACAAACTCGTGCAACGGCGGGTCGATCAGCCGGATCGTCACCGGCCGCCCGTCCATCGCCGCGAAGATGCCGATGAAGTCGTCGCGCTGGTAGGGCAGCAGCTTGTCGAGCGCCGCCTTCCGCGCTGCGACCGTGTCCGCGACGATCATCTCCTGGATCGCAAGCTGCCGCTCGCGCGTCGCGAAGAACATGTGCTCCGTGCGGCACAGCCCGATGCCCTCGGCCCCCATCTCGATCGCCTTGCGGGCGTCCTCCGGCGTGTCGGCGTTGGTGCGCACCTTCAACCGCCGCCGCCCGTCCGCCCACTTCATCAGCGTGTGGAATTCCCTGGGCGGCTGCGGCGATTGGAGCTCGAGCCGGCCCTTGTAAACCGCCCCGACCGAGCCATCCAGCGTCAGGTAGTCGTGTTCGCGGACCAGCGTGCCGCGGATCGTCATCTGGTGGGCGTTGTAGTCGATCTTGAGATCATCGCAGCCGACGATGCAGCACTTGCCCCAGCCGCGGGCGACTACCGCCGCGTGCGACGTCTTGCCGCCGGTCTGCGTCAAGATGCCCTTGGCGGCCTGCATCCCGCCCACGTCCTCGGGGCTGGTCTCCTTGCGGACCAGGATCACCGGCTCACCCTTGGCGGCCAGGCCCTCCGCCTCCTCCGCCGAGAACGCCACCTGCCCGCACGCGGCCCCCGGCACCGCGTTGATGCCCTCGGTCAGCTTCGCCTGGGCCAACTCGCCCTTCGGAATGTTCGGTGAAATGACCGGGTAGAAAAGCCGTTCGATATCCTCCTGCGTGATGCGCCGCAGGGCCTGGTCCTTTGTAATGACCGGCTTGCCCGCGGCAGCGACGTAACGGGCGGGGAGGAACTTGAGCTTGGCCAGCCGCCGGGCCTCCGCCGCCGACATCAGCGGCATGGTGGCTTGCTCCACGGCGATGCGGAACGCAGCGGTCGGCGTGCGCTTGCCGGTGCGGCATTGGAGCATGTAGAGCTTGCCGCGCTCGAACGTGAATTCGAGGTCCTGCATCTCCCCGTAGTGGATTTCGAGGATCGCCCGCATCGCGCAGAGCTGGTCATAGACCGCGGGCATGTGGTCGGCGAGGTCGGTCAGCTTGATCGGCGTGCGGATGCCGGCGACCACGTCCTCACCCTGGGCGTTAATGAGCATGTCGCCGTAGAACAGGTTTTCGCCCGTGCTGGGGTCGCGCGTGAAGCACACGCCGGTGCCGCTGTCGTCCCCCATGTTGCCGAAGACCATCTGCTGAATGTTGACGCCGGTGCCCTTCAGGTCGGTGATCTTCTCGACCCGGCGATACGTGACGGCCTTCTCAGCGTTCCACGAGTTGAAGACGGCGTTGATCGCCCCGACAAGCTGCTCCCACGGGGCCTGGGGGAATTCGCGGCCAGTCTGCTCGCGGAAGAACTCCTGGAACTCGTCGCACAGGTCGCGAAGCTGCTCGGCGGTCAGCTCGTGGTCGAACCGCGCGCCGCTGCGCTCCTTCAGGTGGTGCAGCTTTTCTTCGAGGATTTCCTTGCTCAATCCGACGGCGGTCGTGGAGTACATCTGGAGGAAACGGCGGTAGGCGTCCCATGCGAACCGCGGGTTGCCCGTCGCAGCCGCGAGTCCCTCAACCGAGCGGTCGTTGAGGCCGAGGTTGAGGATGGTCTCCATCATGCCGGGCATTGAGCGGGCGGCGCCGCTGCGGACGGACACGAGCAGGGGGTCGCGCGCGTCGCCGAGCTTCTTGCCGCAGGTCTTTTCGAGCCGGGCCAGTTGTTGGCGGACTTCCTGTTCGAGTCCCGCCGGCCACTTCTTGTGGTTGGCCCAGTAATACGCACACGCCTCGACGGTGACCGTGAAACCCGCCGGGACGGGCAGCCCGATGCTGGTCATCTCGGCGAGGCCGGCCCCCTTGCCGCCGAGCGTGGTGCGGTCGGTCCCCCGGCCCTCAGCTTTGCCTGCCCCGAAGGAAAAGACGAACTTCTTTTTCGTCGGCATAGTGTCACTCTTTCCTGCACCCGAGCGGCGGACCGCGCCACGCATCGCCAACCGCGCCGGGCGATGTTGAGCGTGGCATGATACGACAAGCCCGGCGGGTTGCCAGAGCAGCTTGACAATCCGCGGTCGCAGCCCGACCCTCGCCGCGCAGGGCTTCGACGGGCACATCAGCACGTGAAGCCCCGTGCCAGGCGGGGAGCATCGGCCTCCGGCCGGTGCGCATCGCAACGAACACGGGTTGGGGGCCCCTGCTCCCCGGTGGTATAATGGCGAGCGGAGATGTGCCATGCCTGGCCGCACGACCGGCAGTCATTCCGAACTGGCCAAAGTTGTCGAACGCCAAATGCGCAACTGGGAGCTTGCCCGGGCGCAACGCCTCCAGACGCGCCCGGATCAGCCGCCCCACGAGGTCGTCCCCTTCGTCGCCATTTCGCGGGCCCTCGGCTCCGGCGGCGGACACATCGCCAACCTGGTGGGCGAGCGGCTGCGTTGGCCGGTGTTCGACCGCGAAATCCTCCAGGCCATGGCCGGCGACAACCAGGTCCGCACCCAACTGTACGCCCGCCTCGACGAGCGCGACGTGAGTTGGCTCGAAGCCACCGCCCGCTGGCTCATCCAGGGTGAATTCCGCAAGGAGGACTACTTCCACCGCCTGACCGAGACGGTGCTCGCGCTCGCCCGCCAGGGCCACGCCGTCTTTCTCGGCCGCGGGGCCGACTTGATCCTCCCGCGCGACCGCGGCCTGCGCGTGCGAATCACCGCCTCGCTCGATCGCCGGGCCGAGATGCTGGCCGCCCGGCGGAACATCTCCCCCGCGCTGGCGCTGGCCGAAGTGGAGCAGGCCGACCGCGAGCGGAACGAGTTTCGCCGCAACCACTTCGGTCCGACCGCCAACGACGTCTGCCGGCACGACCTGCTGCTCGTCCTGGACCGGTTCAACCCGGAGCAGGCCGTGGACTTGGTTGTTGCCGCGTTGCGTGTGCGGGGCTTGCTCCCGACGCCTTGACTTGCCCACCGGAACCACACGCCCGCGGCGGCGGACAGCTTCAGCCCTGAAGCGCCCGGCGATAGCAGGCCACCGTTTCCCGCGCGCAGCGCTCCCACGAAAACAGCGCGCGTTGGGCAAACCCGCGCCGCTGCCAATCCGCCCGCCACGCGGCGTCCTCGGCCATCCGTTGCATCTCGGTCGTCCAGCCCGACACGTCCTGCGGATCGAGCAGCACCCCCGCGCCTCCGACAACTTCCGGCAGGGACGCGGCGTTGGAAACGACGACGGGGCACCCGCACGCCATCGCTTCGAGCGGCGGCAGCCCGAAGCCCTCGTAGAAGCTCGGCCACACGAGGGCCGTCGCGCCGGCATATAGCCCCGGCAGCACGTCATCTGGTACGTATCCGAGCAGCCGAATGTCATTCTCCAGCCCGTGCAGCGCCAACTGCTGCGCGATCGACTCGATCTTCCACCCCCGCGCCCCAGTGAGTACGAGTGGATGACTGGTCCGCAGGGCGCGCGGCAAGGCCCCATAGGCTGCGAGCAGCCCCGGCACATTCTTCCGCGGTTCCAGCGTGCCAACGTAGAGGAAGTACTGCTCCGGCAAAGCGAACAGCGTCCGCGCCCGCTGCACCGCGTCCGGCGACTGCGGCTGCATGGCCGCCCGCGGGGCCTGGTAGGTCACGTCCATGCAATCCGGCGGAATGCCCAGGTGCGCAACCATTTCACGCTTGGTGAATTCGGACGCCACGATGAACCGGCGGGTTTGCCGGCGGCCGCCTTCAAACTCGCGCTCGTACCAATGTACACGGTCGTCCGGGTGCCATTCCGGGTGGACGATGACTGATAGGTCATGCACCGTCGTCACGGTCGGAATGTCGCAGGGAATCGGGATGTGGTTGGGCTCATGGTACACCTGGTGCGTGTTCGATCGCCAGCGGAACATGCCGGCGTACGTCCGCTGAAGCGCCCGCCGCACCCACCACGACCGCCCAGTCCGGTTGGTCAGCGGCAACCGCCAGATCGGCAGGACGCTGGACAGAAACGGGCGCACCTCGAGCACGGCGGTTTCCTGCCGCAGTGCCGCGAGCAGTTGCCGCACGTAGTTTCCCACCCCGGTCAGGGGACGAAAAAGCACCCGATCGTTGAGAATGACTCGCAGCCGTTGGTCCAAGCGCTCGCTCCACAGGCGCCCCGGCGTGGCGCGGGATAATAGCCGAAGCTCGCCGCGGCGCGTACGCAGTGGGGCGGGCGTCCCGCCCGCCCGGTTCCGAGGACCGTTTTGCGCTCGCCTGGCGCGCGGACGATGGTCTATACTGACAGCCGCGTCGCTGTGTCGGCGCAACAGGAGAAGAGCAGCGTGCCACGTGATGCGAAGCGCAACCCGACGTCCTGCTTTCGAACCGTGCTGCTTCTGGTTTTCGCGCTGGGCTGCCAGTCCGCCGCGGCCCAGGCGCTGAAGAAGGGCGCGGCGTTCCCCAACTTCGCCGAGCCGGACCTGCTGACCGGCAAGACGATTGAGCTGGAGAAGCTGCGCGGCAAGGTCGTGCTCGTGGATTTCTGGGCGACGTGGTGCGGGCCGTGCGTGGCCGAGATCCCGCACATCAAGAAGGCCTACGGGAAATACCACCAGGACGGCTTCGAGGTCATCAGCGTCTCGCTCGACCGGGACAAGGACATCGACAAGTGCAAGGCGATGATCAAAGAGAAGGGGATGGACTGGTACCACATCTGCGACGGGAAGTTCTTCAAAGCGAAGCTGGCCGAAAAGCACAAGATCAGCGCCATCCCCGTACCCGTCCTGGTTGGCAAGGACGGCAAGATCATCAGCACCGATGCCCGCGGGCAGCAACTCAGCAAGCTCGTGGCGGAGGCGCTCGGGCTGAAGTACGAGCCTGAGCAATCCTCCGCCGAGGAGGAGGCGCAGGAGAAGCTGGCCAAAGCCGACAAGTTGCGTGAGGCCGGCCAGTTCGACGAGGCGCTCAAGCTGTACGAGGAGCTGGCGGAGAAGTTCCCGGACCAGCCCATCGGCAAAACGGCCCGGGCGCACGCCGACGCGCTGCGTCCACCCAAGTGACACGCGGGCCTATCCGAACCCCGCACCTCCCGGCGCGCCGGGACTGCCTCGCGTTCGGTCCTGATGTTCGATGCCCGACCTCCCGCCCCACCGCCGCATCCTGATCCTGACCGAGGGACAGCTCGGCGTCTACACGTCGAAGTCCGCCGCGTGTCTCCTGCGTTATCGGGCGTCGGATGTCGTCGGCATCGTTGATTCCGTCGCGGTCGGCCTCGATCTGACGGCGCCCATTCCCTGGGCGCCGCCAGTGCCAATCCTGTCAAACGTCGAGGCGGCAGAGCACCTGCGGCCCGACGCGCTTTATGTGGGGGTCGCCCCGGTCGGAGGCGCGCTTCCGCTCGCCATGCGTGCGCACGTGCTGGCAGCCTTGCACGGCGGGCTGGATGTCGTCAGCGGGCTACACGAGTTTCTCGCGGATGACCCGGAGCTAGCCGCCGCTGCGGTCGCGGGCGGGGGGCGCGTATATGACCTTCGCCGGCCGCCGGCCACGCGAACCGTGGCCGCGGCGCGTACTCTGACAACGCGTTGCCGGCGCGTGCTCACGGTCGGCACGGACTGCAACGTCGGCAAGATGGTCGCGGCGGTAGAACTAGCCAATGCGGCCCGAAAACACGGCTTGGACGCGCGGTTTGTCGCGACGGGACAGACAGGAATCATGGTGGCCGGCCGGGGCGTCGCGATCGATGCGTGCGTCGCGGATTTCGCGGCCGGCGCGATTGAACAGCAGGTCTTGGGCGTAGCGGACGCCGATCTGTGCATCGTCGAGGGGCAGGGCAGCCTCGGGCACCCGGGTTTCTCCGGCGTGACGCTGGCGCTGCTGCACGGGGCGTGCCCGGATGTGCTTGTGCTCGTCCACCAGCTCGGCCGCACGCACTACAAGGCCCCGCCGCACTCTCCGCTGCCTCCGCTTGACGAGCTGCGGGGCGCCTACGAGCAAGTAACTGCCCTGCTGCATCCCGCGCGCGTGGTAGCGGTGGCCCTGAACACGCTGGGTGTGGTAGATAGCGAAGCCGCCCGGGCCGCAGTCGAGATCGAGGTCCGGCTCGGGGTGCCGGTCGCCGACCCGATCCGGAATGGTTGCGACCGGCTCCTGTCGGCAATCCTGGACCGGCGACCGTAACCGCTCCCTTTTTGCAGGGGGGCCTTGGGCTGCGGGAATCAACCAGATACAATAGATGTTTCCGCAACCACGGCGGCGACGACGGAGCCAACGGGCCGTCCGCTTGTGGACGCGTGGCGGCAGTGATCCCGCCCGACAACCAAGACTCAATCGACGGAGACAGTTGTGTACGCACAGAGCAGACTCGTACGCTCCAACTCATGGCTGTGGACCACGACGGCGCTTGCGATCCTGATCGCCGGCTGCGCGGAACCCGCCAAACAGGGGCCGTCCGCGAAGACCAGCGAGCCACCCAAGACGGCCAAAGCGACGCGCCCCACGCCCACGCCGGTGAAGGCGAGCGCGGCGAGCCCCGCGGGCGAGCCGAAGCCAGCGCCGGCGCCAAAGGCCGAACAGAAGCCGGCCGGCGGTTCGCCGGCGCCCCAGGCAGAGACTCCGCAAGCTGCCCCGGCTGCCCAGGCCGCCAAGCCGGAGCAGGCGCCGCCGGCCAAGAAGCCGGAGCCGTCCGCTTCGCCGAGTGCGGACGCGCACCCGCCGGGCCAGTTGGACGACGCGCAGCGCAAGGCGCTGGCCGAGGACATCCGCCGGCAGGTCGAGTCGTCGCGGCAGAACCCGCCGGCCAAGAAGCCCGCCGCGACACCCGCAAAACCCACCCCGGCCGCCGCCCCCGGCACGCCGAGCGCAGACGCGACGGCCCCAGCCGCCCCTCAGACTCCGCCCGCGCCCGGCGCGGCGGACGTTGCGCAGAAGAAGGGGTGCGGCGCTCCCGAGGGCAGCGGGATCAGCTTCGTGCCGCCGCCGCCCGACGAACCGCAGCCCAAGTTCAAGGCCAGCAGCTTGAAGGTCGAATCCGAAACCTGGGTCGGCCGACAGGTCACCTTCGCGGTTGAGTTTACGAACGAAGGCGCTGGCCCGCTCGCCATCCGCCTGAAGGGCGGCTGAGGGATCAAGTTCAACGGTCAGTCTGACCGCCTCATCCAGCCGCAGCAGACCGAGAAGTTCGAGATCACCACTTCCGCGGGCACGCGTCGCGGACCGGTCACCCGCAAGGTCAACATCACGACGAACGACCGCGAGCACCCCTCGGCGGTGCTCGAGTGCGTCGCCAACGTGAAAGCCCCGCTCAAGATCGAACCGCAGCAGGACACGCTCAACTTCGGGGCCGTCAAGCGCAGCTATCCGGAGCAAAAGCAGACCATCACGATCCTGCGCGGCGATGGCGGGCCCATCAATCCACGCATTGCCTCCACCGGCCACGCCCAGATCGTCGCGGACTTGAAGGAGATCGAGCCCGGCGAGAAGTACGAGGTGGATGTCACGCTCAGTCCACCGTGGCCAAACGGCGCGCTCCGCGGCTCGATGAACATCGAAACCGGCCTCACGGATGTTCCCAACCAGGCGATCCACGTGATCGCCAATGTCACGCCGCGCCTGGCGGCCAATCCGGCGCGCTTCAACGTGCGGGTTGGCCAGGAGGAGAAGTCGGAGTTGGTCGCGACGCTGACGTGGGACGGTGAACCGGGCCAGTTGCTCGAAGCGACCGTCAGTGACCCCGCGCTGCACGTCGAGGTGCGCGAGATCGACGGTCGGCAGACCGTGGCGCTAGAAGTCCCGGGAGGCTTCGGCAAAGACTCACGCGGCCCGCTCAACATCACGCTGAAAACCGACGACCCGGTCGTGCCGACGCTGCAAATCCCGGTCACCGTCGTGAACGCACCCGGCCCAAACACGCCGCAGTCGACCGGCTTTGGTGCCGCGGCCGCGAAGCCCACCAGCGCCGCCCCGAACGTGCGGCCGGTCCCGACGACGCAGCCGGCACAGCAGTAGATAGGTGGAGTAGGCGGCCGCCGTGGCGCCCGGGGGGCGTGCGTGGCGGCCTTGTACACGCCACGCCGCGTAAGTAGCATAAGAGTTCGGCTCACCGGGCCGTCCGATTAATCGGTTTGCACGCACAGAGGAGTTCCCCTTGGCCAATACCGCCGCCCGCAAGCACCTGTTTACGTCCGAGTCCGTCAGCATGGGGCACCCCGACAAGGTCGCCGACCAGATTTCGGATGCCGTCCTCGACGCCATGCTGGCCCAGGATCCGTTCTCACGCGTGGCGATCGAGACCCTGGTGTCCACCGGCATGGCGGTCGTCGCCGGCGAAGTCACGACCAAGGCGTACGTCGAAATCTCAGACCTTGTCCGCACGGTCATCAAGGACATCGGCTATGTCTCCGGCGACATGGCATTCGACTATGAGTCCGTCGCGGTACTGACCTCGATCAAGCGGCAATCGCCGGACATCGCGATGGGCGTTGATCGCGACGGCGCCGGCGACCAGGGCATGATGTTCGGCTTCGCCTGCCGGGAGACGCCGCAACTGATGCCGCTGCCGATTCACTTGGCGCACCGGCTCGTGGAGCACCACGTCGGCGTGCGGCGGGAAGAGGTCATCCCCGGTCTGCGGCCGGACGCGAAATCGCAGGTCACGGTCGAATACGAGGGCGGCCGGCCCGTGCGCGTTTCGACCGTGGTGCTTTCGACGCAGCACCACCCGATGTGGAACGACCGCCAGAAGGAGCTGGCCCAGGAAGTCACGACGCACATCATCAAACCGGTCCTCAACGACTGGTGGAACCCGAACGTGACCGTCCACGTCAACCCCACCGGCCGTTTCGAAATCGGCGGCCCGCACGGCGACACCGGCTTGACCGGCCGCAAGATCATTGTGGACACGTACGGCGGGCGCGGGCGGCACGGCGGCGGCGCGTTTTCGGGCAAAGACCCGACGAAGGTGGACCGCTCCGCCGCGTACATGGCCCGGCACATCGCCAAGAACATCGTCGCCGCCGGCCTGGCGGGCGAGTGCGAAGTGCAGCTTGCCTACGCGATCGGCGTGGCGGAGCCGGTGAGTGTGCTGGTGACCACGAACGGGTCGGGGCAGGTGGACGAAGAGCGGCTGGCCCGCGTGGTGCGCGAGGTCTTCCCGCTGACGCCGCGGGCGATCATCGAGTATCTGAATCTCCGCCGACCGATCTACCAGGAAACGGCCCGGCACGGGCATTTCGGCCGCGAACTGCCGCACTTCACGTGGGAGCGGACGGACAAGGCCGAAGCGCTGCGTAAGGCGCTGGCGTAGTGGAGCACAGACCTCCGTCTGTACGCGTATTCGTGCTGGATTTGCCCATCAGGACGGGATGACGCGCCGCGCAAACAGTGCGAAGAAAAGCCCGCGCAGCCGCGGGGTCCGCCGTCGCCGGCCGGTCGTCATGGAGCGTCTGGTTCAGCGGGCTGACGCGGACCGCTCGTTCGACCTGGAGTTCTGGCGTCGCGCCGGCGCCGAGGCCCGCTGGGCCGCAATGTGGATGATGCTGCGCGAAGCAGACCTTCTGCGAGGCGGCGATGGAACTGTCCCGCGACTTGACCGATCTGTTGCGAAGCTTGTCCGACTGCGGCGCGCGGTTTCTGATCGTCGGCGCACACGCCGTCGCGTACCACGCTGAGCCGCGGTACACGAAGGACCTGGACCTTTGGGTGGAGCCCACCCCGCAGAACGCGGTCCGAGTGTGGGACGCCTTGGTGCGGTTCGGGGCCCCGCTGAAGGACATGCAAGTCGTGGATTTTGCCACGCCGCGGCTCGTCTACCAGATGGGGATCGAACCCAACCGCGTCGACATCATGATGGGCATCGACGGCGTGACGTTCCCGGTCGCGTGGCGAAACCGCGTCCGCACGACCTATGCGGGCATCCCGGTATATCTGCTAGGTCGCAACGATCTCATTCGGGCGAAGAAGGCGTCTGGTCGACCGCGTGATCTGGAGGACATCGCCCGGTTGCGACAAGGCCGTGTCCATGGCGGGCGGCGCCGCCGGCCGCCCCCGTCGGCTCCAAGACGGCGGCGCACACGATAGGCAGCGAAACGTGTGGCGCCTGTTACCTTCCGCGAGGCCACGTTGGTCCGATGACGGTATCATCACTGGTAGGTGAACATGATGGTTCTTGAAGACCCCGCCGGCACACTTCGTGAGCTAACGACCCGGGTCCACGCGATCCGGGACTCTCTTTGACCTGCCCGCCAAGACCGCGCGCCTGGGGGAGCTTGACACCCTGATGCAGCGGCCCGGTTTCTGGGAAGTCCAGGAGACCGCGCAGCAGGTCGTTCAGGAAATGAAGACGCTGCGCGCGCTGGTCGAGCCGGTCCAGGACCTGCTCCGCCGCGTGGACGACGCGCACGTGCTAATCGAACTGACCGTCGCGCACGGCGACGACGCTGCTCACGCCGAGATGCAGCGCGAACTGGCCGAGATTCAGCAGAAGACCGATCACGTCGAGCTGCTGACGCTGCTGTCCGGCCCCAACGACGCCCGCAACTGCTTCCTGAGCATCCAGGCCGGGGCGGGCGGCGTGGATGCGTGTGATTTCGCCGCGATGCTGCTGCGGATGTACCTGATGTACCTCGAATCCGCCGGCTTCAGGTTGACCGAGGTGGATCGCCGGGACGCGGACGAGGCGGGGATTCAGTCGGCCACGCTCCGCGTCGAGGGGCCGTATGCCTACGGGTATCTGTCGTGCGAAATGGGCGTCCACCGCCTGGTGCGGATCAGCCCGTTCAACGCGCAGGGCAAGCGGCAGACCTCGTTCGTCGGCGTCGATTGCCTGCCCGAGTTTGACGAGACGAACATCGAGATCGCCGAGGCGGACGTGGACATCGAGTTCTTCCGCCGGGCGTCGGGCGCCGGCGGGCAGAACGTGAACAAGGTGGCGACCGCGGTGCGGTTGCGGCACAAGCCGACCGGCATCATGGTCGAGTGCGTGAACGAGCGCAGCCAGGCACAGAACAAGCGGATGGCCCTATCGATCCTCCAATCCAAGCTGGAGCAGATCGAGAAGGCCAAGCAGGACGCGGAGTTAGCGAAGCTCTACAGCGAAAAGGGCGACATCGCCTGGGGCAACCAGATCCGCAGCTACGTGATCCACGGCGCGACGATCCACGTCAAGGACCACCGCACACTCCTGGCGATCGGTGACGTGCAGCGCGTCCTCGACGGCGGCATCCAGCCCTACATCGACGCCCGCCTGCGGCAACGGCTCCAACGCGGCAAGTAGCGGCCCGCGCCCGCGCGCGGCCGGCACGGCCGCGGCGCCCTCCTTCCGTTGCACAGACTGATAGTCTGTGCTCCACGCGCGAAGCGCTCGCCCGTGCTCCGAGGTGGCACGCAAGACAGCGGGCCGCGCTGCGCGCGGCCCGCGTTGAAACTTCTGCCTTGTGAGCGTTCGACTACCGCCGCCGCGCGAGCAGCATCATCGTCACGAGCGCCAGCGTCGCCGGCTCGGGAATCGTGTAAAGGAGCGCGTTGGCCATCAGGATGTCGCCGTCGGTGTTCTGGTTCCAGAAGCCGGACGAGACGGCATTCGAAGGCGGGTACATCCCCAGGTCGGCGCGGTGCGGATTCGTCCCAGTTGCGACGAGCGTCTTGCCGTCGGTCCACTCGGCGATCTTTGTGCCCCACGGCTGTAGCGTGGTTGTCGTCGGGCGCGCGCTGCTGGTGCCGCCGTCAAACGAATTCACGCCTTGCATGATCGGGTGCCCGGGAACCAGGATGTTGCCGAGGAACTGCTGGCCCGTGCTAGTGCCCAGGCCGTGCGGGACCAGCTCGTAGCCGTCCGTGACCCAGCGGCCCTGGAGATAGCGCGCCGTCGTGGTTGTGCTGATCGCGTAGACCGAGGCAACCACTCCGCCACCGGCATCCACGTAGTCGGCGAACACGTTGCCGAGCCCAACGGGATCCAGATAGTTGACGTTGCTCCAGGTGATGATCGCGTCATACGCCATGAGCTGCGCCAGTGTGGGCGTCGTTGTGCTCGCGTTGATGATGGTCACGCTGTTGAAGTATCCGGTCCCCATCAGCTTTGCTTGCGGGTCGGTGAAGCGCCCATCGCTCGAGCTGGACGCCGCCGCCGCGACGATCGCGACATCCGGCAACTGCGCGACGGCAGTGACGACCCCGCAAAGCAAACAAAGCACAACACCCGCCACGCGTACACTGCTCAGTGACATGAGCCGTCCTCCTCGCTCCGAGTCCTACCTCGAGCGACCCACCCGGGTCGCTCCTCTCCATCAGGTAGGATAACACCGGCGACCGGACGATGCAATCGCAATTCGGGCGCTATCGTTATCGGACGTGCAACCAGCGCCGCCTGGTGTTTTCCTCACGGGCAAGCAAACCGCACCACCAGCCGTGCGCTGCTCTCGTCCGCCGACTCCACGTCCGCGTCGTTCGTCGACGTCGGCGTGAGCTTCAGTTGGTCCGCCTGCCGCGTCACCAGGTACACGATCGGAGCGGGGTCCTGGATGCTCGCCAGCAGCTCCGCACGCTCCTGCTCCGTCAGGTCTGTGCGGCTTTGCACCGCGGCCAGGTAGTCCTCCGGGAAGTGGATCACGTTGCCGGTCGCCGGGTCGTACAACTCGCCGTCCTGGATCGTCAGCAGCAGGCGGTTCCCGTCACGCAGCTCGAAGGTGCCCGCCTGCCAGATGTACGTCGCGTACGACCCGTCGGTCGCCGCCAGGTAGCTCACTGTCCGCACGCTTCCGTCGGCGGAAAACTTGAAGTACTCGTATGAATCCACCTGCGCATCCGTCCCCGCGTCCGTGCTGCCCAGCTCTGCCGCCGTCAACCGCTCGTAGCCCGCCCAGCAGCCGGCCAGCGAATCCACGGTGTCGACGACAGTCCCGCCCGGCGTTGTCCGCAGCGCGTCGCCCGCGGCGACGGTCAGCCCGTCGCGCGCGGCCACCAAGGCGGGCACTTCCGCCGGCAGCTCGCTCGGCAGCTTCGGAGTTTCGGCGGTCATGCAACCGCAAACCACGCTGATGCCTAGCACGCCCAGCGCCAGCCGGATACAGCCCACGGCACGTTCGCTTCGGTACGACATCCAGACCTCCATCACGCGGGGCTGACCCGCCTGCACAACTCATCCAATACCCGGCCGGACCGCGCCGACCACGCGAGCCGCCATTCTACGTCGCCCGGCGCCGGCTTGCGACGGCGCGGGCCGCGGACGGTACACTACGCGCCGGCATGAAGTTCGGACTGACCTACGACCTGCGCCAGGACTATCTCGCCGCCGGCTTCAGCGCAGACGAGACCGCGGAGTTCGATCGACCCGACACGATCACCGCCCTCGAAGCGGCGCTCCACGACCTCGGCCACGAGACCGACCGCATCGGCAACGTCTGGGCGCTCGTCAAACGCCTGGCCGCCGGCGACCGCTGGGGCTGCGTGTTCAACATCGCCGAGGGTCTGCGCGGCGTCGGCCGCGAGTCGCAGGTGCCGGCGCTGCTCGATGCCTACGACATCCCGTACACGTTCTCCGATCCGCTGGTGCTGGCGCTGTCGCTGCACAAGGGGTTGACCAAGCGGGTGCTGCGCGACCTGGGGCTGCCGACGGCGGATTTTTGTGTGGTCGCGAGCGAAGCTGACCTCGCGCAGGTCGAACTGCCGTATCCGCTGTTCGCCAAGCCCGTCGCCGAGGGCACGGCCAAGGGCATCGACGCCGACTCGAAGCTCGCGACGCCCGCCGCGCTGGCGGCCGTCTGCCGGCGGCTGGTGGCGACGTACCAGCAACCGGTGCTGGTCGAGACCTATCTGCCCGGCCGCGAGTTCACGGTCGGAATCGTTGGCACGGGCGCCGAAGCCGAAGCGCTCGGCACGCTCGAGGTCATCCTGCTGAAGGGCGCCGAGCCGCACTCGTACACCTACGTGAACAAGGAACGCTGCGAGGAGCTGTGCGAGTACCGCCTGGTCACGGACGACTGGGCGCGGCGGTGCGAGGGACTGGCCGTCGCGGCGTGGCGTGGGCTGGGCTGTCGCGACGGCGGGCGGGTCGATCTGCGGGCGGACGCCGCCGGCAAGCTGCACATCCTGGAGTTGAACCCGCTGGCCGGGCTGCACCCGGAGCACTCTGATCTGCCGATCTTGTGCCACCAGATCGGCATGTCCTATCTCGAATTGATCCGGCGGATTGTGAAATCGGCCGAGCGGCGGATCAGCGCGTAGCGCCGCGCCTGTCGCCCGCGGATGCCAGATGAACATCGTCTTGCTGCATGACGACCTCCCGCCCGACGCGCCGCCTGACCAGGCGGACGTGTTCATCCAGGCCGACGCCATCGCCGCCGCGCTGCATCAGCTCGGGCACACCGCCGCGCGGCTGGCGTTCACGTCGAATCTGCCGCAAAACACGGACAATCTGCGCCGGCTGCGGCCGGACGTGGTGTTCAACCTGGTCGAGTCCATCGGCGGGCAAGGTCGGCTCGTATCGCTCGCCCCGGCGTGGCTCGACGGGCTGGGCATCCCCTACACCGGGGCCGGCACCGAGGCGATCTTCATCGCGTCCAGCAAAGTGCTGACCAAACGGCTGCTGGCGGCGCACGGCGTGCCGACGCCGCCGTGGTTGACCGCACGCACCGCTGACGGGGTCGCGCTGCCGCTGCCGGCGCGGTACATCGTCAAGTCCGCGTGGGAGGAAGCGTCGGTGGGGTTGGAGGACGACTGCGTCATCGAGG
The DNA here is from genome assembly GCA_964394415.1 of uncultured Planctomycetales bacterium. GTDB lineage: Bacteria > Planctomycetota > Phycisphaerae > UBA1845 > Fen-1342 > JAGVEP01. The sequence goes on from CAYMXT010000057.1 coordinate 18,927, forward strand.
CCGATTCCGTCGCCAGATTGCGGGACGAAATCGCGCGGCGTGCCCCGCGGCTGGGCGGCGAGGCGTTCGCCGAGTTGTACATCCCCGGTCGCGAGCTGAATCTGTCGGTCCTGGGCAGCCCAGGTGGGCCGCACGTGCTGCCGCCCGCGGAGATTCACTTCGTGGACTATCCCGCTGACCGTCCGCGGCTGATCGGCTACCGCGCCAAATGGGACCCGCAGTCGTTCGACTACCACCACACGCCGCGCTCGTTCGACTTTCCGCCCGCGGACGGCCCGCTGCTGGCGCGGGCGCGTGAATTGGCGCGCGATTGCTGGCAGTGGCTGGGCCTGCGCGGCTTTGCGCGCGTGGACCTGCGCGTGGACGCGGCGGGGCAACCGTGGGTGCTGGAGATCAACGCGAATCCATGCCTGACGCCGGACGATGGTTTCCCCGCGGCGGCGGCGCAGGCTGGCTTGAGCTACGCCGAGTTGATCGGCCGGATTCTGGCGGATGTGTAGATGAGCGACGTTGGGGAGCATGGGCCTCCGGCCCGTGCGCAGTGGCAGAGCGACGAAGGGATGGCGCCTGTGGGTTGCTCCCTGCGAGACGTGCCGTGTTCCAGCGACGTCGCCGCGGTGCGCGAGATCGTGGCGTCCACCGGGTTCTTTCACGCGGCGGAGATCGACGTCGCCGTCGAGCTCGTGCAGGAGTCCCTGGACCGCGGCCCGGCGAGCGGCTACCGGTTTGTTTTCGCGGAGTCCGCGGGCCGCGTCGTCGCCTACGCGTGCTACGGCCCGATCGCGTGTGCCGTGGGCAGTTACGACCTCTACTGGATCGCCGTGCATCAGGACGAGCGCGGGCGCGGCCTCGGCCGCTGGTTGCTGGCGGAGACGGAACGCCGCATCGCCGGCGCGGATGGCCGCGGGGTGTACGCCGAGACCTCGGGCCGCGCGCAATACGAGCCGACGCGGCGATTCTACGAAGCCTGCGGCTATCGTTGTGAAGCGGCGTTGCGGGATTTCTACGCGCCCGGCGACGATAAGCTCATCTACGTGAAGACGCTGGCGCACGGTTCGACCTAAATGGACGTGCGCGACTGGGCGGCGCCTGTCCGAGCCGCGAGCGCAAGCTCGCGGACCTACTCGCGACCGCTCGCGCGGTCGGCTCGGACCTGCGCTGCCGAATCGCGCACGGT
>CAYMXT010000058.1:0-20098 GCA_964394415.1 uncultured Planctomycetales bacterium
GGCCGTGGCGTAGTGGTAGCCCGTTCCGAGCACCCAGTGCTCACTGAGTCGGAATTCGGCGCCGAGCATGCCGATCCACTGATCGCGATATCCGAGCGGAAAGGGGTAGCGAATCTGGAGTACGCCGTCGGCCGCAAGGTCGGTGTTGTGGAATGTGCTGCCGTTGTAGTTCAGCCAGCGCGCCTCCGCCACGAGCTTCAGCCAGTTCGTCACGTCCCAGGCGGCGCCGGCGGCGACTCGCTGGGGCAGCCGGAAGTTCTCAATTCTCCCGGCACCCAGCGGTACCGGAAGTACGCCGAACAGGCTGGCCTGCACCTCCGCACCGTCCAGATCTCCGTACCACGTCGGCGAGCGGTACGCCAGGCCAAAAGCCAGATTGGGTCGGGCGCGGTAGTGCAACCCAACCTGAAAGCCGCCGCCGACGGCATACGCGCGGCCAAAGTCGAGATCGGCCGGCCCGAGAACGGTGCTGAATTTCGCGGTCGCCGCCTCGAGGCGGGCCCCGGCACCGACTGCCAGCTTGTCCGATAACCGGTAGCCCAGATTGAGCTGGCCATCGACGACTTTCAGGTCACCCCCGACCTGACGGTCCATCCACGGGATCAACAGGTGCCGCATCCGGTAACGTGTGCCCAGGCCGGCCTTCGAGTGCATCGCCAGGCCCAGCACGCTCTGCTGGTCGAGCGGCGTGAGGAAACCGGCGCTGCCGAGCGGGATGAACTGCGCTTCCGAGTGGGCCGTTTCGTACGGCCCAGTCCAGGGGGCGGTCGCGAAGCCGAGTTGTCCGTCGAGATCCAACCGGTAGCGAGTTTCGTGGTACCACGCCAGAATCGCCGGGTTGTCGATCTGCGAAAGCGCCGTGTCGCCGACCGCTACGTCAGCGCCGCCGCGGGCGTTCGCACGCATGCTCGCCGCGATGGGCTCCAGGCCGTCGGTCGCGTGAGCAGCCGGCGTCAGGAGACTGGTGAGCCACAACAGACGTGCGCTCGCGCGCGCGGCCAACTCCAGCGCGACGGTCGCGGCGCCGCGCCCTGCCTGGGTGCGATGTGGTCCGAGAACTGTGGGCATACGCTGCCTGCGCGGCAGAGTGAGACGGTCGGAAACTACGTTCGCCAGAGGATGTATCGGGCGGATGTGCGTCGGACGTGCTCAGCCCGCTTAGAATAAGTCCAAGAGCTCGTCATCCCCCCCGCCGGGCAGGCTCCCATAACGCTCGACGTGCTGCTGAATCAGCTCGCTTTCACGCTTGGTAAACAGGCGGTCCTCTTCCCAGCGGAAAAAGCCGCTAGCGTTTCCGCTCGCGAGCTTCTCCAGCAGAGCCAGGCGGACATCAGTCGCCCCCTTGATCGTCACCGGCTTGCGCTCCGCGTCGGTGAGCACAAACACACCTTCGCACGCCGGCACGCACTCGACGTGCGGCCGGTCAAAGGGCTGCCACTCCTCCGGCGGCAGCGGCGGACTGCTGAGCATCAGCCGCAGGTCACATTGGAGGCACCGCCGGGCTTCGGATTGGGCTTGTTCAATCGTGTAGGTGTGCTCGAGCGGTCGGAAGTCGCGGCGACGCTCGTCCGCCGGCTCACATGGCACCGGCACGCGCGAGCGCGGGGCAAAGCCCTCGTCGCGGCCGATCCACGGACTCGGCGGGGCGCGCTCGACCAGCCGCACGCACACGTTCCCGTCGCCGCCCAGATACTTGTCGATTCGCTCCGCCGCGGTGCGGCCGGAGGCCACGGCGTGTACCACGGAGAAGCCGGCCCCGCCCGCAACGTCGCCCGCGAGAAACACGCCATCCCGCTCAACCGGAGTCGCTTCTTCGCCGGTCTGGCCGATCGCCAGGATGACGGTGTCCGCGGCTACAACCTGCCGCTGCTGCTCGTCGAAGACCGGCGCAAAGCGCCGCTGGGCGTCAAAGACCGCGAGACACCGCCGAAACTCCACACCGGCCACACGCTCACCACAGCCCGTGACGGCCACCGGACCCCAACTCGGGTGAATGTCTACCCCTTCCGCTTCCGCCCGCGCGATTTCATGCGCGTGCGCCGGCATCTCCGCACGACTTTCCAGGCAGTACAGCCGCACACGGCCGCCGCTCAGTCGCAGGGCCGTCATGGCCACATCGAGTGCGACGTTGCCGCCGCCGATGACGACGATCTCGCGGCCTACCGTCGGCGGGCGACCTGTCTTCGCGGCAGTCAAGAACTCAAGCCCCCAGTACACGCCCTCAAGCTGGCTACCGTCGACTGCAATGCGTTTCGCACCCGGCAGCCCGACCGCGACGAGGACTGCCTCGAAACCTTGCGACCGCAGCTCCGCGAGCCGGTCCAGTGCGACCCGCGCGTGGGTACGGATTTCGACGCCGAGCCCGCGAATGACCTCAACATCGCGCGCCAGTACATCCGCTGGCAAGCGGTAGTCCGGCACAGAAGTAGCCGGCTGGCCGCCCACAATACTGCCAGCCTCGAAAACCGTTACCGCGTGCCCCTTGCTTCGCAGGAAGTAGGCCGCCGCCAAACCGGCCGGGCCGCCCCCAATGATGGCTACCTGTTTTTCACCGCCATTCTCCTCTTGCACGTGCTGCGCCACGCCATCAGCACCGGCTTCGAGCGCGAAGCGCTTCAGCGGGCAGATGGCCAGCGCCTCGTCAAGCGCCGCGCGGCGACACTCGCACTCACACTGGTGAAAGCATATGTGTCCCAGCGTGTTCGGCAGCGGCAGCGACTCCCAGACAATCGCGGCCGCCTCCGCGAAACGGCCCTGTGCAACCGCCCGGATGTAGCCGGGGACATCGACCCCGGCGGGGCAGGTTCCCATGCACGGCACCAGCGCGCGCCGCCGATCGCCGGAAATGCGCTCCTTGTCCAGCAAGGTGCCAGTCGGACACACTTCGACGCACGCCCCGCAAAACTTGCAGTCGGACTCCAACAGTGTCGGCGCGACGCTCCCGACCACGACATTCCCATTCTGAAATACAAACCCCAAGGCTTCAACGCCGCGCACCTCGTTGCACGCCCGCACGCAACGTCCGCAGTTGATGCACAGCTCGTAATTGCGAAGGTAAAGCGGTTCGTCATCGAGAACTGGCATCCCCGCCGGCCGATAGCGCGGCGTATCCGGACGAATACCGACGTATTCGGACACCTTGCGGACTTCGCAGTTGTGGAACTTAACACAGCAACGCTCGGCTTTGGGCACGTTGGACGAGCAGTTCTCCAGACTACAGCCTTCACGCTGCGCGCAGGTCAAACACGCATGGGGGTGATACGCCAGGATCTTCGCCAGGTTGGCCTGCCGCGCGCTCTTCAGCGCCGGCGTGCTGATACGCACCACCAGCCCCGCTGACACGGGCGTACAGCACGCACGCACAGGTTGCTGTTCGCCGTCCACTTCAACCAGACACAGCCCGCATCCTGCGACGGCCGGCCGCTGATCGGACGCCCCGGACTGATTCTCCAGAGCGCTGATCCCTCGGTGAATTACGTGCGCCGGTAGCACGTCACAGAAGGGCGGCAGGTCGGGGTGGTTGCACAACGCCGGGATGTAGATCCCCTGCCGTGCCGCCGCAGCGATGAGCAGGTCACCTACCGGCGCTTCGCACACTCGTCCATCGATTGTCAGCGAGACCATGGCGGGTCGGGGCTGGTCTTTCATCACCAGGAGTGCGCCACCGCGCCCGGCTTGCACGCCACGACACACGGCAGCGGCGGTCGATCGTGGTCCGGCTTGCAAGCGGCACACGTGTATTTCAGCTTCTTGCGCTCGGCTTCCGTCACGAAGGCCACCGGCTCGTCGCGCAACGGGTCGTGCGGGTCCGGCCCGACTGCGAGGACTTTGCCCGGACACGCCGGCACGCAATCGCCACAGCCGTTGCATTTGTCCGTGTTGATGGCGATAAAATAGTCGCCAGAGCCGTCTTTGTAGCCATAGTTCGCGATCATCGTCGCACCCGCATCCAGTGTTTCCGCTACGACGCCCGGCGTTTGCCTTCGAGCGTCTGCGCAAAGAGCGCCGCACCCAGGGCCCCGGCGATTTGTGCGTCGTACTTGCTCGTCAGGGCATGGATGTTGAGTTCCTTTTCGAGCCGCTTCACGACGCCGCTGTTCTTGGCGATGCCGCCGGTGATCGCGAAATCCGCCTGTACGCCGATGCGTTCGAGCAGCGTGACGACGCGATGCGCCATGGCGCCGCAGTACGCGGCCAAGACCTTTTGCTTGGGCCAGCCGGCGCGCAGCAGGGCCGAGGCCTCGGACTTGGCGAATACGACACATGTGCTCGACACGGGCGGCGGCTCTTGCTCCACCGACAGCGACATGGCGCCAAGTTCCTCGATGGGCACCTGAAGCAGGTCGGCGAAGACCTCCATGCCGCGCCCGGTGCCCGCCGCGCACTTGTCATTCATCAGAAAGGCCTCGACCTTGCCTTTCTCATCGCAGCGAATGGCTTTGCAGTCCTGGCCGCCCATGTCCAAAATCGTGCGCACGGTCGGACCGTACATGAAGTTGCCGCCGCGCGCGTGACACGCGATCTCGGTGATGGCCTTATCGGCGAACGGCACGTTAACGCGCCCATAACCGGTGCCGACGGTGTAGTGCAGGTTCTTCAGCGTCAGACCCGTGCCGTCCATCGCCGACTGAATGGCCTGATTGGCACTCTCCGGACTATCAAAGCCGGTGCGCTGGCTGGCGAACGCAAACAACTTGCCATCCACCAGGATCGTGGCCTGGGAGCTAACCGAGCCCACGTCCACGCCGGCGCTGACAATGTCTGCGTCCCGCCAGTTGAGGGCTTCGTCGTGCCAGCGATATTCTTTCCAACGCCAGAATTCTTTCTTGTTACTCAACTCCGCGTCTCCTGCGATCACGTTAGTCCTGGGCGGCGAGGGCCGCGCCCAGCGCCCCGACGTACTCCGGGTGCTCCGGCACAAACACGTCCATCTCCAGCCCGCGCTTCAAAGCCGCCACAAAGCCCGGGTTCCGCGCCACGCCGCCAATGACCGCCACATCCTTCTCAAAACCAATCTTCCGCAACATCGAGATGATGCGACTGGCAATGGCGTCCAGCACGGCCCGCGCGATGTCCTCCCGCGGCGTCTTCGAGTGAATCAGTGTGACGACCTCAGACTCCGCGAAAACCGCGCACTGGGCGTTCATCTGGACCGCATGTTGCGACGTCAGCGACATGGGACCGAATTCCTCGACCGGGACCTGCAACGCGCGCGCCATGCCCTCGACAAACGCGCCCGCGCCCGCCGCACACTTCTCGTTAAACGCGAAGTCAATCACCTTGCCCTGTCCGTCGCAGCGCACCGCGCGGCCCTCCTCTGCGCCGATGTCTACTACCGTTCGACACGACGCCCGCAGGTGAGTTGCGCCGCGCGCGGCGGCGGTAACTTCGGTCAGCTCCTGATCGGTCAAGGGGCAGCTCTTACGCCCCGCGCCCGTCACTACAATGCGTGCCAGGTCCAAGCGGCCGACGGCCGCTGCGGACAGCGCCTCGTCAAAAGCCTGGCGCGTCGCGGCGGCCGCCTCGAAACCCGCGGGCACCAGAGCACGCCCCAGCACGCGCTCGCGGTTCGCCACTACGACCTTAACCGTCTTTGCACCAATATCAATGCCAGCCGTCACCATGCAATACTCTCCGGGCGACCGCTTCAGGACGCCTTGAACTCCCGCTTGAACCCCAGGGTCTCCATAAACGCATCCAGCCGGGCCCGCACGCGGGACTCGTCGAACTCGCGTTCATCCCCCATGTTGCCTTCGAAAGCCATGACCGGATAGCCAGTTTCGATCAGGCCGAGCCGGTTTTCCGCGATCCCCAGCGACAGCCCTTCACAGCCGCGGTTGTAGTGCAGCATGATGCCTCGGCATTGCCACTCCTTGGCAATGCGGGCCATCATTTGCGTCTTGATGTGTGGCGAATAGAAATGCTGCCACTCGGGCTTGCTCAACGTCCAATCGGTGTACAGCCGCAGGGCCTGGTCGCGTGTTGTGATGGCAACACCCTTCTGCATGGGCGTCGTGCGGGGACCCCACGTGCCGTCCGGGCGTTCTTCCCAGATGCCGATCAGACCGAATGTGTACAGCGACCCGATCGAGACGGCCCCGAACTCTTCCAGGTAGCGAAACAGCCCCAGAAAACCCCAGGGCGGCTGGGTGTCTGACATCAGGCGGCAACGCTCGTGCGCACACGCCGCGATGCCCTTTGCCACGCGGTCCCGGACCTCGTCGCGCAGCTCCTCGTAAAAGGCCGCCACCTCCGCGTCATGCTTGTGCAGCGTGCCCAGCACGTATAAGGAGTACATCGTTTTTTCTTCGAGCGGCGCCGGAACCTGCTTGTTCAGCCAGCAGATCTCGGCCCACGTGGACGTGCTGCGGAATTCGTTCTGGACCGCCTCGATCAGCAGCTCGTCGCTGTACTTGCGCCCCGTGGTCTGTTCCATCCACGCGATGCCGTCGTGCATCTGGTTGACGATGTAGTCAATCTTGTGCGGGCTCACGTCCTGGTACGGGCCCACCGCCACGTCGATCGAAAACTGCGGCAGACCGCCTTCCAGATCGCTGACCACCTGGTACCACTTGGCATGGCTACAGCAGATGTGGTCCTGCCAGACAAAATCCGGCTTGGGGAACGGACCGCCAAACGCGTACTCATTCAGAATGACCGAACCCCAGTAGTTGCGCATGTATGCGCACAGGTCCCGTGCAAAGCCGGCCTTCTCGGCGGCCTCCATGCAGCGCATGGATAACGTCTTGTTAAACGCGATGCTCGCGCCGTATGGCTCGCTCGTGAGGCTCCACACGTCACGGCCCAGCCCCGTTGGAATCGCACTGAAACTCCAGGCGCCGCCCACCCAGCGCAGCCCGCCGCGCTCGTGCGCGCGGGCGTAGTCCTCATAGTACTTCAGCCGCAGTTCTTTGGCCTTGGGCCAGCACTTCAGCGGGGCGGTCGGGTATTTTCCGTTCAGCGCCATCGTCAGCCTTTCAACGCGGATGCCTAGAAAAGGTCGTCTTCGCGGAGCATCTCCAGAAACGCTTCCACGCGGATCTTGAACTGTCCGATCGGGACCGTGACGTCAAACTCCAGCGGCAGCGTCTTCACACCCGCGGCGTTCAGCGCCTTGGTCAGGGCCGGCATGTCCAGTTCGTGCGGGTCGCAGAACTTCTGTTGAATGATCAAAGCGCCCTGGACCTTGTACGCCTGCGCCAGCGCCACGGCGTGCGCCATGCGGGTGCGCACCGGCCAGTCCTTCGACGGACACGGCACGCGCCGCACGTAGCGCTCCGCGATCCGGCCCAAAAGCGTCCCATCGCCGTTGACTGAATTCCAGAAGTACCGCGTACCGGTGCAATGGTCATCCACGACGACGGTCGCGCCGCAGCTTTCGACCATGCGGATAAAGTCGATGTCATCATCCTCGCTGCCGAGGATTATGAGCCGCACACCCGTCGGGCGCGTCACCTTACGCTCGCTCAGGCGGGTCAAGAGCGACTCCAAAGCGGCGTTGTGCTCGTGCTTGTCAACCGTCTGGCAGGACAGGATCATCTCCATCGCTTCCTCGCCGGTCAGCGGTGGCTTGGGCTGCTTACGCAGCTCGTACACCCGCCACAACAGGGCGCGGTTGCGGTTATAGACATCGATCGCTTCGTGGATCGCCTGGTCCTCGATGCGGCGTCCGAGCCACTCCTCCAGTGAGGCGCGGAACACGTCCAGCTCTTTTTCGAGAAACGGCGTGGCGTGCGGGCTCTGCACATTGTGCGGCATCGGCAGATAATAGCTGTAGTCGATCGGGACATGTTTCTGCCAACTCGTGAACGCCTGGCGGATGTGCAGACACGACTGCGCGATCATGATGCCGTCGAGGTAGTTGTACCGGCCCTTCAGCCCTTGCGCGAGGCAGTCACGACAGAACGGGCAGAACATCGCGAAGATGTGCGGCTCGGTGACGTCCTGCACCTCGTGACTGCCCAGGATGCGCACCGGCAGAATCCCGGCGGCGTACATCAATTCCTCGGGCGCGTACGTGCAGAAGTAGCCCATGACCTTCCGGCCCGTGCGCTGCTTCCACTCCTGCGCGTACTGGGCGCGGTTCATGCGCCAGTTGCGAAACGGGGCGAACGTGTCTGCATCCAGACCGACGGCGCTCGGCATCGAAACATCTCCTGTACGAAGCGGCGACGTACCCGAGGCACTCGGCACGCATCCGCTGCACGAGCCGGACGAACAGCTAGGGCTGACCGGTAGCGGGTTGTTCATCGCCTTGACCTGCATCCGCCAGCCCGTTTTCGAGCGGATACTGCCAGCCGGGCAGGTCCGCGTGTTCACAACCGTAGTTCATCTTCGGGGCGCCCGCGCCGCGATCGAGCAGCGCCAGCAACCCGCTGCTCACAAACGGGTTCTTGCGCGGGTTGAACGCAGCCCCGGTCTCGCGCGCGAGGGCCTCGTCGTCAATGCCGCGGGCCAGATGTTCCTTGAACAGGGCCCGTGAGTACGGCGCGTCCTTGGCCATTTGCCTGGCGCGCTCGTAGCCGCGCCGCAACGCCTCCCACTCGTCGTCAAAGACACCGTTCGACAAACCGAGTTGGAATGCGCGGTCCGCCGTGAACCCCTGGTCGAACAACTCACAGATCGCGGAGTCGCCCAGGCCCAGGCGCTTCAGCTCCCCCACGGCGCCGAAGCCACCCAGAATGCCAAAGTCCAGCTCGGGCTGGTTGTATGTATTCTTCGCGCCCCAGTTACTGCGGCGCTCCAGGGCGTCAAAGACAAACCCCTCGGCCCGCACGTCGTAGCGCAGGTCGAGAAAATAGCTGAACTCGGCGCCGCCGCCCCACTTCTCGCCGAGCACGGCGAGGCTCGCCACGGGGCTGCGTTGGATTAGCCGAAACAGGTGCATGCCATGCCGCGTGAAGGCGGCCGCCTCGGGCTCGCTGAGCGGTGCATAGCCCTGCTGCCGCTCGAACCACCCGCGATTGAACTCGCGCGCATCGGCGCCCAGCATCCGCTGCCCACCGCCGGCCGCCGTGAACAGGACCGCCCCGCACTGCCCCGCCCGGTGCAGCCGCAGCACGCGCTGATAGGCGTGGGCGAGTTGATCGAGCAGCGCCCGGTTCCAGACGTTGCCGCGCAACGGGTTGTTGAAGACAATGCTCGCCACGCGGTCGCGCGAGGACGGTTCGTAGAATTTCAAGTCCAGGTAACAGCCGCCGTGTGTGCCTGTCTCCAGGTCGAATTCCGCGACCGGGGTTTGAAAGTACTTGCCATAGCCGAGGAGCCGCGCAACGTTGCGCTGCTTCAGCTCGTGCAGCAAACACGGGCGACCTTGTCGCGGCCCGCGCACGCCGTCGACGTCGAGCAGATCAAGCATGTACGCGTCGTCCGCGTTTTCATCGCGCGCCCGCCGCGCGAGTTGCAGCACGCCGTCCACCGTGAGCTGTGCGAGCAGCGCGTCCACGGCTTCAACCAAGCCAACCTTGAAGCGCAGTCCGGCGCGCGTGGCGTTGTTGACCTGTCCGGCGGTGGCGATGCGGTCCTGAATCAAGTCGAGCGCGTACAGCATGATGGGCAGTACGTAGCGCCGAAACGCCTGCCCGCCCTGGTCGTCCGCACACGCTACGTGGACGATCGCCGCGGCACTCTTGATCTTCCCCGCCCGGCGGTCGCGCTCGGCGGCCTCGTAGTATGACCAGTAGTCCTTGCGTGAAATCTCGGCGATGGGTACATACGTCCCGCTCGCCGGATCGAGCACCTGTGTCGGTTTCAGTGTCTGACCTTCGCTCCAGGCATAGAAGCCGCGCTGCTCCAGCGACGCCACGCCGGTCCGGCCGGCTTGTTCAAGCTGCGCGATCCACGACGGGTAGGCGGCCCCGTCGCGGGCATACAGTCCGCGCAGCCGGTCCGTCGCAGGCAGCGCAGCGCCGAGGTGCCGCGATGATTCCGTGTACGGCATGTGACCGGTCTGGTCGAGCACCACAAACGGGTTGGCGGTAAACAACTCCCACACGCCGCCGAGTTGCACGAGATCCTCACCCGTCTTGACATCCCACGAGACAATCGCCGCCATCGCCTGAAAGAGCGGGTCGGTGATATACCCGTGGTGATCCAGCGGCAGCGCAATGACCGTCTTCTCCAGAATCTGGTCGGCAAAGACCACCCCGAACGCGAACGTCTCGGCAGAGGCGTACTTGCCTTTCATCACGTCGATGAGGCGATTGGCGTCGAAAGGGTAGTATCCGTGGACGGTCAGGAACTTCTCGCGAAACGCCTCCGACTTGAAGAGGGTCGCCAGTTCGCCCGTCGTGTGCGAGGACGTGTTTGAGAACACCGCCGCGACGCGTTCCGGGTCCAGCGTCCGCTCGAGCTGCGCGAAAATCTGGGCCTTAATCGCAGCCCGCTCCGTGGCGACTTCCCAGACGATGTCCGCACCGCGCAAGTCATCATGCGACTGCGTGTATTTCGTGCGCAGTTCAAGGGCACGCGCATCACAGGGCCGCAAACGCTGTGTCCGCACCTGCTGTTCCCACAAGCCACTCAGCCGGGCCCGCGCCCGCTCCAGCGCTGCGGGTTGTACATCCAGCAGGACGATCTCGTAGTCGGTCTTGCGCAGCAGGTCGATGGCAATGCCCACCCCCATCGTGCCGGTCCCGATCAGCGCGACCTGGCGTACCGCGTTCACCCGGCGGACCGCCGACTCCAACGTCTTGTCGCCAAAGGCAAAGGCTCGCTTCATGAGCGCTCCGTGTCCTCGATAATCAAGGCCGCGCCTTGTCCCCCGCCGATGCACGCCGACGCACAACCGTAGCGCACGCCGCGCCGCTGCATCTCATACATCAGGTCTACCAACATGCGCAGGCCGGTCGCCGCCAGCGGGTGACCGATGGCGACCGCACCGCCATTGACGTTCACGGTTTCGCGGTCCAGCCCGAGTTCCTTTTCGACCCCCAGGTACTGGGCTGCGAACGCTTCGTTGATTTCCCACAGTCCAATGTCCTTCTGCGCCAGTCCGCCGCGTGCGAGGGCCTGTTGAATCGCGGGCACCGGACCCCGGCCCATGATGCGCGGCTCGACGCCCGCCACGCCATAGCTGACCAGGGCAAAACGGGTAGACACGCCGAGCTTCTCCGCACGGCGTCGGTCCACGACCACCGCCGCCGCCGCCCCGTCGCTGATCTCGCTGGCATTGCCGGGGGACACGAGCTTGTGCGGCGTGATCCCGGGCAGCTTCGCGAGCACGTCAAGCGCTGTCTGGCGTACGCACTCGTCGCGGGCCAAGTACACGGGCCGCCCGCCGCGATCGGTAGCCTCCAGCGCAAACAAGCCGCGCAGGGCATCCCCGCCGTTCAAATAGCTCTGGCGAAACGCCGCCCGGGCCCGCTCCTGCGACAGCACCGCGAATACGTCGCAGTCCTGGCGTGTGACGCCCATCTGCGTGCCGTACTCGTCCGCGGTCAGCATCATCGCGGTTTCGGCGAGGTCATGCCGCAGACCGGCGAGCATCAGGTCCTCCACCGCCCCGTCCGCGGCGAATTCCCAGAAGCTGGCGGCCGACTTGCGCGGCGCGCGGATGATCTGCGGCACGCGCGACATGGTCTCGGCGCCAAAGCAGAGGCCGACTTCGGCGTCATCCACGCTGGCGGGAAGCGCGATCTGCTGAAACGCGTTGATTACAGTCTGAAGGCCGGAGCCGCAGATGCGCTGCACCAGCAATGCCGGAACTTCCGTACGCACTTTGCAGCGCAACGCCACATTGCGCGGAAAGTAGATGTCCTGGGCGCCCGGTGCGGTATACTGATAGACATTGGCGCCCACGACGGCGTCGATCTGTTCCGCCTTAACGCCGCTGCGGCGCAGGGCTTCCTCCGCCGCGAGCACTGCCAGATCCTCCGCGGCAAAAGCCGCCAGGCTGCCGCACTTCAGCCCCAGCGGCGTCCGGGCGGCCCCGGCAATCACGACCGTGGGTAGACCATTACGCTTCACACGCCACCGCCTTTGACTCCCCGAGCGGCACTTCGATCACCTCGGCCGGCGGGCGCGGGGTGAACAGGGCCTCGATCTCCTTGCGGTAGTTGTTCAGCACGACCTTGCGCACCAGCTTGCCAGAGGAGGTTAACTCGCCGGTTTCCAGGGTCGGTTCCCGCTCCGCCAGCACGGCCCGTCGCGGACGTTCGTATTTCACGGGCATCAACACGCTGACGCGACGCAGCTCGTCGGCGTACAGCTCGCGCACGACCGGGCTGACCGCAAGGCTCTCGCTGGGGATGTGATGCTCCGCGGCCCAGCGCCGCAGCCGGCTCCAGTTCGGGTAGATCAGCACACCGACGTAGTCCTTGCCGCTGCCGACGGCCACGGCCTGATTAATATATGGTGATTCGTTCGCCAGGACGCTTTCGATCCGGTTAGGGTGCGTCTTTTCGCCCGTCGTGAGCTTGAACGTCCCGTCCTTGCGGCCCAGGACGCGCAGACCATACTTCGTGAACTCACCCACGTCGCCGGTTCGGAACCACCCGTCCTCAGTGAGTACGTGGGCCGTCGCCTCCGGGTCGTCGAGGTAGCCGTCCATGACATTCGGACCCTTGACCAGAATCTCCTGCTCGCTGTCGATGCGAACGCAACAACCGGGAATCGGAAAGCCTACATAGCCGCTCTGCCAGGTCGCTTCGCGGCTCGTCACCGTCACGCACGGCGACGTCTCCGTCAGGCCCCAGCCTTCGAGCACCGGCAGGTTGCGACTCCGGTACGCCGCCTCGACCTGGCTGGGCAGCGGCGCCCCCGCGGTAAACACAAATCGCAAACGGCCGCCGAACACCGTCTTCTCTGCGGCCGGCTCCTCGCGGCAGCGATTCACCAGCAAATCATGGACACGCGGGACACTGAAGAAGACGCTCGGTTGGTACAGACCCCAGTTTTCGATCAGGCGGTCAACATCCTTGCCACGCGAGTCGTCCAGGCACAGCTCGCAACCGTTGTAGAGTGTCATAAAGCGCTCAAACAGCCCGCCGAAGCTGTGATGCCACGGCAGGTAGCTCATGAACACGTCCTGGTCCGTAATATCCCAAATCAGGGAGATAGCCTTCTGCTGTGAAATCAGGTTGCGATGGCACAGCCGCACGCCCTTGGGTGACCCCGTTGTACCGGATGTATACATAAGCACGCAGAGGTCGTCTGGCTGCACCGCATTAATATGTTCATCCAGAACGTCCGCCGGCGCGCCGCCCGGGCCCAGTAACCGGGCGAAGTCCAGTGCTCCCCAGGCGCGCGTGTTGGCATCGGCGTCCATGCAGTACCACTGTTCGATGCCCGGGAATCGCGTCCGCTCAATCTTCGCGAGTTGGTGCGGGCCGGAAGCGACCGCCAGGCGCGGCCGGGCGCGTTCCAGCACGTACATCACCTGTTGCGGCAAATACCCGGCGAACACGGGCACCGTGGCCGCCCCGATCGACATCGTCGCCATCTCGAGCAGGTACATCTCGGCGCGGTTCTCGGAAATGACCGCGACGCGATCGCCACGCCGCACGCCCTGAGCCAGGAGGTGCCGCGCGATCTGAAAGACGCGCGCACCGAACTCGCGCCAAGTCAGCTCGGCGGCGGAGGTCCCCTGCCGGTAGCGCAAGTACACCTTGTCGCCCCACCGGGCCGCCCGGTCGCGCAGCAGCACGCCGAACGACGGCTCGTGTGTGCCGAGCGGCAGCGGATGCGTGTGCTCGTCGCCGCGCTTGCTGATGCCGATGCGCTCGTCGAGCCCGCTCGGCGTGGTCTGGCAATATGCCAGACACGAATCGCGGAGCACTTCCTTCGAGATCTTGAACTGATCGTCGGCGGACTTGAAGGAGTAGCCCGTGCTCATGGGGTCCAAACCCATGTGTCGGCGAACCAGGTGCGAAGCGGCGAAGTACACCAGGTTCGTCGCCAGTTCCTTGATGTGCGAACACCCCACGTGTCCGCCGACGCGCCGCGAAATCTCGCTCAGCACGCCGCGCTCGATCTTCAGCCCGACCAACCGGTCCGCCAGCGGCTCGACCTCACGGCAGACGGGGAAGGGGACGCGGATCATTTCGAGCCGGCTGCGCGAGATTTGTTCGTCCGGCACGTGGATGGCCATTTCGAGCTTGATCAGGTGGTCGCTGTCGAGCATCGTCCCGATCAGCACCATTTCGTCCGGGCCGCTTTCGTAGAGTTCGATCGCGAAATTCCGCTGCGCCACGAGTTTCATGCGCTTGGACCTCCCTCGCCCTTCCCCGGCCGCCTGGTCCCGCCGCTCGATCGCCCGCGCCAGCGCGGCCTGCACCTGCCGCTTCAGCCCTTCAAACAGCGCCTGTTCCGCGGGCAAGCCGGCTTGGGCCGCGTAGCGCGCCAGGGGTGTGAGCAGCCACTCCTCATTCGAAAACAACTGCACACGCCGCAGGCCCGCGGCGAGCGCATCGCGAAACTGCTTGAGCGAGCTGGTCACGTGCCCGGCGTGCGCCAGGATCGTCGCCCGATGTACGGCCCACACGGTGTCATACGCCAGGTCCCGCGGGTATGCGCCCACGGCCTGGCCGACCGCGAAAACGGCCCGCGTGATCTGGTCCACGAATTCCTGCTGCGTCGGGTCTTTGCAGAGATCACCCATGCGCAGGTCAAGCAGCTCGCCATCGGGCCGCACCGTGTGGATCAGTCCGCCCACGTTCAGCACGATCGAGATCATGGCCTTGTCGAATTCGATCCGCGTGCCAGGGACGTCCCGGGCGTGCGTGTAGGGGTAGCCACGTTCGGTCAGGATGGCTTCGATCCGGCCACGCTCGAAGTCACCGCCGCCGGCGAAGACGACCGCCCCCTTTTGCTCGAGCACATAGACCGTATCCGCGCCGCTCCCCCGCCGCCCGCCCGCTTGCAGCGACACGCCCCGCACGACCCGCGCCAACAAGGCGGACTGCATCTCCGCCGTCAAACCCGGCAGGTGGTTCAGTAGCCGCGCCTCGTGCAACTGGTCGCGAAACGTACCCAGTGTCTGCTCCGACAGAATGCCGTTCGGCAGCACCAGGAAGATCGGCACCTCCCGGCGCACGTCGCCGTCGCCGCGCAGCCGCCCGCGCTGCGCCAGGTTCTCCAGATATCTGGTGATCTCCGCCGTGAACTGCTGGAGTTGATCGGGGTTGCAACACACCAGCAGCAGTTCCGGCATCCGCTCGCGCGCGTCGGTCTCCAGCAGGTTGGCAAAGATGCGGTTGGTCAGCGGTAACCGCCGAACGCGACCCTGATCGTCGAGATTAAACCCACCCGCCTTCTTCAACGGTTCGGTGATGCCGTCGTCCCGGCGCCCCACAAAGCAGTCCGCGCCGGCGTGGACATAGAACGCCACCCCCAGCGCCCCCGGCGGATGTACACCTAGTTCACCGGTTCGCAGCATGACCGCTTGGTTCTTACGGGACTACGATCGACCGCAACGAAACGCCTTCCTTCAGCACCGCAAAGGCCTTGTGTATATCCTCGAGCTTGAACCGATGGGTCACCTGCCGCTTCAGGTCGAGCTTGCCCTGCGCAACCATGCGAATCAACGGCACATAGTCCACAGGACGACAGCCCAGCGACCCGACGATCTCGACTTCCTTGAACATAATTTTGCCGGCCACCAGCGAAATGACTTCGTGCGTGTAGCCGACCACACACAACCGGCCGCCGACCCGCACGCACTCAAACGCCTCCTCGATCGTCCGCGGATTGCCGATGACCTCCAGCGCGATGTCGGCCCCGCCGCCGGTCAGCTTCTTGACTTCCTTGTTGACCTTCTCCACTTTCGTCGCGTTGATCGTCCGCGCGGCCCCGAATTCCGTAGCCCACTGGAGCTTGCGGTCGTTGATGTCTACCGCGATGACGTACGCCCCCGCCGCCGTGGCGAGCTGCACCGCGTTGATCCCCACGCCGCCGCAGCCAAACACCACGACCGTGTCGCCGGGCTTCACCTGCGCGCGGTTCTTGACCGCATGGTAGGGCGTCGAAATCGCATCCGCGATGATGGACGCCTCTTCGAGCGGAATCGACTCGGGCAGATCGAGCACGTCCTTGGCCGGCACCGCGACGTACTCGGCGTAGGCCCCGTCAAAGTGATTGCCGACCATTTGCATGGCGGCGCAGATGTTCTCCCGGCCTTGCCGACACGCCGGGCAACGGCCGCAAGTCAACACCGCGGGAATCAGGACGCGCTGCCCGGTCTTCAAGTGTGTAACGTTCGCGCCGACCTTGTCCACAATGCCGGATGCCTCGTGGCCGAGCACAACCGGCGGCTTCTTGAACGTGGGCACGCCGTGCTCAATATAGTGCAAGTCTGTGTGACATACGCCGCACGCCGCCACCTTGACCAGGATCTGGTCCGCCGTAATCGTCGGGGTGGGGATGTCCTCAACCCGCAACCCCTGTTCCGTACCGTGGAATACCGCCGCTTTCATCGCTCGGGGCCTCGTCAGTTGTGCTGCCACTGGGGGGCGCGCTTTTCCAGAAAGGCCCGCAACCCTTCATGGGCGTCCGCCAATTTCATTAGTTCTTGGGCATACAGCCGCTCAACCTCGTCCAAACGCGCCAGAAACCGCTCGCGCGAGTCGCCCGCCGTCGCCCGTTTGGCGAGCCGGAGCACCGGCCGGGATTGCTTTTGCACGCCTGCAACGTACGCGTCGACCCGGGCGGCAAATTCGGCGGCGGGATACACGGAATCCACCAGTCCAATCCGCAATGCTTCGGCCGCGTCCAACACCACCCCGGTCGCGTTCAAGGCGACCGCTTTCGCCGCCCCTACCCGCGCGGGCAGTACGCACGCCGCCACCGGCGGAAAGACGCCGACCTGAATTTCCGGCTGGCCGAGCCTTGCCCGCTCAGAAGCCAACACTACATCACAGAATGTCGCCAATTCGCAACCGCCGCCCAGTGCGGCCCCGTCCACCGCGGCGATCGTCAGCGCGTCCGTAATCGCCAGTTTCCGAAAGACGCCGTGAAACTGCGCCATCATCTCGCCGACCTTGTCTACCGCATGGTCGGCCACGTCCACGCCAGCGCAAAACGCCTTGCCGTTCGCGCGGAACAGGATCGCCGCAAGGTCGCCGTCATGGACCAGCGGCTCCAGGGCCGCGTTCAACTCGGCCATCATGGGAATGTGCAGAATATTCAACGGCGGTCGGCTGAGCGTGAGCGTCGCGACGCCGGCTGCACGGTCGAGCTGGATGAACTCGAAGCTGCTCATCGCGTTATGCCTCGCGCCGAATGACCAGCGCCATGCTGACGCCGCCGCCGCCGCAAATCGCGGCAATGCCAAGCTCGCCGCCGATGCGTTTGAGGGCGTGGTAAAGCGTGACGACGATCCGCGCTCCGCTGATGCCCGTCGGGTGACCCAGGGCGATTGCACCGCCATGCACATTGAGCTTGGCGCGGTCCGATTTCAAAGCCCGCTCATTCGCCAACACCTGCACGGCGAACGCCTCGTTCACTTCGATCAGGTCCATCTGCTCCAGCGTCAGCCCGCCGCGCCGCAGGGCGGCCGGAATGGCGACGCCCGGCCCTTCGCCCATCGTAGTCGGTTCGACCGCGACGCTGGCGAACGACACGAGGGAGAACAGTGGCTTGGCGCCGAGCGACCGTGCATGTTCACGCGAAGTCAACACCAGAGCGGTCGCCCCGTCGGACATGCCGCAGGCGTTGCCGGCGGTGACCGTACCGTCCTTCTTGAACGCCGGCTTCAGCGTGCTGAGCTTCTCGTAGCTCGTGTCCGGCCGAATTGTCTCGTCACGCTCGAACCGCACGGCGGCCTGCGAACCGACCGGTGGTAAGTCAACCGGCACGATTTCGTCGCCGAACCAACCACTGGACTGCGCGCGCGCAGCCTTCTGATGACTCTCGACGGCGAAGCGGTCTTGCTCCTCGCGCGAAATGCCATACTTTTGTACGAGGTTCTCCGCGGTGGCTCCCATACCCATGTTGCACAGTGGATCAATGCTGTCCGACCAGCCGTCGAGCAGCGTGCGATCGCCCATCTTGAAGCCGTCCCAGCGGCAGTCCTTCAAGAGATAGGGAATCGTGCTCATGCTGTCCATGCCGCCGACGACCGCGGTTCGCACGTCGCCGGTGCGAATCGCCTGTGCGGCGGATGCAATGCACCGCATTCCAGAGGGACATGCCATGTTGATTGTCTGCACCGGGACGCTCACGGGAACGCCGGCGCGAACCGCCGCCGTGCGGGCGGGGTTGGGTCCATTGCCCGCCTGCCGGCAACTGCCGAAGGTCACGTCGTCGATGCCGTCGCCGGCGACGCCGGCCCGCGCGAGCGCGGCACGGATGGCAACCGCGCCCAGGTCGTATGCCGCCACGCTGCGCAGGGTCCCGCCGAAGCGTCCCATTGGCGTTCGCACCGCGCTGATCGCTACTACGTCCTTCAGTTCCACAACCCTACCTCGTCTAGATGTACTGTCCGCCGTCCACGCGAATGACCTCGCCGGTGACGTGCCGTGCGGCCTCGCCGCACAAGAACGCGACCACCGTGGCCACTTCCTCCGGCTTACCCATGCGGCCGAGCACGATCTCCGCCAAAGCGGCGTCGAGCACCTGCTGCGGGGCGTCCTTCATCATGTCGGTTTCGGTCAGGCCCGGTGCGACGGCGTTCACGTTGACATTGGACTTGCCCAGCTCGCGGGCCAGGGCCTTGGTCAAGCCGATGATACCGGCCTTCGACGCTGAGTAGTTCGTCTGCCCGAACTTGCCGCGCAGGCCGTTGATCGACGTGACGTTGACAATCTTGCCCGACTTCTGCTCACGGAAGATCGGCACCGCGGCTCGGCAGTAGTTGAAATACCCCTTCAGGTTGGTGTTCAGCACCTCGTCCCACTGCTCCTCCGTCATCTTCCACAGGACGGCGTCGCGGTTGATGCCGGCGTTGTTGACGAGGATGTCCAACCCGCCGAACGCCTCGACGACCGTCGTCACCATGCGCTCGGCATCGGCGAAGCTCGCCACGTCGGCCTGCACGGCCAGCCCGCGCCGGCCTGCGGCCTGGATATCGGCCACGACCTGCTGCGCCTCGGCGTCGTGCCGGCGGTAGTTGAGGGCCACGTCCGCACCCTGTCGCGCCAGCTCGCGGGCAATCGCCGCCCCGATGCCCAGGCTGCCACCGGTGACAATCGCGTGCTTGCCATTCAAAGGCGTCGTCATCTGCTTTTCCTACACGTGCCTTGCCGCTGCATCAGCGGACTGGATCCAACTGCGGCATCAGAACGCGAAGCGCGAGCGAGCGCGTCTCGCCCCACGCGCTCGCTTGCGCTTCGCGTTCTGAATCGCGTGGCCGAGTCATTCATGCGAGCCTACGCGGTCAACGCCGCTCCACACTTGCCGCAGTATCCGAAATCCGCCGGGATACCCTTGGCCGCACATTTCGGACACTGACGGGAATACGGCCCCCAGAGGAACTCGCTCGAACCGCCTTCTGCGGCGCGCTGTCGCAGCCCGACGTAGTCTGCCTTGCGCTTTTCCACGAACGCGGTCATGCCCTCATAAGGTTCCAGGCTCGTGTAGTGAACCGCCAGCCAGTCGCGCGCGTGTCCAACCGTCGCGTGCCAGGACAGGTCCTTCCAGAAGTTGATCTGCGCCTTGGTGTACCGCGTACACTCGAAGAACTTGTTGACAACTTGATTGCACAGATCATTGACGACCACGTCCAGCCGCGACAAGTCAAGCGTATACCCACCCTCGCCTTTCTGGGCCTTATTGACTTCCTCCGGCGTCGCCCGGGCGGCGAACGGGTTTTCCCACGGATCAGTATTCCAGTCGGCGAGATACTGGCGGTTATTGGTGAAGTTCGTGCGGAACTGCCCGTCCGGACCCTTGACCGTCGGCACGACCGCGTTGACCAGGCCGAGCGACAGGGCGGTGAAGCCGGGGTAACGCTGGTTCAAGAAAACCATCCCCCGCGCCCGGCGGTCGCCGACGTGTACCGGCAGCCACTGCGTCGCGCCGCCGCACGCGACGGACCCGACCTGCGTGCCGACCTGCCCAACATAGGCGTGTTCGCCCATGACGGCGAGGTCGCAGGCGAGCTGGCTCTCGTTGCCGCCGCCAACGGCCATGCCGTTGAGCCGGGCGATGACGGGCTTGGAGC
>CAYMXT010000059.1:0-15932 GCA_964394415.1 uncultured Planctomycetales bacterium
ACTCGCCGCCGCTGGGCGGCGTGCCGCCGTCGTCGGCGAGGAACGTGAAGCTATCGGTAGCGTAGAAACCGGGATCACTGGTGTAGACTATCTGATTTCCATTGTTCACCAGATCGTATGGCACACTGCTGATCGGTCCCGCACCGGGGTCCGCCAAATCGCCGTTGGCCGGCAGCGACACGATGCGGAAGATCATGGCGGCCGGCGGGTCCGGCATGCCGTCGTCGATCGCGACCAGGCCAATGGCGGTCGGGGTGTTCACCGGCACGACGACCGTGTTGTTGACCGCGGTCGGCGGGTGTTCAGCACACAGGGGCAGGGTCGAGAGATCGCTCGGCTGGAAGTCTGGCGGTTGACCAGTACCGCGCGACAGGCCCGCCAGGCCGTCCGTCGCGGCGATGGCCAGGAAGTTGATGTTGATCTGGCCGCTGAAGAACAGCTCGAACTGGAAGGTGTTCTGGTTGCCGGCGCCGTACTCCGTGACGTTCAGGTAAGTAACCGCCAGGCGGTCGGCAAGCTGTTTGTAGCTCACCTGTCCGCCGCTCGCGGGATTGAGGTCATCGAACAGTGCCGCCACACGGGGCTTGAGGAAGTGGTCGCCGTAATCTTCGGTGTAGTCCGTGTCGCCGGAACCGAAGGTGATGTAGCCGTTGCTGCCGACGTACACGCTGGTGTAGGCCGTGCCATACAGATAGACCTGCGCGCCGCCGGTCAGGTTGACCTGCACGAAGCTGTCATCGGTCAGCGAGAGCGGCGTGCCGCCGGTCGGGTCGGTCGGCAGGCTGGTGATGCCCTCCTGGCAACCGGCATAGAAGTCCTGCGAGCCGTTCGGCGTGAATTGGAGACTGACGTTGTCCAAGTCGTTGTTCGTCGTGAACAGCTCGGAGAAGTAATCCGCGATATCGGGGGTCGCGAAGGAGTAACACGCGCCGCCGTTGTCATCGATCGTCAGATTGCCGGCTTCGTCGGTCGCCTCGGCGCGGTAGTAGTACGTGGAATTCTCGATCAGTCCGCTCAAATCGACGGCGTGCGTCGTGTGCAGTCCGCCGCTGGTGGCGGTCTGGTTGAGGTTGCCGCAAGTCAGGCCGTAGCGCACGCGGGCGGACGCTGGTTCGCTGGTGTTGTACGTGATGGTCGCGGAGTGCGCCTGGATATTCGTCGCCTGCACGTTCGAAATCGCCGGCGGCGTGCAATCGATCGTCGCTGTGTCGGTCACGACGACGTTGTAGCCGCCCTGCCCGTTGTCGGCGTCGATGTACGTTGCGGTGACGGTATCACCGGGCTGGACGAGGAGGACGCCGGGGGCGTTGGCTTGGCTGATGGGAACGGGGCCTTCGAAAACCGCGGACGCCGGGGCGGTCTCAGTGAGCGTGAACAGCTCACCGGCGGGTTCCGAGGTCGAGTTTACCGTGATCTGGATGGTCTCGATCTGGTTGCTGTTGAGGTCCAGGTCGCAGTCGTTGACCTGAACGACGGCGGTGTCCTCACAGCCATAGTTGTCGCGGTTGCAGGCCACGGTCCCGGCGGATGAGCAGCGGATGCCGAGGCGCATGTAGTAGACATCCTGCTCGCCGTTGAGCGTCGCGGAAAAGGCCAGATCGGCGCCCATGTCGTCGGAGTGCATGTCGTAGTAGTCGCCGATCTTGTTCTGGACGGGCCAGCCGACGTGCGGGTTCCACGGGGGCGTGAGGACTTCGCTCGGTGACCAGGTGACGCCGGCGTCGGTCGAGTAGGAGTAGTAGAGTTCGGACCAGTACGTGCCGCCAGGAGCGTTGCGCGTATCGGCCCAGACCGCGTCGATGCGGCCATTGGGCGCGACGGACATCGTGCCGAACCACTGCCAGCCGGTTTGCACGTCGTTCACGCGGACAAACGGGCTCCAGGTCTGCCCGCCGTTCGTGCTGCGCGAGAAGTGGACATCGAGGTTGTCCGCACCGGCGGGATCGACCGAGGCGAGCAGGTAGACGTTGCCGTTGTTGCGATCGACATCGATCCAGACCTGGCCGAGGAGGCCGCCGGGGTTGGGGCCCGCGGAAAAGACCACGCTGCCGCCGAGGTTGGCGGTGGCGGAGGACCAGTTGATCGGGCCGGAGTATTGGGCGTTGTCGGACCAATCGACGAGGAAGCCGACGCCGCTGAGATACAGGCGGCCGGTTCCACCGACCGCGAGGGTGCCCCAGTACGGGCTGCCGGGGGCGGCGGTGCAGGCTTCAAAGGAGGCACCGGCGTTGATCGAGCGGGTGAAGTGGCCGGTGCAGATGCTGTAGGTCTCGTTCCACGACGCGTAGATGTGGTTCTGGCCGGGACCGCCCGTGGTATCGATCACCTGCCACTGCTTATCGCCGCCCCAGGCGTAGACGCCGGCGTCCCAGCTCGCGCCGCCATCGGACGATTTGAAGACCTTGCACTGATAGCCGCCTTCGTTGGTGAGGCTGTTGTAGCAAAAGACGCCGTCGGTGCGGCAATCGACGACGGGGTCGGAGCGGAAGTGCCCGGGCTCAATGACGCCGGGGAAGGTCCAACTGTCGCCGCCGTCGCTGGTGTAACCCCAGCCCGCCTGGCGGAAATCGCTGGTGATGGTGTCGAACTGACGCCAGCCGATGACCATGTTCCACGGATTGGCGGGGCTGACGCCGATCGACGGCTCGTTCGCGGCGTCGCCGACGATGTTGTTGCCGCTGGCGTCCACGTTGGCCTGCACGGCGACATAGCGGCCGGTGACGAAGCGCCCGCCGGGCGTGCGCGGATGCTGCTCGCGCGGCGAGGGGACGTAGGGGCGCGTGGGGAATTCCAGGTGCGTTGTCCGCGGCTCGGCGACCTGCGGCTGAAGCTTGTCCTGGTCGGCGTTTTGCGCTTGCACCAGGCCGACCGGGGCCAGCGCCAGGACGATAGAAAGCGCCACAAACGGCATCAGCGACTTCATACTGCCTCTCCTTCGCAACGCGGGCTCGCGAAGCGGAATGGTGACACAACCCCCGCGTGCGCCTCGCGGCGCGTAGCTGTTGCTCGGGTGCTCATTCGCAGAGATACCTGCGCAAAGTGCCTCTCTCGAACTCGATCCTAGCGAGACGCGCAGACGAGAACAAGCGGCCCGCACTTCGTGCGCGGGGCGGACCACAAGTTCCCACCTTGTTTATCGGACAGGCTGGCCCCGTTCAAAAGTCTGATGCCACTTGATCCGGCCGTCTTCGTCCCAGATCGTCCAGATTCCGTGCGGCACGTCGTCGGCGTAGCTCTCCACCCGCCGCAGGCGGCCTTGCGGGTCCCAGTCGCGGCGGGGGCCATGGCGGAGGCCGCGGGCGTAGAATTGCTCCGAACGAAGCTGGCCGTTGTCGTGCCAATGGCGCTCGGGGCCGTGCAGTTGGCCCCGTACATACGTACCTTCGTACTCCGGTTTGCCGGTGGCGGAATACACCCAGTACGATCCGTCGCTGATCGGCGTTCCGTGCGGGTCGCGGATGACCGCGCGGCTCACGCGCACGCCCCCGTCGGGCCAGCGTTCGATTAGCTGCTCACGCTCGTCGGCGGGGTTTGGTGAGCACGTGCGGCCCGGCCACTGGCAGCCGACGACGGCACTCGCGAGCACCATCCATGCGATTCCGGCAACACACCGGCACTTGCTCAACATGAGCCACGCTCCTCTTCGCGGGTGCCACGGCCGTGCCGGCCGCGCGGGAGCAACCTCTCTCACGGCCGACACGGCCGTGGCACCCGGCCACGCTCGCTAACGCTTCGCGGCTCTGATTGGGCCGACGCGGGGTCGGCCGCTACACGCCAGTGTGGCCAAACCCGCCGGTGCCGCGCTGCGTGCCGGCGAGTTCCTCCGCCGGGACGACCGCCACGTGCGCGACGGGGCTGATTACGAGTTGCGCGAACCGCAGCCCGCGTGTGATCGTGTACGGCTCGCGGCCGCAGTTGCCGAGAATCACCTGGAGCTCGCCGCGGTAATCCGCGTCGATCGTGCCCGGCGCGTTGGGCAGCATCACGCCGTGCTTGAGGGCCAGGCCGCTGCGGGCGCGGACCTGCCCCTCGTAGCCGACCGGAATTTCGACGTACAGCCCGGTCGGAATCGTCGTGATCTGCCCCGGCGCAATCGTGATCGGCTCATCATTGGCGGCGTACAGGTCCAGTCCCGCCGCATGCGCGCTCATGTACTGCGGCAGCGGCAAATCCTCAGTGCCCGCACGCCGGCGGACCTTCAGCACTGGCGTCATAGCGTCTCCGTGGGACTAAATCACCGTGCGCGATTAGGCGGCGCCGATCCGAGCCGACCGCGCGAGCGGTCGCAGGTTTGTCCGCGAGCTTGCGCTCGCGGCTCGGACACGCGCCGCCCATACGCGCACGTCCATTTAGTTCGCGCGCATATTACCAGCGCCACCCGCCGGCCGGACCATCACCCCCGCATCGTCCGCAGCACCGCGTCGAACAGACGCCTGTTCGTCGCCAGCGCCTCCGGGGCCGTGTGCGTCGGCTGACCCGCCCAGTCGGTGAACGTGCCGCCGGCTTCGGTGACGACCGGCAACAGCGCGGCGTTGTCCCACAGCGCCATCCGCGGGTCGAGCACAATTTCGGCGCGACCAGTCGCGAGCAGCGCGTAGCCGTAGGCATCGGACCAGCCGCGATCGGCGTAGCACGCCGCGCGCAGGCGTTCATACGCGGGGCCCCGGCCGCATTCGTACGCCAGCTTCGCGGAGGTGAGCACGAGCCGGGCGCGACGCAGTTCGCGGACGTCCGATACATGCGCGGGGCGGTCGTTCCAACGGCAACCCAAGCCGCGCGCGGCGTACACCGTCTCGCGCAGCGCGGGCAGGTGGATGACGCCGGCGAGCATCTCACCCCGCCATTCGAAGCCGACGAGCACGCTGTAAAGCGGCACGCCGCTGATGAATGATATCGTCCCGTCGATGGGGTCGAGAATCCAGCGCGCGGGCTCGGAGCCGGCTTGTTCGCCGAACTCCTCGCCGACGATGCCGTGCGACGGAAACGCCCTGGCGATGAGCTTGCGGAGCAATTCCTCGGCGCCGCGGTCGGCGATCGTCACCGGCGTGTTGTCCGCCTTCATTTCGAAGGCGATGGCGGGGTCGAAGTGACGCAGCGTCAGCTCGCCGGCCTGCCGGGCGGCGTGGACGGCGAAGTCGAGGAGCTCGCGAAGGTCTTGGGGGTCCATGAGGAGGCTCGCTTAGTTTGTCGGATATTGTGTGGTCGCGGGGGGCGGCCGCAAGTCGCCGCAGAAATCGCTGGCCAGATATTCAGGTATTCTGGTAAACGCAATTGGAAAGGCCGGGTCAGCTTGTGCTATTATGCACGCAGATCGCGTGCGGTGAAGGCTCGAGGGAGAGAGGCTGGGTTGGTTCGGCGTAGCCGCCGCCCTGCGCGTGTGGAATCGCCGGTCTTGCGCAATGCACCTCAACCAACTTCACGGCTCGCCGCGCCAGCAACCGGGCGATCGTCCCCCCTGATTCCTGACGCACAGAGGAGCAAACAGATGTCGAAACGGTCTTGGCTGGTCGTAACCGCCGCGCTGGCGGCGATGATGTCGCCCGCGGCGCTGGCTGCGGGACAGTGGTTCGCGGTCGCCCCGGGCGATGCGCTGGTCGCACAGGACGCGGCGGCGGAAAGCACGCCACGGGTGAGCGTCCTGGCGTCCGATTTTGAAATGCTGCGCGTGCGCGCGGCGACAGCGGGACTGGCGCTTGAGACCGTCGTGAACGACCAGGGGCAGTTTGTGCATCTATCGTGGGCGGACGCGGCACCGTTCGGCGAGATCGGCGCGCCGGAACTGCCGGTGATCCGGGCGCTGTTCGTCGCCCCGTGTGGCGCGACGATTTCGGCGACGGCGCAGGTTGGCCCGGCCTACACGCTCAACAGCACGGCCGTCGGGCAGACGCTGGTGCTGTGGCCGGTTCAGCCGCCGATCCCCAAGATTCCGGGAGCGGTCGAGCAAGCGGAGTTTCAGATCGATCCGCAGGCGTACACGGTGGATGCGGACCTGCCGGCCGAGCGCATGCGGGTCTACGAATTGGGTCTGCTGCGCGGCCAGCGGCTGTGTCTGCTGGAAATCTATCCGGTGTCGTACAACCCCGCGGCGCAGACCGTGACGTTCTATCCCGAGATCACCGCCGAGATCAGCTTCGCGGGCGCGCGCGTGCCTGTCGCTGGGCCGACGCCGATGCCCGGATTGCACGCCCTCGTGCTGAACCCGGAGATCCTGCCGGCGTTGCCGGAGCGGGCCACGGGCAACTACGTCATCATCGTTGCGAGCACGTACCAGGCGAACATCACGGCGTTCGCGAGCGCGAAGGCTTCGCAGGGCTTCACGGTCACGACCAATTCGGTCGCCCCGGGCACGACCAAGGAAGCGATCAAGACGTACATTCAGGGCCTGTGGAACGGTCCGAGCACGCGGCCGGACTACGTTTTGCTGGTGGGCGATTCGGACAAGATCCCGCACTGGGTCGGCGTCGGGTCGGACAGCCCCGCGACGGACCTGTACTACGTGTGCATGGACGGAGCGAGCGACTGGTATCCGGACATTCCGATCGGGCGTTTCTCGCCGGCCAACGCGACGCAGCTTGGCTACATGGTTGACAAGACGCTGTACTACGAGAACGGTCCGCTGGCCGACCCGGAGTACCTGCTCCGATCGGTCTTCATGGCCTCCCAGGACAACTACACGGTCAGCGAGGGCACGCACAACTGGTGTATCAACAACTACATGCAGCCGCTCGGCTACTCGTTTGACAAGCTCTATTGCCATACGTACAACGCAACCACCGCACAGGTGACGGCGGCGTTCAACAACGGACGTTGGTTCGCCATGTATAGTGGTCATGGCGCGGAAACGTCCTGGGCTGATGGACCCGCTTTCTCACAGTCCAACGTCAACGCCCTTATCAACCAGAACATGTATGCTTTCGTGTGCAGCTTCTCCTGCCTGACCGGGAAGTACACGACCAGCGAGTGCTTCATGGAAACCTGGCAGCGCGCGGCCAACAAGGGCGCCGCACTGGCCTGGGGCTCGTCGGTCACGAGCTACTGGACCGAGGACGACATTCTCCAGAAGAAGCTCTTTGACTCGATGTTTGACGCCAATGATCCGGTGCCGGCGCGGATCGGCCCCGTACTGAACGACACGAAGATGCGGTACCTGGCGCACTTCGGATCGGGCGGCTCCACGCGGCGGTACTTCGAGATGTACAACCTGTTCGGCGACCCGGCGATGCCGCTTTTTGGCCCCGATGTCCCGCCGCACGGGCTGAATGTCGCGCCGGGCTCAGGTTTGGCGGCCAGCGGCCCGCACGGCGGCCCGTTCACGCCGAACAGCATCACGTATACGCTTACCAATAACGATACTTGGGACATGCCGTACGAAGTCGTCAAGAACGTCGCCTGGGCGACGCTCACCAACGCCACCGGCACCATCCCCGCACTCGGCACGGCGAGCGTAACGGTCACACTGAACGGTTGGGCTAACGGCCTTGGCGACGGTACCCATACGGGCACCATCACCATCACCAATCTGTACAACCATGACGGCGACACGACCCGGCCGGTGACGCTGACCGTCGGTGTTCCGACCCAACAGTACCTCTGGACCCTGGACACCAACCCCGGTTGGACGATTTCGGGCGGCCAGTGGGCCTGGGGCCACCCGACCGGCCAGGGCGGCGCCTACGGCGAGAATGACCCGAACAATGGCTATACCGGCGCCAATGTCTATGGATATAACCTCAGTGGCGACTATGTGAACAACATGCCGGAGTACCACCTGACAACGACCGCAATCAACTGCGCCAGCCTCACGCAGGTCAGTCTGCGGTTCTACCGCTGGCTGGGCGTGGAGCAGCCCTCCTACGACCACGCCTACGTGCGCGTGAGCAACAACGGCGCAAGCTGGACGACGGTCTGGCAGAATGAGGCTGAGGTCGCCGACTCCGCCTGGCAATACCAGGACATCGACATTTCGTCCGTAGCGAACAACCAGGCCAACGTCTACATCCGCTGGACCATGGGCACCACGGACGGCAGTTGGACCTATTGCGGCTGGAACATCGACGACGTCGCGATCTACGCCCTGGCCCCTTCGCCGCCGGACACGCCCGGCGACCTGAACTGCGACGGGGCCGTCAACTTCGACGACATCAACCCGTTTGTGCTGGCTTTGACCGATCCCGACTCCTATTTCGCGACCTTCCCGACCTGCAACATCTGGCGGGCGGACGTGAACCAGGACGGCGCCGTGGACTTTGACGACATCAACCCGTTCGTCGCGCTCCTCGGAGGATAACCGGCAGGCTCGGCGGAGTCCCGGCGCGCCGGGACAGCGCACGCCACGCAGCGCACCGGCCGGCCGGGCTCCGCGTCGCGGCGCCCGGCCGGCTCGCTCAATCGAACAGGCCGGGCTTGGGCCCTGGGCGCGCCAGCGACCTGAGGCGCGGATACGCCGCGAGAAGCTCGGGCGGCGCGTCTACCGGTTGGCCGGTCAGCAGCGCCCGCAGTTCCAGGGCGTTGACCGGCCCCTGCCCGCGGTAGTGGTTGTTCGCGAAGACGTACACGTGCTCCGCCTGTGCAGCAAGCGCATTCAGCCGGCCAACCCACGCGCGCAACTCGTCCGCGCTGTAGAGGTAGTTGTACCGCTCGAACGCCGGCTGGTTCTCCGCAAACCAGTTCCGGGCGTTGCGCCCGTGCAGACGGACGTACGCGGCGCGCCCGAAAACGTGCGCCGTCGGCCCCAGACAATCGCGCAACCGCGGCTGATCAATGTTGCAGTACCCGCCGGCCCGCCGCAAGACCTCCAGCGCATCCGGCTCGGCCCACGAGCTATGCCGCACTTCGACGAACCGCTCGAACTCCGCGAAGCTCGCGGTCAGGCGGTCCAACCACGCGGCGGCCTCCGGCGTGTGACGGAACGACCACGGGAACTGCATGAGCAACGGCCCCAGCCGCCCGGCGTCACGCAGCGGGGCCACGCCTTCACAAAAGGCCCGCACGTCGGCGGGGGCCGGAAACTCCTGCCGTTCATGCGTGAAGACGCGCGTCAGCTTGACTGCGAAGCGAAAGTCCGCCGGCACCAGTCGCGGCCACGCCGTCGTCATCCGCGGCGACGGGATGCGGTAGAAGCTTGAATTGACCTCGACGGCGTTGAAGTAGCGGGCCAGGTATGCGAGCGGTTTGAACCCGCGCGGCCGCGTGGCCGGGTAGACGATGCCGCCCCAGTCCGGATAATCCCACCCCGCCGGGCCGATCCACAGCTTCGCGGTTGTCGCCGCCATGCGGTCATCATATCCCGCCGGCTGCGTTCGGCCTTGCAGCCCGAGGGTAGAATACGCTGGAGCCGCATCCGAACCCGCCACGCCAGCGGCGGGCCACGGCCCCGTACTGGCGTGCGGGGTTCGGGCGCGCGTGAGGCCCCGCGATGTCGCCACTTGAAGCACAAGTTCGGCGTACCCGCCGGCGACTGACCGCCAGCCTGTTGATCGCGCGCCTGTGCGAGTGTGTGCTGGCCGCAGGCGGGTTGTGGGGCGCCGCCATCATCGTCGCCCGGCTCTTGGCCTGGGACGTCCCGCTTTGGCACGGTGCCTGGCTCGCGGCCGGTCTGGCCACGATCACCACCATCGCATTGACCGCGCTCCAACGCCCAACCGCGCTACGCGCGGCCGTCACACTGGACCTGGCGGCGGGTCTGAAGGAGCGACTCAGCACGGCCTTGCTCGTCCGCGGACAAGCGGAACCCTTCGCCGCCGCGGCCTGTGCCGACGCCGAGCGCACCGCCGCCCACCTGCACGTCCCCACGCACATTCGCCTGACGGTCCCGCCGGCATGGCCGTGGACCGTCGCGACCGTGCTCGCGGCCGTGCTGCTCTGCCGGTTCATGCCGAACGTCGGCTTGTTCAGCCGCGAATCGAAACGGCCGGAGGTGCCCCGCGCCCTGGTCGCGGCCGAGCAGCAGGCCATCCAGGCGGAGTTGGAAGAACAGCGCGCCCGGCTCAAGGAACTGGCCGACGCGACGCCGGAGATGAAAGACCTGGCCAGCGAGCTGCCGCCGCTTGAACTGCCGGACAGCCCCGGTTTGACGCCGGAAGACGTGCGGCGGGAAGCGGTGAAGCAGATTGACAACGTGCGCGACAAGCTCGAACAGCAGATGCGCAGCGCCGAGGGCGCCCCGCTCACCGAGTTGAAGCGCATGTTGAACAAGCTCCAGCCCGAGCGCGGCGACAACGCGGCGGCGCGGCTCTCGGAGGCCCTGGCGTCGGGTGATCTGAAGACGGCCCAGCAGGCGCTGACCGAGATGCAGAAGGAGCTGGCGCAGGCGGCCGAGCAGGTGGCCGACCCCGAGGCGCAAGCGAAGCTGGCCGCGATCCAGGAGCAATTGGAGCGGCTGGCCGAGCAGCTCAGCCAGCTCGCCGATTCGTCGCGGATGTTGAAAGATCTGGAGAACCTCGCCGGGCTGACGCCGGAGGAGGCCCAGAAGCTGCTCGACGAGTTGGCGCAAAAGGATCCCGAACAGCTCGAACAGGAGTTGCAGCGGCGACTTGCCGACCTGGGCCTGAGCCCGGAGCAGCTTCAGGCCCTCGCCAGCAAGCTGCGTGAAAACTGTGCCGCACAGCAGACGTGTCAGAAGCTGGCGCAGAACCTCCGGCAGGCCGCGCAGCAGTGCGGCTCGGCGGGTTCCGCCGCGGCTGGCTCGCTGGCCAACGCCTGCGGACAGCTTTCCGAACTCCAGATGGCGGAGGCTTTGCTGAGCGAGGCCCGTGCGCGGCTGTCGGACCTGGAAAGTCTCCGCGACCGCGTGTGCCAGGGGCAGTGCAGCGGAAAGTACGGCAAGGGCGGCCGTGGCGGCCGCGGGATCGGCACCGGCATTGGCTCGCAGGGTCCGCGGGCCGGCCTGGGGCAGGGTTCGCGGATCGGCAAGGAGGAGACCGAGTACGCGACCGACCCGACGAAAGCCCCGACCCGCCCGCAGGGCGGCGAGATCACCGGGCAGATGCTGATCGACGGCCAGCAAATCCGCGGCGAGGCGTCGCGGGAAGCTCTCGCGGCGGCCGAAGCCGAGGCCCGCGACGCGCTTGATGCCGTCGAACGCGAGGAGGTGCCTCGGCAGTACCGCAACGTGCTCCAGCAGTATTTCGAGCGCCTGGCGGGGCTAGTCAGCGAGAAGCGCAGCCAGGAGCAGCGCTAGGTCACGGTGCGCGATTCGGCAGCGCAGATCCGAGCCGACCGCGCGAGCGGTCGCGAGTTCGTCCGCGAGCTGGCGCGCGCGGCTCGGACAGGCGCCGCCCATTCGCGCACGCCTATTTGGTCCCAAGACAAGCGTCCATTGCGTGCCGTTCGTCGGGGCGCGAGGCCGTTGGCGCTGGGGGCATGGAACTCCGTGCCGGCCGCAGCCGCAGCCGAAGGTATTTCGCGGACCGATCTGTTGCGATGCCCCTGCGCGCAACCTGAACTGACACGCCGCCATGGGCGTCGTGCGCGTTATCGTCACCCACCGCTGAGGATCGCGATGAACGGGTTGATGTCGTCGAAGTCGACGTCCCCATCGGAGTCGCAATCCCCGGCGAGGATCTCGCACGCCGGATACGCGGCGTGGTACGCGGCCGGGTCGCTGAGCGCGAGGACGAACGCGTTGATGTCACTGAAATCCACCGCGCCGTCGCAGTTCAGGTCGCCGGTCAGAACGGTCGCGACGGCAGCGACCGTCCAGAAGCCGCCGAGCAGTTCCCAACCGCCGCCGGACATGGCGGGACCGGCGTCGTGTTGGCCGACGGTCGCGCCCAGCTCCCAACCGCCGGCGGCACTCCACATCTGGCCGCCGCCGTCGATGGTGAACCAGGGTAGCTCATAGCCGGCCTGGGCGGGCAGAGCGCTCGCTGCTGCGAGCAGTACCGACGCTGCAAGTGGCACCTTGTTCTGCATCATCCACACTCCCATCACCGGCGTCGCGTGTCCGCCACGGGCGTTACTGTCCGACAATGGTCACGCCGCCGCCGTCCGGAATAATCGTGACCGGCTTGTTCAGTATCACACTTTCGGCATATGTGCCGGTGCGAATCACGAGGTCGTTGCCTGGCAGAGCACTGGCGTGCCCCTCGCTCACGCTGTTCCAGGGGCGCACGCGCGTGCCGGCTTCGGTGCCGCCGTAGGTGCCGTCCACAAAGACGGCGCGCGGGATATGGCCCAGGCGCAGTCTCCATGTGCCCGTTCCATCCGGGCGAGCCACGGCGTATTCATGAAGCAACCAGAACCCGTGACTCACCGGGTCGACCGCGGCGCCGGCATAGTCGCCCCAGCGATGTTCCACAGGGGTGTAGTCACACGTCCCACCTGGGCAATCGGCGTTTCCGTTGCGCGTGTCGCAGTCGCTTCCGCCGTTCGCTCCACCCTCGCACACCCCGTGAAACGGATCGTTGACCGGGTCTCCGTAGTATGCCTCGCCCTGGGCCAGGTACTGACTGGGGTACAGCCCGCCTTCGTCCGCGGGGAGCACCGTCCAACCGGCGCCGGCGAACTCGGCGTCACTGGAGCGTGCGAACACCATGGCAACGTCGCCGTGGTGGTTTGCGGCGATTCCGGGCCAGTAGTAGTAACTGGTGCCGTCCCAGAACGTACCGACGCGCGCAAGCACGACGGTTGGCCAACCGGCGACGTGGAATCCGTAGTAGCGAACAGCAGTTCGGCTCGGGGCGCTGTCGGACCCGTAGTGCGTGCTTGTCCAGATGAGTCCGTTCTGGTAGACCGCCTCCAGCGGGGGCGCCCCGAGATTCCAAGTCACGATCAACCCCGGTCCCCCCTGCTGCTCCGCCAGCACCAGCGGGGCCGGAGTCGGGAGCGGCACGGAGCCCCGTTGCAGCGTCGGCGGTTCGAACGGGAAATTCGCCGGTGTCACGACCCGCCACAAGGTGGCCTTTAGCGTGTTCCCCACCGTCGTTCCCAGTCCCAGCAGAAACGCATCGCCTCCGGCAGGCGCGCCGTAGGTCACCGTAGGCCGTACGACGCCCGGGGATCCGCCGGTCTCGTCCGGGATATCCCGGAAGACCCAGCCAAACCAGGGCGAGCCGTTGATCAGGCTCTCCTTGTCCAGGACGTACATGCAGTTGAAATGGCCGCCGCACCAGGGGTAGATGGCACCGACGTACAGGGCACGCGGACCGACGCCCAGCGACGGGTAGTCTACGGCCTCGCCGTCCGGGGAGTCCTCCATGGTATAACGCCACCAACCGTTTGGATCGCTGGGATCGGAGGTCTGCGACACGGCGAGATGGAAGTACGACTGTGCATCGCAGCGGCCCGTCGTGCTGAT
Source organism: uncultured Planctomycetales bacterium (assembly GCA_964394415.1). Classification (GTDB taxonomy): domain Bacteria; phylum Planctomycetota; class Phycisphaerae; order UBA1845; family Fen-1342; genus JAGVEP01. The sequence goes on from CAYMXT010000059.1 coordinate 13,298, forward strand.
CGACAGAGCGAAGAAGCGCTGACTGTCCTCGTCATAGATCACCTTGACGTCAAATGGGGGAAGGCCGCTGGCCGGGCTGAAGAATGCGAACAGCCCACTTTGATAGACGCTCACGCCGTCTTTGGTGAACACGTTGATCCGCCCATTTGCGATCGTTACGACATGGTCCGGGCCGGCGGCACAGTGCGGGTCCGGAGGGAACCAGCCGCTTTCGTCGCCCGCGTCGTAGTTCCGGCTCATTCGCGGGACGTAGTCGAAGGTCGAGCGCGGCACAGTTCCCGCCTCGTCCGTGATCGGCACCGGATCGGGCACCGCCCCGGCCTCGGCCAGAGCGCGAAACGGCCGATTGTGAAACTCGAAGCGCTCCCGGTTCTCCATGCGACGTTTTGCGTCGTCGGCACGGCGCACCGGCGCATCCGCACTGGATACCTGGCCGTCCCATGCATGCGGCGCCGGCCCGTAGACGAACTCCAGTTGCCCACAGAGGGGCTGCTGGGCATCGGCTCTGGCGAACGTCACCAGCGCCAGCCCAAACAGTGCTGTGGGCCAGGCGCGGCGCGCTGTCGGTGAAGTCCCTTGCCTCACGGTCGTTCCTCCTGGGTGCGGGTTGCGATGTTATTGGAGCGACACGAGAACCAGGACCAGGCCGCGTTCGCCCTCGGCCAACGCCGTCATGGCCTTCCCGATGATGGCCCCTTGGGCGCGCGGGTAATCGGTCACCTTCATCGCGTGCCCAGGCGTGTCGGACGTCGTCAGCAAATCGCCCGGCTGGATGGCGCCGTTCGACGCATCACAACGAACCCAGACGCGCCCGCTCAGCGCGATCGGCGGCGCGTCCTCGTGCCCGGGCAGGTTGCCCAGCACCGCTCCGGCCGCCAGCCCCCCCGCCCCGCTCACCACCCCGGCCACACGCCGGTTGTAAGCACCCCGGGCCAGACGAAGCTGACCGGCGTTTTCTGGATCGATCTCGACCACCAGGCCCGGTTCGACCTTGTCGCTGACGGGGAACTTCTCAGCCACGTCGGCGCCGGTGACCTCGAGCACCTGCGTGCGCGTCGTCCCATTGACATCCAGCTTCGCGGCCGGGGACGTCGTCCCAATGCCCACGTCGCCGTCGGCGTCGATGCGCACCCGCTCGACCTGGTTCGTCGTGCCCGCGGCGGTCGTGCCGAAACGGATGGTGGTTCCATGTCCGTTCGGATTCCAATTCTCGGCCGCGTTGATCGACATGTAGCCCTGGTTGTTGGAGAACGCCGCGCCGTCGTGCCCCCGGGCTGTGAACTCACCAAGGGCCAGCCCGCTGGTGACCGCCGTGGGCGCGGCACTCGTGCCCTCGGCCCGGCGGCAAAGAACCGTGGCGGGACTGGAGTAATCCTCGATCCACAGATCTCCATCGCGCAGGTGCAACATGCCGCTTGGCATGGGGTCGCTGGCGATGGGCGCACCGATCTGCACGTATCCGTTCGGTGCGATGCGCATCCGCTCGTATGAAGCTAGAGAGTTGATGTTCGTCGTGACGAAGCGCATGTACGTCCCATGTCCGGTCGGGTCCCAGGTCTCGGCCGCGTTGATCCCGAACCAGCCTTCCGTGGTGTAGCTCGTGCCGTCGTAACCCGCGCCGAACAGCTCGACCAGCGCATCATCAGCTTCCACGGGTGTGGGGGCCGCCGCAGTTCCGTGTGCGCGCCGGCCGATGTACGCGGGTGACGCCTCAAAGTCCTGTGTCGTGACGTCGCCGTCGCCGACGTGCAGCGCGGTGACCGGATCGCCCGTCCCAATGCCGACGTTGCCGTTGGCCTCCAGCACGATCTTCTTCGCGCCCGACACGCGGTTGGTGATCTCCACCTGCTGCGCGTCCTTGACGTAGGCCACTTCGGCCTGGTCGACGCCTTCCACCTTGAAGCGCAACTGCGGGTAGGAAGCGCTGTTGGCTGCGACATCGAGCGCGATGTCCGGGTCGTTCCCCTCCAGTTCCAGCAGGGAGCCAGGCAAGTTCGTCCCAATGCCGACCTTTCCCGCGTTGTAGTAGACGCTAGTTCCATTGAGCTGCCACGTCGATGGGTTGACCGCAGCCGCCGTCGTCTGCGTTGTGCCGTCCGGAAACTCGAAACCGCCGCTCATCGAGCGAACCACGCCGTTGACGGTCAACGGATCGGTCGGCGCGTTGGTGCCGATGCCCACGCCGCCGGTGGCGCGGACCAGGAACTGGTTCGCCGCCGTCGAGGCGAAGTCAGCCTCGCTGTGATCGGAGAAGACCAAGGCCCCATCGTGGTTCGCCTTCGCGCGATAGCCGGCTGCCAGCGAGTACGGCCCGGCCGCCGCGTTGTTCTGCCCGCCCACGACGGAGGACACGGTGCCGCTGGCGGTGCTGTCCGTGCTGCCGATGATGATCGACGCGGCGCCCGTGGCGTTATTCCCGCTACCGCCGATGATGGTGCCGTTGGTTGTGTTGTTGTAGCCGCCGCCGATCACGACCGAGCGAAAGCCGGTGGCGGTGTTCGAGTGCCCGCCGACCACGGTGGCATACTGAGCGTTCGTGGGGTTGCCGTCGTCACTGCCGGCGCGGTTGGCGATGCCGCCGGTGACGGCGCCGTAGTTGTCGAACACGCGGTTTTCCGCGCCCGCGTAACCGCCG
>CAYMXT010000059.1:16032-19742 GCA_964394415.1 uncultured Planctomycetales bacterium
GCCGCCGATCAGGTTGGGACTGGTCGCGTTCTGTCGGGTCCACAGGCCGGGCAGCGCCAGGGCGGCGGGCGCGGGCGTGAGCGGCTGCCGCGGCAACAGCGCGGTGCCCTCGACGTACACCTGTAGCCAGCGGGCATCGCCCGTGAAGACGTCCTGGCCGAAGTCAATCGCCTGCGTGAACAGGCCGTTGGTCACGTCGACGGCGACGGTCCCCGGCGGCACGTTCGGATCGGGGTAGAACGCCAGGGGCGACGCCGAGTTTGGATCGGCGTAAAGCTCGAAGCGCAGGTTGGCGGTGCCGCTGAACGGCGTTCCGTCTTGTTTGAGTTGACCTTGGAACGTGAACGCGGTCCCCAGCGGGCCGGCGGTCGCGACAGTGGCCAGGGAGCCTGTCAACAGCAGAATACGCAGTCGTCGATATGCGGGCATGACAATCTCCAGGTGCTCGGAAAGCAGTGTCCAGGCGCCCGGGGCCGATCGACGCCGGGCGTGCCTCTGCCGGTACGCGGGCGAGAATGAACACGCGCGGTCCATTCGTCCCGGCGGTCCCGATAGGTGGTCTAACACGCGCCGCCGCGGGCGCGCCCGCGCGCCAGACGCGGAATTCACCGCATGCGTGCGCGGAGTTCCAGCAAAACAAGGCCCGAGTTGAAAACAGAAACCCGAACTGTCATACTGTCGGGTAGTGGTGTGCCGGGCCGTTTGCCCGAATGCTCGCAGACTGACAGGTCCAGTTATGACTGGTGCCAATGGTGACGCGCAGTTGGTCCAGCGCAGTGTGGCCGGGGATGCCGTTGCGCTGAAGCTCCTGCTCACGCTGTCGCACCCGGCGCTGGTGGCCCGCATCGGGCGGCGTTTGCCGGCCGAGCTCCGCGCGGTCGTCGATCCCGATGACGTCGCCCAAGAGGTTTACATCGAGGTGTTCCGCCGGATCCGCGGCTTGGAGCTGCGCACCCCGGAGGCCTTTGAACGCTGGCTCAGCGCCGTGGCCCTGACGCGGCTGCGCAACGCAATCCGGCAGCAACGCGCCTTGCGACGCGGCGGCGGCTGGCGGCGGGTGCGCAGCGCCAAGCCGCCGCACGACACCACCACCACGTTGCTGGGCTTGCTGGTGGGTTCCGGCGAAACGCCCAGCGGTGCGGTCGCGACGACGGAGGCCGTGGCGGCGCTCCACGCCGCGCTGGCCGAGTTGCCCACACGCCAGCAACGCGCGATTCAACTCGTGTACCTGGAAGGGCGCTCCGTCAGCGAAACGGCCGGCGCGCTGGCGTGTTCGGAGCGTGCGATTCACGGACTGTGCCGGCGTGGACTGGCATTGCTGCGCGCGCGGCTCTGCGAGTTGAACGGCCCGCGAGCGGGATGAGCCGGGCGCGCCGCAGCCGGGTCGTGTTTGAGTCAGCAGGACAACGCCGCACGCATCGCCGGCTGAGTCCGCGGAAGGTCCGAATACGTGGGCGACCCAGCGACAGGAGCCGAACGCCGCACGAACCCGCCCCGGGCGGAGCGCCTCGCACGTGTGCTGGAAGACGTGATCCGGCAGCGTGCGGTGCAAGACGCGCCGCCGGACGCCGAGGTGTTGTCCGCGCACGCCGACTTGCTGCCCGAGCTGGCGGAGCACTTGCGGGCGTTGCGGCGCGTCGAATCAGCGGCGGCTCTGGCCGACGCCGGGGGCGACCTGCCGGCGCTACCGGGCTATGAGCTGTGCGAAGAGCTGCACCGCGGTGGGCAAGGCGTCGTCTACCGCGCGGTGCAGCTCTCCACGGGGCGCGCGGTGGCGATCAAGGTGCTGCGCGCCGGGCCGTTCCACGGCCCACGCGACAAGGCCCGCTTCGAGCGGGAAATCCGCGTGCTCGCGCAGCTCGACCACCCGAACATCGTGACCATCCACGACAGCGGGATCGTCGCCGGCCATCACTACTTCGCGATGACCTATGTGCCGGGGCGCCCCTTCGATGACTATTGCACCGCCCACGCGCTCGCGGTGCGCACGACGCTCACGCTCTTCGCCAAGGTTTGCGCGGCGGTTCACGCGGCCCACCTGCGCGGCGTCATTCACCGCGACCTGAAGCCCAGCAACATCCTGGTCGACGCGCGCGGCGAGCCGCACGTCCTGGATTTCGGCCTGGCAAAGATGGCCGACGAAGACCTGGAGCGCACATCGTCCGATCCGGTCATCACGCGGACGGGCCAGTTTCTTGGTTCGCTGCCGTGGGCCAGCCCCGAGCAGGCCGAAGGCGAGACCGCCCGCGTCGACCTGCGGACGGACGTGTACGCGCTCGGCGTCGTTCTGTACCAGGCCCTGACGGGGACTTTTCCCTATCGCGTCACGGGCAATGTCCGCGACGTGCTCGCCCGGATCGCGGAAGCTACGCCGACACGCCCCGGCGCGTTGCGCAGCGGCCTGGATGGCGACGTCGAAGCGATCATCCTGAAGTGCCTGGCCAAGGAACCCGACCGGCGTTACCAGACGGTCAGCGGACTCGCGGATGACATTCGCCGTCATCTGGCTGGCTTTCCCGTCGAAGCGCGCTGGCCCAGCACCGGTTACCAACTGCGCAAGCTGGTGGCGCGGCACAAACTGCCGTGCGCCGCGCTCGCCGCGTTGCTACTCCTGATCTGCGGCGCGCTGGTCTGGGTGAATGTCCTGTATCAGAAGGCGGAGCGCGAGGCGAAGACCGCACGGGCCATCAACGACTTCGTCGTGCAGGAGATGCTGGGGGCCGCACAGCCGGGCGCCAGTCGGGGACGAACGATCACCGTCGGCGAGGTCCTCGACAACGCCGCCCGCCGGGTGCAGTCCGCCTTTGCGGACCAGCCCGTGGTCAGATCCGCACTGCACCACACGATCGGCCAGGCGTACCTCGCCCTCAGCGTGCTGGACTCCGCCGTTGAGCACCTGCGCACCGCGGAGGCCATGCGCGCCGCGGCGCTGGGGGACGGCGCAGCGGACACCATTCTGACCCGCGCGACCCTGACGCAGGCCCTGCTCGAAGCCGGACATTTTGAGGAAGCTGAGCAACTGGCGCTGCGCAACCTCAATGTCGCGGAAGCCCACCTCGGCCGAGCGCACCGTCACACACTGACGGCGATGTCCCGTTACGCCGGGGTGCTCGTGCAGACCGGGCAGCGCGCGGCCGCAGCCACGCTCTGCCAGCGCGCCCTCGACGCAACGCGGCGGGCCTTCGGCGACGACGACCCACAGACGGTTGCCACGCGGGTGGCCTGGGCGGATTTTCTCATCGAAGCTGGGCGCACGGCGGAGGCCGCCGACGAGTTCCGCCTGGCCCTTGAGCATTCGCGACGCCGCGTGGGGGACGACCACCCCGATTCGCTCGGTGCGGCCTGCAAACTCGGGATGATCCTGCTGATTCAGGGGCGTCTGGCGGAGGCCGAGCCGCTGTTGACGGAGACGTATCAGGCATGTGTGCGCGTGTTAGGGCCGACGCACGCTCACACGCTCGGCGCCGGGGGCTGGCTGGCGCTGCTGTATCGCGATCAAGGGCGGTTGGAGCAAGCCGAGTTGCACTATGAGCAGTTGGCGGAGGCCAGCACGCGGATCTACGGCCGGCATCACCCCAGTACGCTCGCGCAACTGGAGTACCTGGCCAGCGTGCTGGAACGGCAACGGCGGCTGGCCGACGCGGAGACCCTGCTGCGCGAAGTGTTGGACGCCCGCCTGCGTGACCTGGGCGCGGAGCACGCGAGCACGA
>CAYMXT010000060.1:0-11347 GCA_964394415.1 uncultured Planctomycetales bacterium
TCAAATGACAGCGGGGTCGCTTCGGGGGGTGTGGCGAAGCCATCGGCGTCCCGCGCGGCGGCCACCCACGGGCGGTGCGCCTCGGCGTACATGTCGTTGATCTGGCTCTGGGCCGCCTGGATCGCCTGCGCCTCACGGCAGTCTTCCCGGACCCGGTCCTTCGCCTCATCAAAGGTCATGGGCACCTGCGGCGGCTTGCCACCAGCGGCGGGCTGCGACGCGGTCGGATCGGGTTTCATGTAGCGCTGCTGGTTCTCCTCGAAAAAGCGCTTCACCTGCGTGGTCTGGATCTGGGTCTTGCTGCGAATCTTGTCGGGGTTGACCGTCAGGTACTCAAGCCGGACGCGGTCGGGGAGCAGGTAGCCGAATTCGAGCTGCTCATCCGTGTGGTTGGTCTTGCGGTCCTTGGCCGCCTCGAAGAAGGTCTGTAGCTCCTCCTCGGTCGGCTCGGGCACCAGGTGCAGGAAGGCCTTGTCGTCCAGTACGACGCACTCCGCGACGCCCTGCTGCGTGCGGTCGCGGTAGGCCAGCTCCTGCCGCGGGAGCGAATCGACCAGCCCACCCGCCGACAGGCGTGCCAGCCGCTCGACCGCGTCGCGCCGCCCGAAGGCCTCGTAGATGCGGTCGTAGCTCATCCGCGAGGTCCGCTGCAATTCCTGGAGCATGGCGACCGCCTGCCCCTGCCCCAACTGTGACTGAACCTCGTCGCGGCCGACTTCCAACCCGATGCGCTTGGCTTCCTCGCTCAGCAGGTAGTAATCGACCGGCTCGGGGGTCCGCACGCCGGCCCGCCCGAGAAGCTGCACGTCCGCCGCCGTCTGCTGAAGGTCGGCCGACGTCAGGTCGCGCCCGAACACCTGTCCCAACGGCACCTTCACCGCGTCGCCGCGGTCGCTCCAGTTCTGGATCGACTGGGGCACCAGGAAGGCCACCAGCAGCAGGGCCATGAACACCATCAGGAACGTACGGCTATTGTCGCGGAGATACTTGGTGAACTTCATGTGCGGTGCTTCCCGTTATTTGGGCCGCCAGTTAACCCGGGCCAAACAGCCCGGAAACCCGTACATGATACGGAAATCGTCGCCGCGCACAAGCCGTCCGGCGGAGCCGCAAATGCGTGCCTACAATCCGCGTACTTCGCCCTTGACCGTGAGAGAAGTCGGGTCGATGATCGCCCGGCGCTTGGGCAACTGAAGGAGGATGCGCGATCGCGACCTTCGTGTTCCCGAGGTGGACGAACAAGCTGCCGCTCCTGCTGGCCGGAGTGGCCGTCGGCGGCGCGCTCTATGGCGCGCTGCTGGTCGCGTATGGGGCTTCGACGATCGCGACGGACGTAGGCTACGCCCCGCGCCAGCCGATCCCGTATAGCCACGCGCTGCACGTCGGCGAGCTCGGCCTCGATTGCCGCTATTGCCACACCACCGTCGAGCAGGCCGCCCTCGCGGCGGTCCCGCCCACGCAGACCTGCATCAACTGCCATGGCAAGGAACACGGCGTTCGGCAGGACAGCGCGAAGCTGACGCCGTTGCACGAAGCGTTTTACGGCAGCGCCCGGCAGCCGCCGGGGATGCCGATTCCGTGGGTCCGGGTCCATGACCTGCCGGACTACGTGTACTTCAATCACAGCGCCCATGTGAACCGTGGCGTCGGGTGCGCGGAGTGCCACGGACGTGTGGATCGCATGGAGGTCGTGTATCAGGCCAAGCCGCTCAGCATGAGCTGGTGCCTGGAGTGCCACCGCGACCCGGGGCCGCGGCTGCGCCCGACGGAGGCCATTACCAACATGACGTGGACCCCGCCCGCGGGTGACGCCGCGGCGGAATTCCAGCGAAACATGATGCAGTTGCATAACATCCGGAGCAGTGAGTACCTGACAAGTTGTTCGACCTGCCACCGCTAGGCAGACGACCGGGGCGGGGTGCCCCGTCTGAGCGTTCGCACGATCATTCGACCATGACGCAAGTACACGCGGGACAGATTTACTGGCGCAGCCTGGACGAGTTGGCCGACACGCCGGAGTTTCGGCGGCTGCTGGCAGACGAGTTTCCGGGGCTGGCCGCGGAGCTGGCCCGCGGCGGACCGGCGGGCACGCGCCGCCAGTTCCTCAAGCTCATGGGCGCGTCGTTCGCCCTCGCGGGTCTGACCGGCTGTCGCTGGCCCAAGGAGAACATCGTTCCGGCGACTCGACAGCCGGGCAACCGCATCCCCGGCGTGCCGGTGCAATACGCGACGGCGTTCGAACTGTCCGGTGTCGCAACCGGCTTGCTGGTAACGAGTTACGACGGCCGGCCCATCAAGATCGAAGGCAACGACAAGCACCCGTTCAGCCGCGGAAAGACCAATGCCTGGATGCAGGCCAGCCTGCTCGACCTCTACGACCCCGACCGCAGCCAGCAACCCGTGGAGCGCACGGCGGGACGGACCACGAACTACCGCTCGTGGGACGAGTTCCGGGCGTTCGCCGGTAGCCATTTCGCAGCCCTTCGTGATAGGGGGGGAAAGGGACTTTCTGTCCTCGCCGAGCCGTCGTCGTCGCCCAGCCGCGCCGACCAGAAAGCGCGGTTGCTCGCGGCCTGCCCACAGGCGCACTGGTATGAGTACGAGCCCTGCTCGCGCGACCACGAACGCGAGGCCACACGCCTCGCGTTCGGACGCCCCTGCCGGCAACACCTCGTTCTGGCCCAGGCCGACGTCGTCGTCAGCCTGGCCAGCGACTTCCTGATGACACACCCCGCGGCCGTGCGTTACGCGGGCGATTTCGCGGCCCGTCGCCGGGCGGACGATCGGACGATGAACCGCCTGTGGGTTTTCGAGAGCAACCACACGGTCACCGGCAGCAACGCGGATCACCGTTACCCGGCGCGCTCCGCGGACATCGGAAATGTGCTGCGTCAAATCGCCGCGGAACTAGTGAAGAAAATGCCCGCCGCGGCCGAGCTGGGCGCTTTCGTGCCGCCGCCGCGCCGTTCACCGCTCGCGTCCGCGGTGGCCGAGCGCGTGGCGCGCGACTTGGTCGACCATCACGGCCGTGCGGTGCTGACCGTCGGGCCGCAACAGCCGCCCGCCGTCCACGCCGAGGCGTTGGCCCTCAATCGCGTCCTGGGCGCGTTTGGCGCCACACTCCGCTTCACTGAGGAACCCGATCCTGAGCGGCCGACGCACGCGGCGGCCATCACGGCCTTGTGCGACCAAGTGCGACGCGGGGAGGTTGATACGCTCTTAATACTGGGTGGGAACCCGGTGTACGACGCACCGGCGGATCTGGATTTCGGCGCGGCGCTCACGGCGGCCCCCACCTCGATACACCTGAGTCTCTACGACGACGAGACTTCCCGGCGTTGCACCTGGCACGTGCCGCGGGCGCACTATCTGGAGTCGTGGGGCGATGCCCGGGCGTACGACGGTACCTTGAGTCTAGTGCAACCCTTGGTCGAGCCGCTCTACGGGGGGTTGACTTCGCTGGAATTGCTGGCTCTGGTCGGCGGTGATGTGCTTACCGTTGGACATGACATCGTCCGGCGCACGTGGGGTGAGTCATTTGATTTCGGTGCGGATCGCCAGAAACTCTGGGAACAAGCGCTACACGATGGTGTCGTGGCCGAGACGGAGTGGCCGTGGCGCACACCAGAATTACGCCCGTGGCCCCCGTTGGCCGACGAAACGCCCGCCGACGGCTGGGAAGTCGTATTCTCGCCGGACTACAGTGTCTATGATGGGCGATTCGCGAACAACGCGTGGCTTCAGGAACTGCCCGACCCTCTGAGTAAGCTCACGTGGGACAACGCCGCGCTCCTGGCGCCGGCCGACGCCGCCAAGCTGGGAGTGACGCGCACCGGCGACGTGCTGCGCGTGGAAATGCCGGGCGGCCGCTCGCTGGAGCTGCCGGCGTGCATTCTGCCCGGACACGCCGAGAGTTCCCTCACGCTGCCGCTGGGCTACGGCCGCACGCAAGCCGCCGGCGCAGTGGCCGCGGGTGCGGGCTGCGATGTGTTCACTTTGCGGGCCGGCGCCGCGCCCAACATCGTCTCCACCGGCGTGCGCGTAACCGCTTCTGGCCGCCACCATGCGCTCGCCACGACGCAGGACCATCACGCCATTCGCTCGACGGTCGGCGACCAGGAAGAGCAGCAGCGCGTCGCCGTGCTTGTGCGCGAAGCGACTCAGGAACACTACCGCGACCATCCGGATTTCGCGCAGCACACGGTCCACCTGCCGCAGCTCGACTCGCTCTGGAAAGAGCGGGAGTACAAAGACCACAAGTGGGGCATGGCGATTGACCTGAATGCCTGCATCGGCTGTGGGGCTTGCACGCTGGCCTGTCAGGCAGAGAACAACATTCCGGTCGTCGGTAAGGCGGAAGTGGCGAAGGGGCGAGAAATGCACTGGATGCGGGTGGATCGTTACTTCCGCGGGGACGCGGACAACGCGGCCGTCGTCCATCAGCCGGTCACCTGTGTACATTGCGAGAATGCCCCCTGCGAGCAGGTCTGCCCGGTCGCGGCTACGGTCCATGACGAAGAGGGGTTGAACGTGATGGTCTACAACCGCTGCATCGGCACCCGCTATTGCTCCAATAACTGCCCCTTCAAAGTCCGCCGCTTTAACTGGTTCTACAACCACCACGGACCGTATCACCCGCGCTCGGCGCGGGACGGTACGGCCGCCCTGCCGGGTCTGCTCCCGCACGCCAAGGTGACGCCGATCGAGATGCTGGCGCACAACCCGAGCGTGACCGTGCGCAGCCGCGGCGTGATGGAGAAATGCACGTTCTGTGTGCAGCGCATCAGCGCGGTCAAGAGTACGGCCCGCAACGAGGGCTGGGCGCACATCGCCGACGGTTTGATTACGCCGGCATGTGCCCAGGCTTGTCCCACGAGCGCTATCGTGTTTGGTGACTTGAATGATTCCGACAGCCGGGTTGCACGGCTGCACCAGGACAATCGGTCGTATGGCCTGCTGGAGGAACTGAACATCAAGCCGCGCACGAAGTACCTCGCGAAGTTGCGAAATCCAGGCCCCGGCGGCGACGCACCGCCTGCGCCAGCACATAGTTGAGAGCAACCTGCATGGCGGCGCTTGCCGGCGAGCTTGACAACACCATCGATGTCCCAGGGCAGCGCGCGCCGCTGATTCTCGGCGGGCACGACTTCGGCACCCTGACGGACGCGGCCTGCGCCCCATGGGCCGCTTACCGCCCGCCGCGCGCCTGGTACATCGCCTTCGGCATTGCCCTGACGCTGCTGGCGATCCTGGGGGGGATGATACTCTACTTGTTCGTCAACGGCGTCGGCGTCTGGGGACTGAACAACCCCGTCGGTTGGGGCTTTGACATCGCCAACTTCGTGTTCTGGGTGGGCATCGGCCACGCCGGCACGTTGATTTCCGCCATTCTGTTCCTCTTCCGGCAGAAATGGCGCACCAGCATCAATCGCTTCGCCGAGGCGATGACGATCTTTGCGGTTGCCTGCGCGGGGCTGTTTCCCGGCATCCACGTGGGGCGCGTCTGGCTGGCATACTGGCTCGCGCCGCTGCCGAATCAAATGGCCATGTGGCCCAACTTCCGCAGTCCACTGCTGTGGGACGTCTTTGCCGTTGGAACGTACGCGACGGTGTCGCTGCTCTTCTGGTATGTCGGCATGCTCCCCGACCTCGCGACCTTCCGCGATCGAGCGAAAGGCCGCCTCGCCCAATTCGCGTACGGCGTCCTCGCGCTCGGCTGGAACGGCTCGTCGCGGCACTGGCACCGCTTTGAGCGGGCTTACCTGATCCTCGCCGCTCTGGCCACGCCACTCGTGCTGAGCGTCCACTCGGTCGTGAGCTTCGACTTCGCCGTGTCCGTGCTGCCAGGCTGGCATACGACGATCTTCCCACCGTACTTCGTGGCCGGTGCCATTTTCGGCGGTTTCGCAATGGTGTTGACCCTGGCGATTCCGGCCCGGGCGCTCTTCGGCCTCAAAGACATCATCACCGCGCGGCACCTGGAGAATTGCTGCAAGATCCTCCTGCTGACCGGCTGCATCGTGGGCTATGCCTACCTGCTGGAGAAGTTCACATCCTGGTACAGCGGCAATTCATACGAAGGCTTCATCTTCCGCACGCGGGCGATGGGGCCATACGCCTGGGCCTACTGGACAATGGTCACATGCAACGTCGTGATTCCACAACTATTCTGGTTCAAGTGGGCCAGAACCAACCTCTGGGTCATGTTCTTTGTGGTTATGTGCGTGAACGTGGGGATGTGGTTTGAACGCTTTGTTATCATCGTCTCCTCGCTGGCCCAGGACTTTCTGCCGGCAAGCTGGGACGTCTACCAGCCATCGTGGGTGGAGCTGCTGACCCTGGCTGGCAGCTTCGGCCTGTTCTTCACGCTGTTCCTGCTGTTCTGCCGGTATCTGCCGATGGTGGCGATGGCCGAAGTCAAGACCGTCATGCCGCACGCCGACCCGCACGCCCATCCGCACGCCCACGTGGCCGCGGCCCGGGCCTTTGACTACAACCCGGACGAGTTCGAACCCCGGGAGGTGCGGCCATGACCGAGCGCGCCCAACCGACGACCGTCGCCGGCGTCCTCGCCGAGTTTGACTCGCCGGGCGCGCTGCTCACCGCCGCCGAGCGCGTCCGCGACGCGGGCTACACGCGCTGGGACACGCACTCCCCGTTTCCCGTCCACGGCATCGACGAAGCCATGGGCATTCGCCCGACGCGGCTGCCGTGGATAGTGTTTCTTTTCGGTGTGTTCGGCTGCGCCAGCGGCCTGGGACTCCAATGGTGGTCCAACGCAGCCGGTCACGATGCGTTCGGCTTCGTTCCGACGCATTTTCAAGGTTATACCTTCCAAATCAGTGGCAAGCCGCTTTTCAGCCTACCCGCCAACATTCCGGTCATCTTCGAGCTCACCGTCCTGCTATCCGCACTCGCCACGGTGCTGGGAATGCTGGCCATGAACAACCTGCCGCGCTTTTCCAGCGCGTTGAGTGGTCACCCGCGCTTTCGGCGCGTGACCGCCGACCGCTTCTTCGTAGTCATCGCAGCGGCCGACCCGCGGTTCCACGCCGAGCGGACGCGCAGCTTCCTGACCGGCGCCGGCAGCACGCATGTGGAGTTGCTCGACGAAGTCGCGACGCCGGCCCGCCTGCCGCGTGCGCTAGTACTCACGCTCACGGTCGCGGCGGTGCTGCTCGTGTTGCCGCCGCTGTTCGCCGCCAAGGCCCGTGTTTCGCTGAGCGACTCGCCGCGCCTGCACATTATTCAGGACATGGACAACCAGGAACGCTACCGGGCCCAGCAGACGCACCCGCTTTTTGCCGACGCCCGCGCCGCGCGGCCGCCGGTCGCGGGGACCGTCGCGCGCGGCGATTTGCGCGCTGACGCGCACTACTACGCGGGCAAGGTCGGCGAAGACTGGGCCACGACGTATCCGCCACAGCTTGACATCACCGAGCGGTTCGTGCGGCGCGGGCAGCAGCGCTTCAACATCTACTGTGCCGCGTGCCACGGCCTGGGCGGGGCCGGGGACGGCATCGTGGCCAAGCGGGCCATCGCGCTGGACACGCCCGGCTACACGCTGCCGACAGCGCTGGTGAGCGAAACCGTCCGTGAGCGTCCGCTGGGGCACATTTTCAACACGATTACCTATGGTATTCGCACGATGCCGCCCTATGGCGATCAGATTTCGGAGATCGACCGCTGGGCCATCGTGGCGTACACGCGGGCGTTGCAGTGGAGTCAGAATGCCCCCTTCGCGGACGTGCCGCCCGAGATCCGGAACACCCTTGAGCAGCGTTAAGCCATGAGTACAGCGCAGTCCAACATGTCGAACGACGCCGCGGCCGCTCGTGTCGCCGCCCTGGCGCTCGGGTTGGGACTGATGGGCGTGGCGGTCGGCGTCGCCGACGGCGGGCGCGTTGGCTGGGACGTGTTTTTTCGCTCGTACTTGCTGAATTATTGCTTCGTGTTGAGTCTTGCGCTGGGAGCGCTTTTCTTTGTGCTGCTCCAACACCTCGTTCGCGCGGGCTGGAGCGTGTCCTTGCGGCGACTGGCGGAATTTGTCGCCGGCACGTTGCCCGTTCTCGCGCTGTTGTTCGTGCCACTGCTGATTCCCTTGCTCCAGGGCTTGAAAGGCGTCTGGATGTGGTCGAACGCCGACCTCGTGGCGATCGACCCGCTGTTGCAAGGCAAGCAGAGCTACCTGAATGTGCCGTTCTTTATCGTCCGCTGCGCGCTCTACTTCCTGGTCTGGAGTCTACTGGCGACGTTTTACTTGCGACAGTCCGTCCGGCAGGATGCGACTGGCGACCCGGCCTTGACCCTGCGGATGCAATGGTGGAGCGCGCCGGGCATGTTGCTGTTCGGTCTCACGACCTCTTTTTTCGCTATCGACGCCCTCATGTCACTGAATCCTCACTGGTTCAGCACCATCTGGGGCGTGTACTTTTTCTCCGGCAGCCTGGTGGGTTTCTTCGCGCTTCTGGCAGTCCTGGTCTTCATCGTGCGGCGCACTGGACGCCTGGCGGACGCCATCACTGTGGAACATTACCACGACCTCGGCAAGCTCGCGTTCGGTTTTGTGGTCTTCTGGGCGTATATCGCGTTTTCGCAGTACCTGCTCATCTGGTACGCCAATCTGCCGGAGGAAACCGTGTGGTATCGGCCCCGCCAGGACGAGCCGTGGTGGCTCGGCGTCAGCTTGCTGCTGCTGTTCGGGCACTTCATTGCACCGTTCCTGGCCTTGATCTCACGCTGGGGCAAACGCCGACCGGCGTATCTCGCGGCGGCGGCCGTCTGGCTGCTGGCCATGCACTGGCTCGATCTGTACTACATCGTGACGCCGCGGCCGCACGGCTTCGGCGGCCACGTGGCCCCGCTGAACTGGACGGATTTGGCGTTGTTTGTCGGTCTGGGCGGCCTTTTTGTCGCGGCGTTGGTGCGGCCGATGACGCGATATGCCTGGTTGCCCCAGCGTGACCCGCGGCTGCCGGAGGCGTTGGCGTTCCGCAATGTCTAGTGACACATCCAACCTGCACTACGATGACCCGCAGCCGTCCGGGACGGCGCTCGTGGGCGTGATCGGCGGCCTGGTGCTCCTGGCGCTCGTGGTGTTCGCGCAGGTCTTGTTCTACAATGCACAGCGCCGCGAAGATGAGCGCAAGCTGCACGCCGCACAGCCGCGCGAGCTGCTCGACCTGCAAACGCAGCAGATGGCTCAGATCAACGGCTACCGACTCGTCGATGCGGAGAAAGGGCTGGCGGCCATTCCGATTGACGAAGCGATTCGGTTGTACGTGCAGGAGGTTTCGGCGACGCGGCCCGCGTCCACAAACGACGGGGTGGAGAGGAACCGCCCATGAGCGCATGCGCTGTCCGCGCGGCATTGCTCGCCACCCTGCTGGCCGCGCAGGTCGCGGCGCAGGAGGCAGAATCCAGGGCTGCTCACGGTGACGACGTGCGCGCGGCGCAGGACCGTGCCGAGCCGACGCCGCCCGAATTGCGCAACGTCGGCATTGATGAACATCTAAACGCCCCGTTGCCCCTGGACTTGGAGTTTGTTGACCACGAAGGTAAGCCCGTGCGCCTGCGGGACTACTTCGACGGCCGGCGCCCGGTTATCCTGACGCTGAATTACTACAAGTGTCCAATGCTCTGCGGGCTGCAACTGAATTCGCTCGTAGACACGTTGAAAGAGCTGGACTGGACGGTGGGCGAGCAGTTCCGCGTGGTGACTGCCAGCTTCGAACCCACCGAAACCTACCACCTGGCCGGCGTCAAGCGGCGCAACTATTTGGAATACTATGGCCGGCCGGCGGCGGCGGACGGCTGGGCGTTTCTGACCGGTCGCAAGTCAAGCATTGACAAGCTGCTCCAAGCGACCGGCTTCCGCGTCCAGTGGAACGAGGACCAGCAGGAATGGGCCCACGTCGCGGCCCTGATCATCTGCACGCCGGATGGTCGGATTGCGCGGTATCTGGTGGATATTGTCTACCCCCGGCAGACGGTCCGCCTTTCGCTCGTCGAAGCGTCGGAAGGCAAGATCGGCACGCCGCTCGATCACGTGCTGCTGTACTGTTACCATTATGATGGGCAGGGTGGGTATACGCTGGCGGCCATGAACATCGTGCGGGCGGGCGGCGTGTTGACGCTGGCCTTTGTCGGAACGCTCCTGCTCGTGCTGTGGCGCCGTGAGCGGCGGCGGACGAAGGGATTGACCGCGGTCACGACATGAACCTGACGCTACCGAGTCTGATGCTCGCCCAGGCCCGCTCCGGGTTGCCCCCGATTGCGCCGGAGCCGGGGACGGTGTGGATGCCGCCGCAGGCCTCGACCGCCGCCGGACAGACGGATACCGTCTTCTATTTCATCTACTGGGTGACGGTGTTCTTCTTCGTGCTCATCGTGGCCCTGATGGTCTACTTTGTTCTGCGCTACCGGGCGCGCAGCGCGGGGCAGGCGGCGACCAGTCAGGTGTCGCACAACACCACGCTGGAGCTGACCTGGTCCGCCATTCCGCTGGTCCTGGTCGTGGTGATGTTCTATCTGGGGTTTCGCGGCTTCATGGACCTGGTCACTCCGCCGGCGGGTGCGTTGGATGTCCGTGTGCTCGCCAAGAAATGGGATTGGTTCTTCACGTATCCGAACGGGCACACGGATGGTGAGTTGCACGTTCCCGTAGACACGCCGGTGCGCTTGATTCTGGAGTCAAACGACGTTATCCATAGCCTTTTCATCCCCGCGTTTCGCATTAAGAAGGACGCGGTGCCGGGACGGTACAACAAGCTCTGGTTTGAGGCGCAGGATCCGGGGGAGTACCTGTTGCTATGCGCGGAGTTTTGCGGGACGCAGCACTCCACGATGCAAACGCGCGTGGTGGTCCACCCGTCCGGCGAGTACGAACGCTGGCTCAGCGAGGCCGCGGACCCGTTCCGCACACGCACACTGGCGGAGGTCGGACAGCTTCTGGTGTCCCGCCGCTGCCAACAGTGTCACACCGTGGATGGGACCGCCCACATCGGCCCGTCGCTCAAGGGCATTTATGAGCATCCGGTGGAGTTCACCGACGGAACCGCCACCGTCGCGGACGACAACTACCTGCGCGAGTCGATCCTCTATCCGCAGGCCCGCATCGTGAAGGGCTACGGCCGCGAGATGTCATCGTTCAAGGGGGTGCTGAAGGACAAGGAAATCACGGCTATCATTGAGTACATCAAAGAACTGAGCCAAGGCCGCACAGAGTCATCGCCATGAGTTCCGCTCACCCCAGGGTCGCCGCCGGCGCGCCAGAAGCCGTGAATTACCTGACTGCCGCGCGCGGCGTGCGCTCGTGGCTGTTCACCGTTGATCACAAGCGGATCGC
>CAYMXT010000060.1:11357-19505 GCA_964394415.1 uncultured Planctomycetales bacterium
TACTTGGTGTCGATCCTGGCGGCGTTTCTGCTGGGCGGCATCTTCGCGGTGCTGGTCCGCACGGAACTGCTGACGCCGGAGAAGACGATCGTCACGGCCGATCGCTACAACGAGTTCTTCACGTTGCACGGGGCGGTGATGGTATTCCTCGTCATCATCCCCGGCATCCCGGCGGCGCTGGGGAACTTCGCGCTGCCGATCATGCTGGGCGCGCGCGATCTGGCGTTTCCACGGATTAATCTGTTCAGCTATTACCTCTGGCTGGCGGGCGCGATTCTCGCCGTGCTCGCGATCGGCGTCGGCAGCGTGGACACCGGCTGGACGTTCTACATACCGTACTCCACGGACGTGGAGGCGGGCGGTACGAAGATGGGGGGCGTTATCCCCGTGCTCATGGGTGCATTCGTGCTGGGCTTCAGCTCCATTTTCACCGGGCTGAACTTCATTGTCACCATCCACAAGATGCGCCCGCCCGGGATGGGCTGGTTCCAGATGCCGCTGTTCCTGTGGGCGCTGTACGCAACGGCGGTCATTCAGATTTTGGCCACGCCCGTGCTGGGCATCACGTTGCTCTTGCTGATCGTGGAGCGGGCCGCCAACATCGGGATCTTCCACCCCAGTCTCGGCGGCGATCCGGTCCTCTACCAGCACTTCTTCTGGTTTTACTCGCACCCGGCGGTGTACATCATGATCCTGCCGGCGATGGGCGTCATCAGCGAAATCATCTCCGTATTCAGCCGCAAGCACATCTTCGGCTACCGCTTCATCGCGTTCAGCAGTATCGCGATTGCCATTCTGGGCTTTTTCGTGTGGGGACACCACATGTTCGTCAGCGGGCAGTCCCCGCTGGTCTCGATGATCTTCAGCCTGCTGACTTACAGCGTGTCCATTCCATCCGCCGTGAAGGTGTTCAACTGGCTGGCCACGCTGTACAAGGGCGCGATCGTCTTGCGCACGCCGATGCTGTACGGCCTGAGCTTCATCTTCATCTTCGCGATCGGCGGACTGACCGGCCTGTTTCTCGGCGCGCTGGCGACCGATGTCCATTTGCACGACACCTATTTCGTGGTGGCGCACTTTCACTACGTGATGATGGGCAGCACGCTCTTTGCGCTGATCGCCGGCATCCACTACTGGTGGCCCAAGATGACCGGCCGCATGTACAGCGAGTTGTGGGGCCGCATCGGCTGGTTTGTCGTGTTTTCCGGCATGAACCTCACCTTCTTTCCCCAGTTCATCATGGGCACGCACGGCATGCCGCGCCGCTACTACAACTATCCCCCGCAGTTTCAGGAACTGCACGTGCTCTCTACGATCGGGTCGTACCTGATGGCGTTGGGCTTCGTGATTACCGCGGTGTACCTGCTGCATTCGCTGTTCGCGGGTCGTCGGGCGCCGGCGAACCCCTGGGGTGCGGCGACGCTGGACTGGCAATGCCCCTCGCCGCCGCCGACGCAGAACTTCGACCACCCGCCCACCGCCGGCGATCCTTACGACTTCACCAACCTCGCTTACGACCCGCGGCTGGACGGCTACGTGTCGAAGACGACGGGGGCAAGCTGCGCCTGATGTCTACCGCAAGCCGAACACACGCTGAGCACGAACCCGCGCACGCGGCGCATCTGCAACACCACTTCGACACGCCGGAGCAGCAATACGAGGCGGTCACGCAGGGCGTGTGGCTGTTCCTGGCGACGGAGATTCTGCTGTTCGGCGGGTTGTTCTGCGCCTACGCGGTGTATCGCTCGAATCACCCCGAAATATTCGAGTATGCGCACCAGTACCTTTCCAAGACCTGGGGCGCGGTGAACACCATCATTCTGCTCTGTAGCAGCTTCACGATGGCGACCGCGGTGTGGGCCGCCCAGTGCGGCCGCCGCCGCGCGCTTATTGCGATGCTGGCGCTGACGATTCTCTGCGGCTGCGGCTTTCTGGGCGTGAAATTCGTCGAATACGAACACAAGTGGAAGGAAGGGCTGCTCTGGGGGCGGCATTTCCGGCCGCACGCGATTACTCAGCCGTTTGCTCAGCACGCCACCGCGGAGCACCGCGTGTTGACCGCACCGCCGACAAGCGCCGCCGCGACGCAGCCGTCCGGCGACGCGGTGAGTTGGGTATACGCACCGGCCGGCCCGGAGCCGCGCGGGCTGATCCGGCCGACGCTGGAGCCGGCGGCGGAGCACACGGGCCCGGTGCGCAACGTCCAGACGTTTTTCGCGGTGTACTTTGCGATGACCGGCCTGCACGGACTGCACGTCATCGCCGGGTTGGTCCTAATTACATGGATTCTCGCGCGCGCCGTACGGGGACACTTCACGGTTGCATATCATACCCCGGTCCACATGACCGGGCTGTACTGGCATGTGGTTGACCTGATCTGGATTTACCTGTTTCCGTTGCTGTACCTGATCCACTGAAGCAGACCATGACGAATCAGTACGACACGGTGGCGAGTCCTGAACACGCGGCGGAGCACCACATCGTGCCGGTGCGCGTGTTGGCCGGAACGCTATTCGCCCTCTTGGTCCTGACCTTTGCAACGGTCGCGGTCACGTGGTCGGCGAAGCTGGACTTCGGGCGGGCCGGCAACCTGTGGATTGCGCTCGTCATCGCCACGATCAAGGCCACGCTGGTCGTACTCTACTTCATGCACGTCCGCTACGCGAAGCCGATCATCGGCATCATCCTGCTGAGCGCCCTGGCGTTCGTGCTGCTCTTCGCCGGGGGCACGCTGATGGACACGCACGCCTACCAGCCCGACATCGACGAGTACCGGGCCGTCGATCCGAACACGCGCTACGCCCCGGCCATTCAGTTGGAATAGTGTCCAGCTCGTGCGTCGTACCTTCAGACGCGCGGGTGCATGTCCACAAGCATGAGCGCGAGTAGTATCGGGAGGTAGACAATGCTCGCCAGAAAGAGCTGGCGGGCGGCCGCGTCGCTGCGCTGCCGCTCCAGGCGCGCCGCCGCCGCGACCAGTCCCACGCCCAGCACGGCGGCGCCGGCCGCGTACAGCCAGCCCGTGTAGCCGGTCAGCGTCGGGACCAGCGTCGCCTGGATGAGGACCAGCGCGTACACGACCGCGGCGCAGCCGGTGAGGCTGCCCGTCGTGTCCGCGCGCGGCAGCATCCAGAAGCCGCCGCGGGCGTAGTCATCGCGATACAGCCACGCGAGGGCGAGGAAGTGCGGAATCTGCCAGAGAAAGAGAATCCCCGCCAAGAGCGACGCCCCCAGCTCGAGCCGTCCACACGCCCCGGCCCAGCCGACGACCGGCGGCAACGCCCCAACGACGGCCCCGACCAAGGTGTTCGCCGGCGTGCGCGTCTTCAGCGGCGTGTACAGCCAAACGTAAAGCACGAAGGCGGCCAGCGCGAGCACCGCGGCCAGCGAATTCACGCTCGTCACCAGCAACCCTGGTCCCGCCAGCCCCGCCGTCAGGCCAAACACCAGCGCGGCCCGGCGCGTCACTCGTCGCGCGGGCAACGGGCGGCCACGGGTCCGGCGCATCGCGGCGTCTGGGCCGGCCTCGCGCCATTGGTTCAGCGCGTTTGCCCCCAGCGCGGCCAGCCCCGTGCCGGCCAGCGTCAGAACCAGGCGCGGCCAGTCCACGGCGGCACCCGACGCGAGCACAAAGCCGACCGCGGTCGTGAACAGCACGAGCGCACTCAGGCGGGCCTTGCCCAGTTCCAGGTAAGCGCCAGCGGCGGTCCAGACCGGGCGGCGGACAGGTTTCGCCACCGCCAGGGTGAGATCAGTCGGCGAAGAACTCATGGAGACCGCACTCCTCTTGGAGGACCGCTGATTATAGGCACGTTGCCCGGCAGCGACGACGGCAGGTTCTGCGCGTCACTCGCGCAGCGCCAACGGCGGACCGAGCACCTCGGTCAGCAGGACGGCGGTCTGAAGATCGGCGGGTGTGCGGAGCGCGCGGCGCAGGCGCGCCGCGGGGCTGCCGTCGGCCGCGGGTCGCGCCGCCAGGGCCACCGCACGCGCCGACGGCGGGGACGGCGGTGCGACCGTCGGAGGTGCGGCCGGCTCGGTGAACCGCGCCGCGACCCGGCGGCGCAGACGCTCAAGCTGCTCGCGGTTCAGCTCTTCGGGACGGGCGTCAGCGAGAGACGGTCGGCGGGGTGGGAGCGGCCGCTGGCCCGCGGGCGGCGCGGGACGCGGCACTTCCGTGGGGAGGCGCGCCGGGTCCGACGCCCGCTGCGTGTCCTCCGTCGGCTCCGCGGAGGTCGGCGGGGGGCTCTTCGGCTTCCGCTTCATCAGGGCGCCGATTACGGTCGCGACCAGCGCCGCCGCGAGGTAAACAAGCTGGCCGACATCGATGTCCGGGCCACGGTGCTGCGCGAGCGGCGGAACCGTCGAGGAGTTCAAAGTGTCAAGTAGCAAGTTCAAAGTGCGAGCGCTCCGTAGGGGGCGCCGTGTCGAGCAGTGCGGTTTCTTAGCTTGTCATTCTGCACTTTGAACTGTCTCGCTAGGTCTTGCCCGGTTCGCCGACCGGCTTGCCGGCGATGGTCTCGCGCATGCCCGTGTCGGCCTGGATGTTCCGCAGGCGGTAGTAGTCCATGATGCCGAGGTTGCCGCTGCGGAAAGACTCCGCGATCGCCTTCGGGATCTCGGACTCGGCCAGGACTACCAGCGCGCGGTTGGCTTCCGCCTGGGCGCTGTTTTCCTGCTCCTGGGCAATCGCCATCGCGCGGCGTTTTTCGGCCTCGGCCTGGAACCGCTTCTTGTCGGCTTCGGCCTGGTCGGCCTGGAGGCGGGCGCCGATGTTGTCGCCGACGTCGACGTCGGCAATGTCGATCGAGAGGATCTCGAAGGCGGTCCCGGCGTCGAGGCCCTTCGCCAGCACGGCCTTGGAGATCTTGTCCGGCTGTTCGAGTACGTCCTTGTGCGTGTCGGCGGCGCCGATGGCCGCCACAATGCCCTCGCCGACGCGGGCGATGACGGTCTCCTCGGTGGCCCCGCCGACGAGGCGGGGGATATTGGTCCGCACCGTCACGCGGGCCTTGACCTTGAGCTGAATGCCGTTTTTGGCCACGCCGTCGATGGTGGCGCGGCCCGCCGCGGGGTTGGGGACGTCGATGACCTTGGGGTTCACGCTGGTGTGGACGGCATCGACGATGTCGCGGCCGGCGAGGTCGATCGCACAGGCCGTGCGATAGTCGAGTGGAATCCGTGCCCGGTGGGCGGAAATCAGGGCCTGGATGACATTCGGTACGCGACCGCGGGAGAGATAGTGGTTCTCCAGGTCGGTCGTTGAAATGTCAGTCAAACCGGCCTTCCACGCCTGGATCTTGGTGTACACGATCACACCAGCGTTGACCTTGCGGAGCCACATCCCGATCAGTTCGAGCAGGCCCACGTCCGCCTTGGCCGACAGGGCGGTGACCCACAGTCGGCCGAAGTTGAGCAGGACGATCAGCAAGCCGATCCCGGCCAGGATCGCGACCAGACCGATGACGACCCAGAGCAGATCAGGGATCTTCAAGCCTTGCGCTGCCAGGAGCATGTGTTGCCCTCACAGGACCAGGATACCAGGAGCATTCTCGCGTGTCGCGAGTCAGATGCCAAGGGCCGCGGAATGCAGAATGAAGAAGGCAGAATGCAGAAACGTCACGCGGCACGACTCACCCTCCGGCGGGGGCTTTCTGCATTCTGCATTCTGCATTCTTCATTCTGCATTCTCGCTGGGCCGCACGATGACGTTCATGCCGTCGCGGCGGATGACGCGCACGCGCCGACCGGCCTCGACGTATTCGCCCTGGCTCTGCACGTCGATGACTTCCTGTCCAAACCGCGCCTGTCCGCCCGGCCGAAGATCGCCGGTGACGACGCCGACGTCGCCCACCTGGGCCATGCGCAGGTGGGCATCTGAGATCGGCAAACTCTGCGCGTCGGGGTTCGCAATGATCAGTCCGGCGGCGATGCGCGTCCGCGGCAGATAGCGGGCCAGCATCAGAATCCCGCAGATCGAGACCAGCACGCTTGACGCCAGCACCTTGACGCCCAGATACAACCCGTCCCACGTCGCCTGCAAGTTCGGCAACGAAAACGACGGCAGGTCCGGCTCCGCCGGCACGAACGTCCCGAGCAGCGCAATGACGATGAGCGCGGTCCCCGCCAGTCCCAGCAACCCGAACCCCGGCACCGCCACGACCTCGATCCCCAGCATCACCAGCCCGGCGACCAGCACGATGACCGTCCAGATGTTCGCCAGGCCCGCGGCGTACGGGGCCGCCAGGAAGATCGCCAGCGCGACCAGGGCCGTCACGCCCGGCAGGATCAGGCCGGGGTGTTGAAACTCGACGTACGCCCCGATCAGCACGATCACGAACAGCAAGCCCCGGACGATGGGGTCATTCAGCCAGGTCGCGAACTTCTCCCAGCCGGTCTTGCCAAACGTCAGAGGGGTGTCGGGCAGGTCGAGCTTGCGCGTCAGGTCTTCCAGCCCCGTGGCAATCCCGCGGGCGAAGCCATACGCGACCGCCTCAAACTGCGACATGGTCAGCAGCTCGCCGGCGCGGTCGACCGGCTGAGCAATGGGGATCACGCGGCCGTCGCCGGGCAGCGTGCAAGACGTGACGAGCTGCCATTCGCGCTCGTCCGCCGGGGTGTCGTCGATCAGCTTCTTCTTGTCCGCGCTGCTGACGAACCGGCGTTCGCTGCCGTCGGGCCGCTCCAGCCACCACACCTCTTCGCCGACGGTGACCATCGCCCGCGAGAGCAGCGGGTCGTAGCCGTTGCGTGCGGCGGAGTCGCGGAATTCCTGGAGGATAGGGCTTTCGGCTTTCGCCCGTTCGGCGTCGCCAAGCTCCTGGACGCCGGTCGGTGCGACCATGATGGGGGCACAATCGCCGAGCGACGAATGCCCGCTCATCCAGATCTCGCGGCAGGCGACGGAGATCATCGCGCCCGCGCTGTAGGCGTCCGAATGGACCCATGCGACCGTGCGCGCTTCCGGCGGCAGGTTCTTTATCAATCGGCAAATGTCGAGGGCACTGGTGACCAGGCCGCCGGGGGTGTTCATCTCGAAGATGATGGTCGTGGCCCCGGCGTCGCGGGCCTCGCTCAGCCGGCGCTCGATGCTGTCGCGCATGATGTCGCTGATCTCGCCGTGGATGGGGATGACGGCGGCACTGGCGCGGCGGGTGGCACGGGGCGATTGTGCAAACAGGGGAGCAACCAGCAGCACAAACGCAGCAGCGCAGAGCGTCGCTGGCGTGAGCGGAACAAGGCCATGGGGCCTCGTGCAACGCCGATCCATGATTGGTTCTCCGGGGTGCGGCCGGGGCCGTGAGCTTCTCTGGCATCATAGCCGAGGGCGGGCGGGCGAGCACGCCGGCACAATTCTTCTCAAGTCACAGCGTCGGCTGCCCGATATTCGCGCGCGTGGTATCACACTCGGGACGAACAGCAGGCTGAAAATGGAGAGCGACATGCCAGCAAGAAAAACCACGACCACTTCCCGTAAAAACTACTACAACTGGGGCGGTACCTATGGCGGAACCTGGAGCACAGGTCGCGCCACGGGCCGCGCGTACACCGCCACCGCCAACTTCACGTGCAACTCGCCGCGGTACAACACCGTGAGGAACGAGTGCCAGTGGCGGATGGGTTCGTACCAGAACGTGTACACCCAGTTCACGGGCGCCGGGACCACCAACTGGTCCCCGACGATTGCCAACCGCTGGGTCAAGTACGTCAACAACGGCTACCAGGTGTACAAGTTCTCGCAGGCCGAGTTCACCCGCTATTTCGGCACGCAGTGGACCTACGGCACCACGACGGCGACCCGTCGGTACCTGGCCCGCAAGCACGGCAACTGCATCAAGGACGTCACAAAGGGCAAGGGGAACTGCTGGCTCATTGCCGCCACCCGCACGCCCACGGGCCGTCCGTTCCACAACTACAACTGGAAATAGTTCGTCCGTCCGGCTCGTGCGAGCCGGCGTTTGCCTCGAAACACGCAGCCTGTTGCACCTTTGTCCCCCCGCGGCCCGACGCGTTCACGTGTCGGGCCGCTTCATTCTTCTGAGATCGGGCTCTTGCGTATGGTGGGCGAACTTGCGTGGCATCGTAAGCGGCACTTTGCCGTGGGACATGCGCATGTCAATCCGTACGATAGCGACCGTGGCTCAAGTC
>CAYMXT010000061.1:0-5151 GCA_964394415.1 uncultured Planctomycetales bacterium
CAGGCCGAAATCGACCGGCAGACTGCCCGCGACGAGGCGGCCCACCAGGGCCACGCCGCGGCCTTTCAGGCGGCCCGCGAAACGGCCGTCGTGGCGGCGGCCGCGGAACTGCGTCAGCTTACCCAGGCCCTGACCGCCGCCGTCACGGAATACGAGCGCAACAAGCACGGCTTGCTCGCCGTTGCGGAAACCGGACTTATTGAGCTGGCCGTGGCAATTGCGCGGCGCGTGTGCAAGACGCTGGGCACGCAAACTTCCGCGCCCGCGGTGGCCAACGCCCGCGCTTTGCTCGAACTCGTCAAGCACCAGGCGGACGTTGAGGTGTGCTTTCATCCCGCCGACTACGAGCTGGTGAAGTCGCTGCCGGATGTACCCCTCGCGACGGCGCAGCACATCCGGCTCGCCGCCGACCCGCAGGTGGACCGCGGCGGGTGCGTCCTGCGCACCATCGATGGGGCGATTGACGGGACGCTCGACATTCAGCTTGACCGCATCGCGGCGGAAATCTGCGCTGCGCGGTCGCCAGGCGACGACGAGCGCTCGATTCACGCACAGACTAATAGTCTGTGCTCCACTGCACAGACTGATAGTCTGTGCTCCACTTCACAGACTGATAGTCTGTGCTCCGCAGAGGAGCCGCAGGCGTGACACGCTTTCCCCTGCCATACGCCGACGCCGGGGCGGGTCGCACGTCCGTGTTTACGCGCGTCGCCGCAGAGGTGGATGGGCTGCTCAGCGAGGGGCTTACCGGCCGCGTGTGTGACGTGCGCGGGCTGACGGTGGGGGCCGCGGGGCTGCCCGCTCCGATCGGGGCGCGGTGCCTCATTCGGACCCGCCGACACGGCCAGGTGCCCGCCGAAGTCGTGGCCCTGCGCGAAAGCCATACGATCCTGACCGCGTTCGGCGAGGCCACCGGCATCGCCCCGGACGATCCGGTGCGCTGCGTCTCGGGACCGCCGCGCGTGCCGGTCGGCTTCGATCTGCTTGGACGCATCATCGACGCGCAGGGCCGGCCGCTCGACGGTCGGCCGGCGCCGCGCGTCAACGCGCGTTACCCGCTGTACGCGAATGCCCCGCCGGCGCTCGAGCGGCGGCCGATCGACGAACCGCTGGGCCTGGGCGTGCGGGCGCTCGACGGGCTGTTGACGGCCGGGCGCGGGCAACGGTTGGGCGTTTTCGCGGGCACGGGCGTCGGCAAAAGCGTGCTGATGGGCATGATCTGCCGGCACACCGAAGCGGACGCCACCGTCGCGGTGCTGGTCGGCGAGCGCGGCCGCGAAGTCGGCGATTTCCTGCGCCGCAACCTGGGACCGGAGGGCTTGGCGCGCTCGGTCGTGGTCGTCTGCACGTCGGACGAAGCTCCGGCCCTGCGCGTCCGCGCCTGCCTGCACGCGACCGCGATCGCCGAGTATTTCCGCGACCAGGGGTTGAACGTGCTCCTACTTATGGACTCGATCACGCGCATGGCGATGGCCCAGCGGCAGATCGGCCTCGCGGCCGGCGAACCGCCGACGGCCAAGGGCTACCCGCCCAGCGTCTATGCCCTGCTCCCGCGGTTGCTTGAGCGCGCCGGCCGCACGCAGACCGGCAGCATCACGGGCGTTTACACAGTGCTCGTCGAGGGTGACGACCTGGATGAACCGCTCGCCGACGCGGTCCGCGGAATTCTCGACGGCCACATCTGGCTCTCGCGCGACCTGGCCAATCGCGGGCAGTATCCGGCGGTGGACGTGTTGAACAGCATCAGCCGGGTGGCCCCGGACGTCACGCCGGCGGAGCAGCAGGCAGCGGCCCTGGCCGTGCGGCGCGTCCTGGCGACGTGGGCCGACATTGAGGATCTGGTCAGCATCGGGGCGTACGCCGCCGGCTCCAACCCCGACTATGACGTGGCGATTCAGACCCGCGCGGCGATTACTGCCTACCTGATGCAAGCGCAGGACGCGCGGTGCAGCCTGGCCGAAGCGGCGGAGCGTCTGATGGCCCTCGGCAAACTGATCGCCGACACCCGAACTCGTGTGGCACCGGCTGCCAGCCGGTGATGAGTGGAGCACAGACTATCAGTCTGTGTCGCGGTATGGCCAAGCGTTTTGTGTTCAACCTGGAGACGTTGCGGCGGGTGCGGCAGCTTCGCGAGCGCGAGGCGAAGCGCAAAGTTGCCGCCCAGCGCGCAGAGCTTGCCCGCGTCGAGCAGCTCATCGTGCAGACCTTGAATGCGGTGGCGCGCCAGCAACAGGAGTTGCTCGACGGCCAGCAGCAAACGCGGCTCGATCCGCTCACGCTCCAACGCGGCCGCGCCTGGATCGCGGCGCTGCGTCGTCAGCTCGCGGACCACCACGCCTGGCGGGCCGTGTTACAGGACCAGCTCCGCGCGCGGGCGGCCGAGCTGCGGGCCGCCCGCACGCAGGCCCGCGTCGTCGAGAAGCTGCGCGACCGGCGCTGGGAAGAGTACGTCCACGACCGCGACCGGCAGGCGCAGGCCGCCGCGGATGAGTTGGCACAACAGTTGCACGGCCATCCGCCGTTGTAACAGTGCATCGCGAAGGCTGACACGTGCTTGGAAAGGTGTACAACCTGCTGGCCGCCGTCGCGCTGGCCACGCTGCTGGCCACGGGCGGGTTCGTCGGCGTGCTCTTCGGCACCGGCAAGCTGGACGCGGACCGGCTGGGCTTGCTCGCGCAGGCCCTGCGCGGCGAGCTGAAGCCGGGCGCCACGACCACGCAGCCCACGACGCAACCCGCGGACGAGGAGTCCGAAGCCGTTGCGGCGGGTCACGGGGCGACGGAGGAGGAGGTCCGTCGGCTGCGGAAGCGTGAACATCTGGAGCGGCTGGAGACCGAGCGGGCCGCCCGCGATTTGGAGGCGCAGCGCCGGCTGCTGGACCAAGTGCTTGCGCACGCGGTGCAGGAGCAGGAACGCCTGGCGGCGCAGCGCAAAGACCTGGAACTCGCGGCGCAGCAGAAGTCGCAGGTCGCCGCCGCGCAGGACGCGGGTTTCGCAAAGGAGTTGGAGTTGGTCTCGAACATGCAGCCGCGACAGGCCAAGGAGCATCTGCTGCGCGTCTGGCGTAAGCAGCCCGTGGACGCGGTGCGGCTGATCAAGGAACTCGATGAGAGCCGCGTGAAGCGGATCATGGACCAGTTCAAGACCGCGGAAGAGATGCAGATTCAGAGCGAGCTGTTGGAGCAGGTTCGCCTTCAGACCACGACCGGCCCCGCCACGGCGTCACGGATGACCACGGGGGCCGCGGCCCCGTAGGTGCCGCGATGCCGCTTGAGGCGAGCCCACCGCCCGGTTTGTTGAGACCGGAAAAACGACCGTCATCGCCGCTGCCGGATCTCGCGGCGGTCTTTCGCCTGACGCCGGAGGCCACAGCCCGGCACGAGCAGGCGCTCGCTCGCCGTGTGGAGAAGCAGCGCCGCCGGGAGCAGGCACACGAGGCCGCCCTGGCCGACGCGTCGCAGACGCCGCGCCCGTCCGACCTGCTGCGTGACGCCGAGCGCAACATGGACGCCGGCAGCCGCGTCGCCGCGCGGGCGCAGTTGCGCGACGAGCTTCAACAACGGGCGCATCCGCGGGGGGCCTTTCGCGAAACGCTGGCCAAGGCAAGCGAAAAGTCGCCCGCCGCACCGGCGCCGGCCCGCGCCGAACCCGCCGCCACGCCGGCGGCCGGCCCCGCTGGTCGTGTCGAGGCCAAGGCGACGGCGCTTCCGCCAACTACGAATGTGCCAGCAGTGCGCGGCGGTCCGGCGGCCACAACACCGCACACGGCGGGGGCGGTTGCCCAGAATGCGGCGACCTCGCCGGCGAATGGACCGCACGCGGTGCCAGTCGTGGCGCGAGTTGGCCATCGGCTTGCGGTTGGCGGCGCAACACCGACGGTCGCCGCGGGCGCAACGCGTGCCGCGCCGAACTCCGCCGGCGCCGCCGTCGCAACTGCGAGTCGCCCAAACTCCACGCCCGCCCGCCACGCCGCCGCGCCCGCGCCGCAGCCCGCGGACGGCGAATCCGACGCGAACATGGCGCGGGTTGTGCGCGTCGTGCAAGCACAACTGGCCGGCAAGCGCGCCGCCGCGACGCTGCGCCTCGATCCGCCGGAACTCGGTACGTTGCGGCTGCATCTCGATTTGCGCAACGATCAGCTCACGCTGCTCGTCGATACGCAAACCGCCGCGGCACAGCGTTTGCTCGAAACGCAGTTGGACCGGCTGCGGCGCGACCTCGACGCCGTCGGCATCCAGCTCCGGCACGTCGAGGTGCGCGGACCGGACGGACCGGTCGAGCCGTCGCCACACGGCGACGTGGCCCCCGATGGCCACGGCAGCCCGGCCCAGGCCGACGCGCGGTCGGCGGATGACGGTCCGCAGGGCGAGCCGGCCAGCGAGCCCGGTCAGCGACCTTCAAGCCCGACGGCGGAGCCGTTGGTGGACGTACTCGCGTGACACCGGCTGGAAGCCGGTGCCACACAATAGGTGACTGCAATGCCTACCACCTCGATCAGCCCCTTCACGCCGGCCGCTGCTACGCCGCGGACCGACCGCACGGTCACCGGCCTCGGCAGCGCCGATTTCTTCAAGCTGCTCGTCACCGAGCTGCGGCAGCAGGACCCCCTGGAGCCGACGAAAACCGGCGACATGATCGGGCAGGTCTCGCAGATTCGGAACATCGAGCTGTCGCAGCAACTCACCGACACGCTCGCGCAGCTCTCGCGCCAGCAACGCACCACCGCCGCCGGCGATCTGCTCGGCAAGTATGTCACCGCCACGTTGACGAACGACGAGGACGAGGACGAAGTCGTGGGCGGCGTGGTGACCGGCATCCGCTTTGATTCCGACGGCGGGGCGGTGCTCGAACTCGATTCGGGCCAGGCCGTCCCGGCGGCGAGCGTCACACGCATCAGCGCGAACGCCGCCAGTGGCGCAGCGCCTGCGGGTGCGGACAAGGCCGACGTGGACAAGTCGGCGGATGCGAGCCAGAACAGCGCGGGCGGCCTGCTGCCGTGGCTGTCGCTGGACGGCTCGTTCCGCTTGTAGAGTCAAAGCACAGACTGAGAGTCTGTGCTGCACGCACAGACGAATCGTCTGTGCTGCACACAGAGAGTCTGTGCTGCACGCACAGACGAATCGTCTGTGCTGCACACAGAGAGTCTGTGCT